>CALMXK010000047.1 GCA_937871165.1 uncultured Actinomycetes bacterium
CCGCACCTCGACCAAGAAGGTCGACGAGCCCGTGGCCGCCGAAGCAGCTGCACCCGCGGACGAGTCGGCCGACGCCGACAAGCCAAAGCGCCGCACCCGCACCTCGACCAAGAAGGTCGACGAGCCCGTCGCCGAGGTGGCCGTCAGCACTGACGCAGCGGCCGAGGCCGACAAGCCAAAGCGCCGCACCCGCACCTCGACCAAGAAGGTCGACGAGCCCGTCGCCGAAGCTGCCGCGAGCACAGACGCCGAGGCCGAAAAGCCAAAGCGCCGCACCCGCACCAAGAAGGCCACGGACCCGTCGGACGAGGGCATCGGCGCATCGGAGTCCCCGTACTGATCGGGTGAGCGCAGACGCGCTGCACGAGGTACCGGCACGGGCCGTTCGAGGACTTCCTCGGACGGCCCGTCGTCATTTTGGGCGATGTGCAGGCGATACGCGGCAGGACGGGCGGGAACAGCGACGAACAGAACCTTGTCCCGTTCCTCGTCCCCACACACGCCACGGCACCTCGACACGTCACAGCACGCGCGGCACAGCCGCATTCGACCAACCGTCGCAGCCGGTCGGCGCCGGACGCTGCGCCGCATGCCACCCCCAGCACCCACCGTCGCGACGTGCAGGGCTTGCGCGCGCTTGCGGTGTTGGCGGTCGTCATTTTCCATTCGCGTCTTCCATTGCCGGGCGGCTTTGTGGGGGTCGACGTCTTCTTCGTGATCAGCGGGTTCGTGATCACCGGCATGTTGATGCGGGAGTTCAAGGAGCACGGCCGCATCCGGTTCGGCCGCTTCTATCTGCGGCGGTTCAAACGTCTGACGCCGGCGCTTGCGCTGATGGTCGCCACGATCATGGCGATCTCCGCGTTCACGATGTCGCCGCTCGGGCCGCAACAGGTGTCGGGGCAGACGGCCATCGCTGCGATGCTATTTTGCGCCAACTTCGTGATCGCCAACGTCACCGGCGGGTACTTCGACGCCCCTGCCGATCAGAACCCGTTCCTGAACACCTGGTCGTTGTCGGTGGAGGAGCAGTTCTACTTCGTGTTCCCGGCGCTACTCGGGGCGTGTTGGGTCTATGCGCGCCGCGTGGGCAACGCCCGCTTTCCGCACACCGTGGTGCGTCTGGTCATCGTGTCGTCACTGTTCATCGCGTTCTGGGGCGTGTCGCATCCGGGCGGAACGCTCGCGGGCTTCTACAGCCCGTACAGTCGTGCGTGGGAGTTCGCCGTCGGCGCCGCAATCGCGCTGAACGCCGGACGCCTGGGGCGTCTACGCAAGGTTGACGCGGCGCGCGCCACACTGCTTGGTGCGGCCATGGTGCTCACCAGCTTCTTCGTGATTTCTGGGACGACGCCGTTCCCCGGTCCGTGGACGTTGCTGCCGGTCTTGGGAACCGCGCTGCTCATCACCGGCGGCACTCGTGCGGAAGCGAGCCCGGTGACGCGCGCGTTGACGAGCCGCACGATGGTGCGACTGGGCGACTGGTCGTACTCCATCTATCTGTGGCACTGGCCGCTGATCGTGATCGCAATGACGCTGTGGCCGACTACATCGTGGGCTCCACTTGCCGCAGCTTCGGTGTCCTTCATTCCGGCAGCGCTCTCCTACCACCTGGTGGAGGAGCCGCTTCGTCGTCGCAACTGGGGTGTCGGACCGCGACGCAAGCGCTCGATCGGCATGGTGTTCGCCGCCCCGGTGGCGCTCGCCGCCGTGGTGTGGACGATTGCCGCCAACTACTGGGAGCCGCGGTACGCCCAAGGGCAGGTGGCGTCCGACATGACCGGTGAGGTCGGCGACGACGCCTTCTACGCCTACCTTGCCGCCAACTTCACGCCGTGCGAGAACGCGGATCTGCGAAACCATGCGCAGCCGTTTCGTCGCATCCCGCGCTGTTACCAGTCTCGGTCCGGTCCGGTGGATACCGTGCTGCTCGGCGACAGCCACGCGGAGCACCTGTTCGTGGGACTCGCGGAGCAGGCCCCGTCCCGCAACGTCGCCTTCTACATCGTGAACGGCAGCCCGATCCCGTCCGATCCGCAGTTCAACTATGTGCTCAGCGCGGTGGCGCAGGATCAGACGATCCGGACCTTCGTGGTCAACTCCCATTGGCGCAAGCGCGGCACCAACGAGGCCGGCCTTCGCCAGACGATGCGTACGCTGAGCCAGGGCGGGCGGCAGGTGTTCATGACCGACGACGGTCCGAACTTCGCGATCTCGGCGTTCGGCTGCAAGTACGGCCAGACGGCGCTGCACATCGACCGCCAGTGTTCCAACACCAACGAGGGCTACCGCACACAGAACCGGCGCATCCATTCGGCCTTGGCCGCCGTGGCGACCGATGTGCCGGGCGTGACGCTGATGGGCTCGGCCAAGTATTTCTGCAACGGCGCCACCTGCAGCATGACCAACGGCAAGACGCTGCTGTACCGCAACGCGGGCCACTTGAACGTGGACGGGTCGCGGTACGTCATGAAGGCGCTGGTCCGCGACAACCCGACGTTCGGCCAGGCGCTCGGACTCTCCTCGTAAAACGCTGCCGGCGAGTCTCGCCTGGCAAGGCACGAAAACTGCCCGTTTACAGGTCTTCTAGTTAACCGTTCTGGTGTCAGACACCAGAACGGTTAACTGCAAACGCCGCTAGCGGATCTCCACGGGCACTTCGCGGATCTGTTCATCCGCAGCGGCGGTCCGCGACAGGATGAACGCCCGGATGACCGGCTGGTTCGGATCCTGCAGCGACACGATCAGGTACGGCGTTGCCGGATAGAACGCCAGCTCCACGTCGGTGCGCGACGGGTACGCCGCCGATCGGGTGTGGGAGTGGTAGATGGCAACCAAGTCCTGGCCGGCATCGTCGATCTCGTCCATCACCCGCAGCTGCTCACGCGGATCCATGGCGTACAAGAACGGGCTGGCCTCGGTGTTTCGCAGCCGGTAGATGCGGTGCGCCACGCCGTCGATGCCACTGATCAGACCGCAGCACTCGTTGGGTTTCTCGCTGGTGGCGTGGGTGACGAGCTCGTCGGCAAGCTCGGCAGGCAATGTCAGCACCTCGCCTACCAGAACACCCCGCGGTCCAAACGGTCTTCCACCACATCGGTGTCGTCGGTCCAGATCCCCGCAGACAGGTACTTCCAGCCACCGTCGGCGACGATGCCGACCACGGTGCCGCGATCCATACGCGCAGCCATCCGTGCAGCGGTGTGCAACACGCCGCCGGAGGAGACGCCCACGAACAGGCCGCACTCGAACGCCAGGCGCCGCGTCATGGTGAGCGCGTCGGTGTTTTGCACAAGCATCTTGCGATCGAGCTTGGTGATGTCGAAGATCGGTGGCACGAACCCGTCGTCCAGGCTGCGAAGCCCCATCACCGGCTCGCCCTGCATCGGCTCACACGCCACGATCTGGATGTCGGCGCGGTGGCGCTTCAGCCGCTCGCTGCATCCCATCAGGGTGCCGCCGGTACCAAGGCCGGCCACCAGCACGTCGATCTCCGGGCAGTCGCGCACGATCTCTTCGGCCGTGCCTTCGGCGTGGGCGCGCGGGTTGGCCGGGTTGCCGTACTGGTACGGCATGTACAGGCCGCGCTTTTCGGCGAGTTCCTTGGCCATGACGACCGCGCCGTTTGATCCCTGGTCGCCGGGCGACTCGATGATCTCGGCGCCGAACAGGGTGAGCAGCTGGCGCCGCTCGGCGGTCACGTTGTCCGGCATCACTGCCACCAGCTTGTAGCCGCGCACCTGGCAGATCATTGCCATGGCGATGCCGGTGTTGCCGCTGGTGGGTTCAAGGATGGTGTCGCCGCGGCGGATCAGGCCGCGCTCTTCGCCGTCGTTGATGAGCGACAGCGCCGTGCGGTCCTTGATGGAGCCGGTGGGGTTCGCGCTTTCCATCTTGGCCAGGATGCGCACATCCGGGTTGGGGCTCAGCCGCGAGACGTCCACGAGCGGCGTGTTGCCGATCATGGCGGTCACGTCCGGCACGACGCCGGACAGGGCTGGCATCGCGATCGTCACCGGGAGCCGCCGGCCATCGCCGGGAGGATGGTGAGCGTGTCGCTGTCGGCCACGGCGGTCTCGAGCCACTCCATCGTCCGCAGGTCCTCGTCGTTGAGGTACAGGTTGACGAACCGGTGCAGGGTGCCGTCACCGGCGTCGAGCTGTGCTTTGACCGACGGATGCTTGGCGTACAGGTCATCCAGGACGTCGGCGACAGTGGCGCCGGTTGCCTGGATGGTGCGCTCGCCGCCGACGGACGGACGAAGGACGGGTGGGATCTTGATGGTCATGCGCTCACCACTGTGTGACGCCCGGCCCCGGCGCACCAGTCTTCGTAGTCGATCAGTTCGAGTGTCGCATTGGGACCGCAGGCCTGGCAGTCCGGGTTGCGACGCACCTTCAGTTCGGTGAATTCCATGCCCAGTGCGTCGTAGACGAGCAGACGTCCGGCGAGGGTCTCACCCACACCGAGGATCAGCTTGATCGCCTCGTTCGCCTGGATCGCGCCCATCACACCGCACAACACGCCGAGCACGCCGGCTTCGCCACAGCTTGGCGCCAGGTCCGGCGGCGGGGGCTCCGGGAACAAGCAGCGGTAGCAGGGCCCGTCGTACGGGGTGAACACGCTGGCGTGGCCCTCGAAGCGCAGGATGCTTGCGTGCACGAGCGGCGTCTTGGTCATGAGCGACGCGTCGGCAAGCAGGTAGCGCGTGGGGAAGTTGTCGGCGCCGTCGACAATGACGTCGTACTGGCTGAGCAGGTCGAGCACGTTGTCGCGGTTGATCCGCGTGGCGTGGACGTTCACCTTCACGTCGGGGTTCAGCGCCTGGATGGCTGCCTTCGCCGACTCGCCTTTCAGCATGCCGAGGCGGTCGGTGGAGTGGATGATCTGGCGCTGCAGGTTGGACTCGTCCACGACGTCGTCGTCGACCAGCCCGATGGTGCCCACACCGGCCGCCGCAAGGTAGAGCGCACTGGGTGAGCCGAGGCCACCGGCGCCGATCATCAGGACCTTGGCGTCGAGCAGCTTCATCTGTCCGGCTTCCCCAACTTCGGGCAGCGTCAGGTGGCGTGAGTAGCGGCGCCGTGCGTCCTCGCTCATGCGGCGCGGAACGTCGAAGGGATGGCCGTTTCGCTTCCAGTCGGCGAACCCGCCGGCCAGGTTGGTCACGTCTTCGTAGCCCATTGCCTTGAGGGCCTGCGCGGCAAGCAGCGACCGCGATCCGCCGGCACAGGAGAGCACGATCGGCGTGTCCGGCCGCGCCACACCGGCGATGCGACTTTCGAGGAATCCGCGGGAGACGTGGACCGCCCCGGGGATGTATCCCTCGTCCCATTCGCTCTGTTCGCGCACGTCGATCAGGACGGGCGCGTCTGGTGCGGCGAGCAGCTCGGCAAGGCCGGCGGCATCGACTTCGGGGATCTCTTCTCTGGCCTGCGCGAGCAGCTGTTGGTACGTCGCCATGCGGGGTCTCTCCAAAGACACGGTAATTACCACTGGATTATAAGCATTTTGTCCGTCGGGGAGGAAATCAGTGGCCTCGCCAAGTGGCGCATCTCACACGATGACCGGCGCGGTACTGGGGAAGGGATACGACGAATCCACGACTGAGGACACGACAGATCCACCGTTCGACGACCTCGAACAACCCGCGCGGCCTCGCATTCTGGTCGAGTTCCCACCGACATTTTGGGAGAGTTGGCGCGCCAGCTGATCGCAGATCCCGGTGACTTTGTCCCGCCACGACGGCATAGCTCGGCCGATCCGGTGGGGGCTATTCGAGGAGACACCGACTCGGCGCGGGGTTCCCTAGTTCGCCCACTAGCCTCACCGCCATGGACTCCGCGTCGACGAACCAACCGCCGGGGTTTCCATCCGCCCCGGTGACCGACACCGCCGTCACGCAGCTGGCCCAAGCAGACGCGCGCAAGGGGTGGCGCCCGCCACGCCTCATCTTCCACACGTTCGCACTGTTCACTGCGCTCACACTCATTTGGAGCGCAAGCTTGCCCGGGTGGTCGTTCGACTCCTTCATGATCGGCGCGACGGCAACGTTCATCCTGGGACTCATCTGGGTGATCCGACTCATCGAAGCGCTCATGCGGCGACCCCCATCCAAATGGTTCCTGGCCGCGCCGGTGCTCGCCGCTCTCGCCGCACTGATCATCGCCTCCGGAGCGCCCCAAGCGATGCGCTGGAACATGAGCCAGTCCGCGCTGGAGCGAACGGCGAAGACCCTCCCGCGCGACACCGACAACGAGTTGCTCAACCGACGGGTCGGGCTCTACTTGATCGAATCGTGGGAACGCTCACCTGACGGTGCGATCTCCCTGACGACCGCTGAGGAAATTGAGCTGTTCACGGGGCTGGTCCTCGTCTACTTCCCACCCGGCACGCCACTCCCACAGCCAGGCGTCGACTTCCATCGGCTCGACGAACACTGGTCCTGGACGACCGTCGACAACTTCTGATCGCGTCGCGGAGCCAGGCCGGAGCGGGATTTGTCCCTCTGGTGCCGGGCACCTCATACACAATTCATACCTTCGGGGCGCGCACCGCACATCTATCAGCGGCCGATGCAGGCGCGAAAGAGCGCGTCGCCGCCTTCACCTTCAAGCACCGGCAACAGCGCCCTGATGGCACTCGCCTGCGAATCGAGCGCCACCTTTAGGGACTGCATGGTCCGCGCGACGGTATGGACCCGCTGGACCGGTCCGAGGCCGGCAGCAACAAACAAGCCCTCAACGGACGCCGACCGGAAGCTGTCCACTTGAACCGAGGTCCAGGCGTAGCCACCCTCGTCCCAGTGCAAGCTGCGAAAACGCACGAGGAACGAAAGGCTCGCCGACGCATAGACGACTCGCGAGTCCATCTTGAGCGGGCCGATGAGCCCGACGTCGTCGACAAGGGGAGCAAACGCCGTCTCGACTGCCTCACCAAACTCGTCGGATGTGATCATGCTCGACACCTCCACCGACATTGTGGCACCACCTGCGCGAAAGACCGCACCTCAGGTGAGCAGCACTTTGTCCCTCTGGTGCCGGGCACCACATACACAATTCATACCGGGACTGCGGCTTTCCACACCGCAGACCCGCGTCCGCAAGACGGCGGCGTTGTCGGCGAGAGCGATCGCGCTCGGACTCTCCCGCGAGTAGCCGTCGGGGCTAGCCCCTTGGCCATCGGATCGACGCAGGGGTAGCCTCCTGCCTGTGGACGCCACAACCGGCACATCGCCAATCGAGTCGCTCAAGCGCACCGCGCGCTGGGTGTGCGCCGTGCTGTTCGCCGCCATCATCGGCGGCGCGTTCTGGATGGCCATCATCGAGGAGGGCCACGGCGGCCACATCCTCGGCACCACGTGGACCAGCCACGACTTTCCCGACGGCCTTGGCAACGCCCTCGGCGCCAGCGCCGAACCGGCACGGAAAGCGTTGTGGGGCACGCTCGTCATCGCGATCGGCGTGGTGCTGCTGTTCGCCGCGATGGAACGTCTTCTTC
This sequence comes from uncultured Actinomycetes bacterium, assembly GCA_937871165.1. Taxonomy (GTDB): domain Bacteria; phylum Actinomycetota; class Thermoleophilia; order Miltoncostaeales; family Miltoncostaeaceae; genus CALMEC01. The sequence continues at coordinate 7,501 of CALMXK010000047.1, forward strand.
CCGGCAAAGAGTGGCGCAAAGGCCTCTCCTTCGCGCCGATCCCGTTCCTGCTGTGGGGTCTCGTCTTCTGCCCACTCGTCGACGCGAAGCAAACTCAAGATCCGATCGACGGCAGGTTCATTTATTCGCCCTCGGGTCTGTTCGGCACCGAGAGCTCACTGACTACGATGCTCTCAGCCGCTGTGGCCGCACTCGGTGCGAGCCTGGCGATCGCACGCATCTACCAGTTGGTGCGCTCCGCGGAATGGTGGGAGCCGGCATCCCTGGACGCCGAATTCATCATCGACCACGACGTCGGACCCCTACTCGAACTCCCCGAACAAGGGACCGAGCAGAGCGGCAAAGGCACCGGGGGACAGACCGATCCGCTCCGGTGGACATGACGCCTCGATCTCCTCGACGCACGTAAACGTCGCGTCCGGATCGATCCAGGCCTCGGCAAGCTCAGACTCGTACGCTCCCGGACCGAGATGACGAAGCTGCGCATGGATGTCGGCACCGCTGATCCCACCGTTCATGACACCGAGGCTAACGCTCCGCACGACCGCGGACGACTCGGCGTGTTGTCGGTGGGCCACTTCGTGGTCGATTTCAGCGTCGGCATGCTCAGCCCGATGCTGCCCGCGTTCAAACGCGCCTTGGACCTGTCCGACTTTCGCACGTCACTCATCCTGGCGGCGGTCACCTTTTCCTCGTCCTTCATCCAACCACTGTTCGGAATGGTCGCCGACCGCATCACCGCCACCTGGTTCCTGTGGGCCGGGGTCGGCGCCGCGGCCCTGGGCATGGGCTTTGCCGGACTGGCGACGAGCTACTGGCTGCTGCTCACGCTGATCGTGATCGGCGGCCTGGGCGTGGGCGCCTACCATCCCGAAGCCGCGCGCCTTGCCAACCACTTCGCCGGATCGCGCAAAGCGAGCGGCGTCGCCTGGTTCACCGTCGGTGGCAACATCGGCTTCGCGCTTGGCCCGCTGCTCGTGGCGCTGCTCATCACCCGCTTCGACGAACGCACCACGTTGATCGTGCTGGTGCCGGGCGCGATCGCGCTGGCGGTGTTGCTCGCCAATGCACGACGGATGCACGTGCCCGTCACGCGCGCCGCCTCGCACACCACCGCCCGCAGCGACGTGCGCGGCATGAGCTGGCTCGTCACCGCGGTGAGCCTCAGAACCTGGGCGCAGTTCGGACTGATGGCGATCGTGCCCCTCTACCTGACGGCCGAACGTGGCATGAGCGGCCGCCAACAAGGGCTTGTGATCTTCGCGTTCGTGATGACCGGCGCCATCGGCACCATGGTCGGCTCACCGGTGGCCGACGCCATCGGCGGGCGACCGATGCTCGCCGGCAGCCTGCTGCTCGCCGCACCCGCCACCGCCGGATTCATCCTCACCACGGGCGCCATGAGCGTCGTGTTCCTGTCACTCGCCGGCTTCATGTTGATGGCCTCGTTCTCCGCCACTGTGGTGATGGGCCAGCGCTACATGCCTCACCGTCTGGCGCTGGCGGCGGCATGGGTGCTCGGCTTTGGCGCGATCGGTGCGGCCACGCCGTGGCTTCCGGCCATCGGCTGGATCGCCGACGCCCATGGACGCGAGATGGCATTGTGGATCATCACCGCCGTCCCGGTTGTCGGAGCGGCCGTGGCCGCCCTGACACCCGAACCCCGCATCCTCGAAGGGAACCGTGCCGCCAGAACCGCAGGATGACCTGTTCGGCCCACTGGTCGAACAGGAACTCGCCACCAACCGACCGCTTGCGGCGCGCATGCGTCCCGCGACGCTGGACGACGTGGTGGGCCACGAGAACGTGCTCGGCCCCGACAGCCCGCTTCGCACGGCGATCGCCGGCGACCGCGTGCCGTCGCTGATCCTGCACGGGCCCCCGGGGTGCGGCAAGACGACCCTCGCGCGCGTGGTTGCGGCGTCCACCAACGCCGCGTTCGAGGAGCTGTCGGCCGTGTCTGCAGGACTCGCCGACGCACGTGCCGTCATCGCCCGCGCACGCGACCGGCTGACCTCCGGTCAGCGCACCGTGCTGTTCCTCGATGAGATCCACCGGTTCAACAAGGCGCAGCAGGACGCGCTGCTTCCCGCCGTCGAGGACGGGCTGATCACGCTCATCGGCGCCACCACCGAGAACCCCTACTACGAGGTCAACTCGGCGCTCATCTCGCGGATGCACGTCATCACCCTGTCGCCGCTCGACAGCTCCGCCATCGCCACCATGCTCGACCGGGCGGTGCACGCGCCGCAGGGCCTCGCCGACCGGGTGACACTGGATCCCGAGGCGCGCGACGCCCTGGTGGAGCGCTCGGGCGGCGACGGCCGCCACGCGCTCAAGCTGCTTGAAGCCGCGGCCGCCGGACTGCCCGACGGCGCAACCATCACCACCCAGGTGGTGCAGGACGCGGACGGTCGGCGCACTGTGGTGTACGACAAGACCGGCGACGCGCACTACGACACCATCTCGGCGTTCATCAAGTCCATGCGCGCAAGCGACGCCGACGCCACCGTCTACTACTTGGCCGTGATGCTGCACGGAGGCGAGGACCCCAAGTTCATCGCGCGGCGCATCTTGATTGCCGCCGCCGAAGACGTGGGCAACGCCGACCCGCGCGCGCTCGGGCTGGCGGGCGCCGCCGCCCGTGCCGTGGAGTTCGTGGGGATGCCGGAGGCCCGCATCCCGCTTGCCCAGGCGGCGATCTTCGTGGCGCTCGCTCCCAAGTCCAACGCCTCCTACAAGGCGATCAACGCGGCGCTGGAACATGTGGAGAAGCACGGCGCCCAGCGGCCGCCCAAGGCGCTGCGCGATTCCAGTCGGTTGAACGCCAAGCACTTCGGCCATGGCGAGGGGTACCACTACCCGCACGACTTCCCCGACGCGGTGCTCGCCGAGTCGCTGCTTCCCGAGGGCATGGAGCACGCGCACTTCTACACCCCCACCGACCGCGGCGCCGAAGCGCAGCTCGACGCCCGCCTGCGCCAACTCCGCGAACGCCGGCGCTGACGCAGGCACGCAGCGGCGGACTATGCTCGCCGCCATGAGCGACCAGCAGATCATCGATGTGAACGGACCGGATGAGCTTCGCGCAATCCTCGGCGAGCCGATGCGCCGGGCGGTTGAGAAGGAGCGCACCGCACTTCACCCGCTCGACCGGCAGTGGCTTGCCGCGTCACCGTTTTGTCTAATCGCGACGTCGGCCGCCGACGGCACGTGTGACGTCTCACCCAAAGGCGACCCGGCCGGCCAGCTGATCCATGTGGTGGACGACGCCACCATCGCCATCCCCGAGCGGCCGGGCAATGGACGCGCCGACGGCTACCACAACGTGCTGTCCAACCCGCACGTCGGGATCATCAGCCTGATTCCCGGACGCAACGAGACGCTGCGCATCAACGGGCGCGCACGCGTCGTGCGCGACGCCCCGTACTTCGACCAGATGATCGTCCGCGACCACCGCCCAGTGGTCGCCCTGCACGTCGAGATCGAGCAGATCTTCCTGCACTGCGCCAAGTCGTTCATGCGCTCCAAGCTCTGGGACGCCGAGTCATGGAATCCGGACGCCGTGCCGCCCAACGCGCAGCTGGTCAAGGAGACCCAGGTGGTTGCGGAGACGCTCGAGGAACTTTCCGCCTACTACGGACCGACCTACGTCGAGCGCCTCTACCGGGCGGTGCCCGTCACCGACACGCCGCCCAGGTCCTGACCGCGCGGCGCGCCGCCGCGGAGGGTACGATCCGCCAACACGCGCGTCCGGGGGTGGACTTGAGCATCTACGAACAGCACCTCGACCGTACTGCGGCCAACTTCGTCGCCCTGAGTCCCGTGAGCTTCGTGGAGCGCAGTGGCGAGATCTACGGCGACCTGCCGGCGGTGATTCACGGTGCGCGCCGCTACACGTGGGCACAGGTGCGTGAGCGCACTGCACGGCTGGCGGCGGCACTTACGGCGCTGGGCATCGGCCGTCTGGACACCGTCAGCACCATGTTGCCGAACACCCCCGAGATGGTGGAGGCGCACTACGCGGTACCGGCGCTCAACGCCGTGCTGAACACGCTGAACACCCGCCTGGACGCCCGACTGCTCGCCTGGCAGATGAACCACTGCGAGACCAGCGTGCTGCTGACCGACAGCGAGTTCGCGCCGGTGATCGGGGATGCACTCGCCATCCTGCGCGACGAACACGGCCGCACGCCCATCGTCATCGACGTCTGTGACAGCGAGTACCTCGGCGACGGTGAGCGCGTCGGCACGTACGACTACGAGGCGCTGCTCGCCGCGCATGATCCGCTGCCGCGCTTGGATGGACCCTCCGACGAATGGGACGCCATCGCCGTCAGCTACACGAGCGGCACCACCGGCGACCCCAAGGGCGTGGTGACCCACCACCGCGGCGCGTACCTGAACGCGATCGCCAACGTGGCCACCTGGACCATGCCCACGTTTCCGCGCTACCTGTGGACCCTGCCAATGTTTCACTGCAACGGCTGGTGCTTCCCGTGGACGGTGGCCGCGCTCGGCGGCACGCACGTCTGCCTGCGCCGCATCGACGCAGAGTCGATCATCAACGCGATCCGCGAGCATCAGGTGGACCACTACTGCTCCGCGCCGATCGTGCACAGCCTGATCATCAACGCCCCCGCCGAGCTGCGCGAAGGGATCACCCACCGGGTGCGCGGCATGGTGGCGGGCGCGGCGCCGCCTGCGGCGATGATCCAGGGCATGGAACAGATCGGCTTCGAGCTGACCCACGTGTACGGGCTGACCGAGGTCTACGGCCCGGCATCGGTGTGCGCGCAGCGCCCCAGCTGGCAGGACGTGTCGTTGCCCGAGCGCAGTCGCCTGAACGGTCGTCAGGGTGTGCGGTACGTGCTGGAGGAGGGCATGACCGTCATGGATCCCGAGACGATGGCGGAGATGCCAGCCGACGGCGAAACCCTCGGCGAGATCATGTTCCGCGGCAACATCGTGATGAAGGGCTACCTGAAGAACGCGGACGCAACCGACCGTGCCTTCGAGGGCGGCTGGTTCCACACCGGTGACCTGGCCGTGCTCGAGCCGGATCGTTACGCGAAGATCCGCGACCGCAGCAAGGACGTGATCATCTCCGGCGGCGAGAACATCAGCTCGCTGGAAGTGGAGGACGCGCTGTACCACCACCCCGCCGTCCTCGCGTGCGCAGTCGTTGCCATGCCCCATCCCAAGTGGGGCGAGACGCCACTCGCCTACGTCGAGGTCAAGCCGGGCGCCACCGTCGACGCCGACGAGCTGATCGCGCACTGCCGCACACAGCTCGCCCGCTTCAAGGTGCCGTCGGAGATCCGCTTCGAGTCGATCCCCAAGACCTCCACCGGCAAGATCCAGAAGTTCCAGCTGCGCGAGCGTGCACAGTCGACCAGTGGGATCGAGTGATGGCCGACCACACGACAGATGAACCCTTGGTGCTGCGCGAACGCGACGAGCGTGGCGTGACGCGGCTGACGCTGAACCGCCCGAAGGCGTTCAACGCACTCTCGGAAGGGCTGCTCGACGCGCTGCAGGCGGAGCTTGACGCAGTGGCAGCCGACGAGGGCGCGCGCGTCGTCGTGCTCGCAGGCGCGGGCCGGGCCTTTTGCGCGGGGCACGACCTGAAGGAGATGCGCGCCGACCCGTCACTTGAGTACTACGACGCGTTGTTTGAGCGATGCACGCGGGTGATGCTCTCTATCCAGCGCCTGCCCGTTCCCGTCATCGCACGTGTCCATGGCATCGCCACCGCAGCCGGATGCCAGCTGGTCGCCATGTGCGATCTGGCCGTGGCCGAGCGGAGTGCGCGGCTGGCGGTGAGCGGCATCGGCGTCGGGCTCTTTTGTTCCACACCCGGCGTGGCGCTTTCGCGCAACCTGTCGCGCAAAGCGGCCTTCGAGATGCTCGTCACCGGCGCCTTCATCTCAGCGCAGGAGGCGATGGAGAAGGGCCTCGTCAACCGCGTCGCCGACGACGAGCGGCTGGACGACGAGATCGAGACCCTGGTGAGTGCAATCGTTGCAAGACCTCGTGCAGCCGTGACGTACGGCAAGGCGCTCTTTTACCGCCAGCTGGAAGTGGGCATCGAGGATGCCTACGCCGACGCGGGTCACACGATGGCGTGCAACATGATGGAACCCTCGGCGCTCGAAGGCGTGCAGGCGTTCATCGAAAAGCGCGAGCCCGACTGGGATGCGCATCGCTGACGTGAGGTGGTCGATACCGCCTCACCATCGCGCCGTGGGCGGCGCCCGATCTGGCCCCTGGTATCGTCACCCGATCTCGGGAGCACACCCAACGGATTGGGATCCGCCGTCGTACAGTCGGCGCTCACCGGACATGTCCCCCTCGCCCAAGCGGAGCACCACGTGAGCACCACCTCCACACGACGGCGCATCGCCGTCAAGGACGACGAGGTCGTCACACCGCTCGAGCTCTTCTTCGACCTGGTGTTCGTCTACGCGCTCACGCAGGTGACCGCGCTGCTCGCCACCCATTTGAACCTGCGCGGCATGGTGCAGGGCCTTGTGGTGTTGGCGCTCGTGTGGTGGTGCTGGGTCGGGTACTCGTGGCTTGGCAACGTGATTCGCGCCGACGAGGGCCTTGCCCGCGCCGCATTCATCGCGGTCGTCGCCACGATGTTCATCGCCGCGCTTGCCATCCCCGAATCGTTTGCCGATCTTCCCGGTGGCGTCAGCGGCCCGATGACGTTGGCGGTCTGTTACGCCATCGTCCGCTACATCCATCTGGGTCTGTTTTGGTATGCGGCGCGCAACACCGACGACGCCGACCTTGCACAAACGCTCCTGCGGTTCGGCACCGTCGCCACCGCATCGGTGATTGTGATCATTACCGGCGCGGCCCTGGGTGGCGACGCCCAACTCGCACTGTGGATCGTCGCCGTCGGGATCGACTATTTCGGAACGAAGTTCATCGGGCCGGGCGGCTGGCGGCTCTATTACCCCAAGCACTTCAATGAACGCCACGGCTTGATCGTGATCATCGCCATCGGCGAAAGCATCGTCTCGATCGGTGTCGGCGCCACGGAGCTTCCCGTTTCGTGGCCATTGATCATCGGGGCCGTGCTCGGCATCTTCCTGTGCGCCATGCTTTGGTGGGTGTACTTCGACGTCACCACCATCGCTGCCGAGCACGTCCTGTCAGAGGCGGAGGGCGCCGAGCGAACCGCGCTTGCCCGCGACGGGTACAGCTTCCTGCACCTGCCCATGGTTGCGGGCATCGTGCTTGCCGCACTCGGCCTGAAGAAGGCGCTCACATATATCGCGGGAGGTGTCAGCGACGGCACCGCGCACTCGTGGCACGATCAACTGCACGGGATCCCGCAGGTGGCGATCCATCTTGGGCCGGCCGTGTACCTGCTCGCACTCGTCACGTTTCGCTACCGCATCGTCAGGAGCATCGGCACCTCACGACCAATCGCGGCACTCGCCTTGCTCGCAACGATTCCGATCGGCTCGCATATTCCGGTGATGTACGACTTGTTGCTTGTCACAGCCATTCTCACCGGACTTGTGATCTTCGAGTACGTGCGCTTTGCCGAAACTCGCCACCGCATTCGCTATGGACACGATCTGTTCCCGCCGCACGACCACTAGGGGTCAGCGGCGCTCGATGAGCTCGATGCGGTAGTCGTCCGGGTCGCGTACAAAGCACAGGCGTGACCCGCCTTCGCGCACCTGGTACGGCGGCTTTTCCGGCGTGATGCCCTGGGTTGCGAGCTGTACCAACGCGCCGTCCAGATCGTCAACGCCGACCGCGATGTGACCGAAGCCGGTGCCGTTGTCGTACGTGCGCCCGTCGTGGTTGAAGGTCAACTCCAACACGTTCTCGGCGTCACCAAGCGAAAAGAAGTAGTTGGTGGCCTCCAGCTCGCCGTTTCGCACGATGGGACTCTCGTGGCTGGCGGTGAAGCCGAGCACCTCGTAAAACGCGCGCGACTTGGCCGGGTCGGTGATGCGGTACATGGTGTGAAGGAATGCGCTCATGGCCCGATCGTATCTGTCGCCGTGGCCATGGGGGCGGCGGGCCGGTGCCCGCCACCTCGGGCCTTTCGTCGACGCTACCCGGCCCGGTCGTAGGTGACCGATACCGGTGGGCCAGGCGCCCCTTTGGCATCGATGCGCCTGGTGGTCTGGGTCAACCGTTCGAAGTGCAGGCTCACGACCTCCGTCGCACGTCCCCCGTGGGCGCGCTGATGAAGCGCGGTAACCACGACGTCCTCGAGTTTGAGTGTCTGGACCGGCACCGAACTGGCCGAACCCACGACGCTGATTGTGACGGTGGCAATACGGGTGCCCGTCGTCGCGCGCTGCAGAAGTGGCACGCTTGCCGAGTCGAGCAACTTGGTGATCGTCACGTCGCTGACCCGGACTGCGCCAGGGTTCGATCCGCCGGTGGCCAGAGCCGTGTCCACGCAAAACGCGACACCGCGGATCTCCACCTGATCTTCGAATCCCTTGGTCTGCGAGTCGCCGTCGATCCCGTCCAAGTCGCCAAACGTCGCCGTCGAGGGCGCATCCTCCACATCCACGCTGCAGTCGACTGCCACGGGGCTCACGGCAACGACCGGACCCGCCGGGCCTTGTGGGCCGGCCGGTCCTTGGACACCTGCGGGGCCCTGTGGCCCAGTGATGTTCCACACCACATGCGAGCTGTTTGCGGGGCACGAGACGCCGGCCCTCACAAGGTGCAGATCCCCGTTCGCGTCCTTGGCACATGCGTTCAACGTGGTGTCACCACCCGATTGTCCGTTGGCCGTGATGGCCACTGCGAGCATCACCCCTGCGGTCGCGAGCCCCACCCACGCAATCCCTGTCTTCGTCATCTCATTCCCCAGTCGATGCAGACGGTGGACACCGCCGTGTCCGAAGGGAGCCGCATTCCCAGGCAGTGATACGAGGCACCTTTGCGGATCCTTTACCGCTCACGTGCCGGTTCTTGGGGCGAGTTGGCGATGCGATGGACAACCACTTCAAAATGTATACCTACTGTTCCCGGTGTCAGTTGCCAGCGACCCAAGCGACCTGCACCCATGACCCGATTCACAGCCAACCCCAACGTTCACACCCACAACGAACGTGGCGCAGGGTCCGACGTGCCGTCCGGGTCCGGACTGACACCAACGAGCTGCAGGCCTCGTGCCTGCGAATCCCGCATCGCCTCGCCGTCCACAGTGGCGGCGAGGCACCCTTCCTCAAAGGAGCAGTCATGTCACACGGTTCATCGCATGGCGGACGCCGTCGCCGTCGTCGTCGTCGCAGCCACCTCTCCCTGGCCACCCCGGCCCGGTCGAGCTCGTCGTCGCGCACCCGGACCCGCACCCGCGGCCGGACCCGCACCGGCACCGGCCGGTCGTAGCGGCTTGACCCACGGGCGTCGGGTGCACCGGCTGAGTCCGGTGTACCCGACGTAGGCGTCGTGGCCACCACACCCGACGAGCGCGACGAAGCCGTCGCGATTGCCCCGGCCGTCACACTCCGCCATGTGGCGCGTCGGTTCTGGCCGTACGCGCGCCCGCTGCGCGCATGGATCATCATCGGCCTGGTGCTGGTCGCACTCGTGCCCGCTGTTGAGGCCATCAAGATCTGGCTCTTCAAGCTCGTCATCGACGACGTGCTCGTGCCAAAGAACTTCGACAGGCTGCCGGAACTCGCCCTGGTGTTCGTGTGGTTCACCGTCGTCGGCGGCATCCTCTCGGCGTGCGACGAGATGGTGTCCACCTTCGTTGGCGAGCGTTTCATCCTGGCGATCCGTATGCACGTGTTTCGCCACCTGCACCGCATCTCACTCATCGCACTCGGACGCCGCAAGATCGGCGACGTCCTTGCACGCCTGAACGGCGACATCGGCGCCATCGAAGGATTTGTGATCGGCGGCGCCACCGACCTGATCGCCTACGGCGCGGAGGTCGTGTTCTTCACCGCCGCGCTCTTCCTGCTCAGTTGGGATCTGGCGCTCGTGTCACTGATCGTCATCCCACTGTTCTACTGGGTGGCCGAGCGCTTCAGCGACCTGATCCGCGACGCCTCGCGTGAGCGCCGACGCCGAAGCGGCTCCATCAGCGCACTCGCCGAGGAGAGTCTGTCCAACGCCCAGCTGGTGCAGGTCTACGACCGCGGCGACCATCAGGCCGAACGCTACGAACGCGAGAGCTACGCCAACCTGACCGCGGCGCTGCGCTCCACCAAACTGCAGGCGATCTTCACACCGCTCATCGAGGTCATCGAGATGTTGGGAGCACTCGTGGTGATCGGCTTCGGCTCATGGAAGCTCGTCAACGGCCACCTTTCCATCGGGGCGCTGCTGGTGTTCCTGACCTACCTGTCGCAGCTGTACGGTCCGGTCCGAGGCCTGTCGAAACTCGCCACCTCGCTGCACTCGGCAGCGGCCGGGGCCGAGCGCGTGATCGAGTTGCTGGACGAGCCCGCGGCGGTGATCGAACGCCCCGGCAGCCACCGCTTGCTGCACGTGACCGGCACACTGCGCTTCGAGAACGTGACGCACGTCTACGGCACCGAGCGTGTGCTGGACAACGTGTCGTGCACTATCGCGCCCGGCACGGTGACCGTGATCGCCGGACCAAACGGCGCGGGCAAGTCGACGATGGCTCGACTGATCCTGCGCCTTGAGGATCCCACCTCCGGCCGTGTCCTGCTGGACAACACGGACGTGCGCGACCTGAACCTGCCGTGGCTTCGCGGACGGATGGGCGTGGTGTTGCAGGACGGCGGCGCCATCGACGGCACGTTTCGCGACAACATCGCGTTCGGGCGGCTTGACGCCACCGACGACGAGATTCGCGACGCCGCCATCACCGCCGGCATCCACGACACGATCGTTGGATTTGCCGACGGCTACGACACCCACGTTGGCGCGCGTGCGGCCCAGCTTTCGGGTGGGCAGCGTCAGCGCCTTGCCATCGCCCGCGCACTGGTCAGGAACGCGCCGATCATGGTGCTGGACGAGCCGACCAATCATTTGGACGAGCACGGTGCACGCCAGTTGGTGCGCACGATCCGGTCGATCGCGAACGACCGCACGGTCATCGTCATCTCACACGATCCGACGGTGATCGCCGCGGCCGACCATGTGATCGAACTGTCCGCGGGCCGCGTCGTGAAGCCGTCGCATCAACCGTCCGCTACACCACCACTTCGCGTGATCGAGGGCATCGCATGAGTACAGCAACGGTTCCGGCCAGCGTCGAGATCCTTCCGGGCTACGAGGTGATCGCACACCTTCGCCGTGGGGAGGACACCGACGTGTACGACGCCTGGAGTCATGAACGTGACTGCCGCTGCATCGTCAAAACGCTGGTGCCCGGCGCATCGCGCACAGCACGTGCACGCCTGCTGCGCGAGGGTCAGATGCTCGTGCACTACACGCACCCGAATCTGGTTCGCGGCTACGAGGTGCACACCACACCGGTTCCCGCGGTCGTCATGGAGACGGTGACCGGCGAGACCCTCGGCCACCTGATCGCGTACTCGGGCCGCTCACCCCTGGCCGAGCTCTGCGCCCTTGGCGTACACGTGTCGTCGGTGCTCGGGTATCTGCATCGCGACGGCGTGCTGCACCTGGACGTGAAGCCGTCCAACATCGTGTGTCAGGAGGAACAGGCAAAGCTGCTCGACCTGGGGATCGCCGGGGCTCCCGGGCGAAGCCGCGGATACGGCACGCCCGCCTACATGGCTCCCGAGCAGCGCCGTGGCGGCATCATCGGTCCGGCCACCGACGTGTGGGGGCTCGGCGTGACCCTGTACGAGGCGGCGACGGGCGCTGGCCCGTTCTCAGCCGACGACCCGTTGCCCGGCCGCACCGCTTCACCGATCGGCAAGATCCGGCGACTGCCGCGCCCGGTCGCCGACGTGATCGACAGCTGTCTTGCGCCCGTGGCCGACGACCGGCCGGAGCTGCGCGAGCTGGCGGACGTCCTGCGTCACCAGCTCGACTAGCCAGCGGCGGCGCGCACGCTCCCCGCCACGGCCAGCGCGGCCAGGGCGAGCAGTACCGGCACGGCGAGGAACGCCGTATGCGTACTGAACCGGTCGGCAAGCGCACCGAGCGCGAACGGCCCGATGCCGATCGCAAGTCCCGTGCCGATCGATGCCCGGGCGGCGGCGTGGTCGCCATCGCCCGGAGCCGTGGCAAGCGCACGCATCACGCCGATCGGAAAGTGGAACGCGATGCCAAGACCGCACACCACAAGCCCAGCGAAGGCGAGCACCGGGTTGGTGGCCGTCCACAAAATCGCCCAGCCGACACCGGCGAGCGCGATCGCCATGTACATCAGCCGCGCCGAATCCACGCGCTGTGCAACACGGCCGGCGATGAACCGTCCGACGGCCATTCCGGCCACAAGCGCGGTCACACCTGTCGCGGCCGCACCCTTCGACAGCCCGACGCGTTCACGAAGCAGCACCGACGCCCAGATGGACACGCAGAACTCCACGGCCACGCAGGCCACCAGCGCCGCCCACGCCCACCAGTACGCCGGCGGCAGACGCCGACCCGGCTGGTCGTGATGCACAAGCGTGTCGCGGTGGTCGGGGATCGTCACGTCGCGCATCGTGAGCCACAGGACCGCAGCCAACACCAGCACGATCAGCACCCCGGCGCGCCAACCGATGCCGGTGCCCTGCGCGATGCCGATGGCAAGCGGCGCGATGAGTCCGATGGCCGCCGCCATGCCATGGGCCTCGCTGACCGCCGCCGACGCACCCGGCCCGGCGTGGTGGTCGGCCATCACCGTGGACACCGAGTTCACGATGTAGGAACCGAAC
>CALMXK010000048.1 GCA_937871165.1 uncultured Actinomycetes bacterium
GCACCCGGTGGTGCACTGGGCCGTGACCGCAGTGGCCGGCTCAAGGGGGTCGAGCGCGTTCAGGGTGACCCGGGGTCCCACCATGTCCTGCCAGCGTTCGATTCCGAGCTCGACGATGGCGTCGACACGCGCGCCGACGGCGGTCCGCTCTGCGCGCGCGCCCTGTCGCCAGCCCATCGCCCGTGCGTGGGCACTGCCCGCACGGAGTCTGACCTGCAGGTGCTGGCGGTCCTTCCCCACCGTTCCCACCTGCTCGATCAGTGCGCCCGGGACCACCATGCGGACTTCGGGGTTCGCGGTGCCGAACGGTTGCATCGCGTCGAAGGCCTCGGCGCTTGCGAGCGACAGGTCGCTGATGCCCACCACGGCGTCCACGGTGCGCACCTGCGCCCGGTGGATGGCCGCCTGGACACTGGCCGCCGCCTGCGCCAGTTCGGCGCGGAAGTGGTGGATGTCGTCGTGTGCGAGCTGAAGGCCGACGGCGCCGGCGTGTCCACCCCACCGCTGCAGCCGCGACGCCGAGGCGCCGACCAGGGAGTGCAGGTCCACGCCGGGCAGGCTGCGTCCGGACCCCTTCGCCACCTCCGGCGTGATGCTCACCACGATCGCGGGTCGTGAGAACCGCTCGACCAGGCGCGAGGCGACGATGCCCACCACGCCCTCATGCCAGCCTTCCCCCGCAACCACGAGCGCATGGGCGTCGCGAATCTCCGGCGGTGAGGCCTCCACGATCGAAATCGCTTCCTGCGTGACCTGCTGCTCAACGGCGCGCCGCTCCATGTTGAGATCCCACAGCGCACGCGCCTGAAGGGTGGTCTGCGGCCCATCCTCGGCGAGCAGCAGCTCGAGCGCGCGCATCGGGTGGTCCATCCGCCCGGAGGCGTTGATGGCGGGTGCCAGATTCCAGCCCAGGTCACGGGCGGTCGCCGACCGCGGTGAGATCGACGCCGCGGCGCACAGGGCGGCGATTCCAGGACGGGGGTTGGCGTGGATGGCCGCAAGCCCGCGGGCCACGAGCCGCCGGTTCTCGCCGATCAGCGGAACAGCGTCGGCCACCGTGGCAAGGGCAACCAGGTCGATGCCCTCGTCCATCGCCGGAGCCAGGCGGTCGCCATCCAAGCGCGCCGCGAGCGCCTGGGTCAACTTGAACGCCACACCGGCCGCGGCCGGCAGATCGTCGCGTCCATGGCCGAGCGCCGGGTTGGCGATGATTCCCGGCGGGCGGTGTCCGCCCGCAAGGTGGTGGTCCGCGACGATCGTGTCGATCCCAAGGTCCGCCGCCACGGTGAGTGCTTCGACGGCCGAGGTGCCGCAGTCGACGGTGACGAGCACCTGGCAGCCCTCCTCGGCCAACCGCTCGACGGTGGCGACATTGACGCCGTACCCGTCGGTGAAGCGACTTGGAAGGAATGCGCTCACACGGCCACCACGCACCTGCAGCGCCTGCACGACGATGGCGGTGGAACAGATGCCGTCGCAGTCGTAGTCGCCGTGCACCACGATCCGCTCACCGCGTGTGACCGCCTGCGCAAGGCGATCTGCGGCCTCGGCGATCCCCGGAATGGACTCCGGGGGCGACAGCGGGCCGTCGGACGCCAGGAACTCACGCGCGACCTGCGGGTCGGCCAGCCCGCGACGCACGAGGACCCATGCCATCGGCTCGGGACAGCCGAGCGCCTCAGCCAGTCGCGCCACCTCGTCGAATTGGACGCGCCGGGTCTGCCAGGCCACTACCAGCGCCCGCTTCGCAGCACGCCGAACATCACAAGCCCGGCGAGCACCGCGCCCACGAGCAACCCGGGGATGGCGACGACGGCCACCCCGAGCAGTTGGGGTCCGGCGGTCGCCCAGGCGCCGAGGATCGCCGAGCCCAGGAACACCGACGCCGCGAGCATCGCCATCGCGAAGCGGTTGCTGGCGCCAAGGGCGCGCTCGGTGGACTCGGTGAACCCTTCCTGTTGAATCGCGATCTTGAGTTCGCCTTCGCGAAGCTCATCCATCAGGTCGTGCACCTGGAACGGCAACTCTGCGAGCACTTCGCGATAGCGGTCGCCGTCGGTCTTGATCCTGTCGGCGATCGCCCGCGGCTGGTAGCGCTCCATCAACAGGGCCCTGGCATACGGGCGGGCCGTCTCGAAGACGTTGTACGTGGGTGCGATCTCAAGGGCGACCCCCGCCAGGGTGGCGAGTGTCTTGTCGAGCATCACCCAGCGGGTGGGCATCCGTACGCCGACCGCGTACACCGCGCCGAAGATGTCGCGAAGGAGCTCCCGGCCATCCAACTCGCCGAGCGAGACTCCCCAGTGGCGCTGCAGGATGGCGGTGACCTGCTCACGCAACTCCGGTTCGCGCTCCTTGGGATACCGCAGACCGATGTCGCGCAGCCGTCGCGGAATGCGCTCGATGTTCTGGTTGACGCAGTCGAGGAACAGCCGCACGGCCGCCTCGCGATCGTGCCGGGTCAGTCGACCGACCGCACCGAAGTCGATCAGACCGATCTGGTCGGAGTCGAGCACCACGATGTTCGCCGGATGCGGATCGGCATGGAACGTTCCGAACTCGAACACCATCCGCATCCAGGTGTCGCTGATGCGCTGTGCGAGCGCCTCGCGCTGCACGTCGGACCAATCGGTGAAGTCGACGCGGTTGAGCGTCGGCCCATCGATCCAGTCGAGCACGAGTACCCGTGAGGTGGTGAGCGGCCAGTGCACCTCGGGCACGCGAACGTGCTCGTCACCCTCGAACAACCGACCGACGATCTGGACGTTGCGACCCTCGATGCGGTAATCGAGCTCCTGGCGGATGGCGCGGGAGAACTCGTCGACGGCTTCGACGGTGTCGACGAAGCGCAGGCGCCGAACCCGTTCCTTCGCGATGCGCGCGACTTGATGCAGCAGTGCGATGTCCCTGGACACCGTCTCCTGGGCGTCCGGTCGCTGGACCTTGACTGCGACCTCGCGTCCATCGAGTGATGCGCGATGGACCTGCCCGATGCTTGCGGCGGCGATCGGTTCCGGGTCGAAGCGGTCGAACAGCTCCGACGTGGGCCGACCGAGCTCAGCAGTGATCAGCTGTTCGGCGACGTGACCGGGAAAGGGCGCTGCACTGTCCTGCAGGTTGCGAAGTGCGCGGACAAGGTCCGGGGGCAGGATGTCGGGCCGTGTCGAGAGCAGTTGCCCGAACTTGACGAAGGTCGGACCGAGCTCGTCAAGCATCGCCCGCAGGCGTTCACCGCGGCTGGATGCGCTTCCTGATTCGTCGGTGATCGCTCGGGCACGCCGCGAATCGAGCAGGACGCCAAAGCCGTGACGTGCCGCGACCTCGCCGATCTGGCGAACCCTGGCAATGTTCTCTCGTCGTTCGCTGAGACCCACGAGCCGAGGCTAGCAAGCGTGATCGGGCGCCTGCTGCCGAACGGCGACGGGGCCGCCGATGGCGACCCCGTCAGAACCAATCGATCGTCATGTGACGCCGGTCGCTAGTGGATCACAAACGTCCCACTGGCGGCGAACGGGCCCTGCTGCAGACCGGTCAGTCGCAGGCTGAAGCCGTCCGTCGTGGGTGCGAAGCCGGACTCCATGAGCACGACGAGGTCCTCCACACGGCAGTTCATGCAGCCGTCGACGTTCAGGACGAGCGTGCCGGCCGGAACCGGTCCGCTGACGGGGCCGATGACCCAGTCGACGGGCGGTGGGTTGACGCAGTCGCGAAAGGTCACACCGCTCACGACCTGATGGCCGGGGCACAGCGCGTATCCGCCAAGGGCGAATCGGCCGCGTCGCTGCGTCTGCTGACTCTCATCCGGGCTGTCCCACCACGTCGTGGCAGGCGTCTGCTCCGCCGGCGCGACGGGTGCCGACACATGGGAAACGATGGGCTCAAGCGGCGCGTCGGCGCCAAAGCGTGCCGCCGGCTGGCCCGGGACGAGTCGCTCCCAGCTGCGCAGCGGGCTGCTGACGGGTGCGGCCATGTCCGAGCTGGGCGTCAGGTGGGCCCAGCGATCGAGCGGATTGCGAAGCGGAGCCGACATCACCATGGACGGCACTGCCGGCAGGTGAATGTCCTCCTCGACCTCGGCGACGACAGGCTCGTCGTCAACCGGGGCAGGCTCGACGATCGGGGCGCGCAGCGCGGCCGGGCCGTGAATCAGTGCGTCGACTGTTTCCAGTGACGGTGCCTCGTAGTGCGGGGCTTCGACGGGTGGTGCGGTGATTTCCGCGGTGACCTGTGGGGCCTCGTAGTGCGGGGCTTCGACGGGTGGTGCGGTGATTTCCGCGCTCATGAGCGGCGTATCGAAGATCGTCTCGACGACTTCGGGCTGGGGTGTCATCTCCGGCGCGACATGAACTGCGATCGCGTCCGCGGACACGGCGTCGAGATCCGGCATCGACACGCTGATCGGCTCACTGACGTCGACGAGCACCTGGTCCACGTCAGATGGCAGCGGAACGAATCCGGACATCGTGGTTTCGGCGAGCATCGGCACCTCACCGATGGCGATGTCACCGTACGCATCGATGCTGGTTGGGGCGTCGGCTTGGATCGCATCGTCGTACGCTGCGAAGGCCTCGTCGACGATCGGCGATACAGGGGTGTCAGCAACCTCGGCAGCTGACGACTGGACGGTCTGATCGAACCCTGACAGCGACTGCTGCGATTCATCGATCGGCGCGTCGTCGAACACGAGCGGCATGTTCGTCACAATCTCGCCGAACCCGTCGGCCACCGTGTCGGTGACGGCCATCGTGTCGGCTGCCTCGTCCGCCATGGTTGCGGCGACGAGCACCGGCGTCTCAACGACGTCAGCAGTGCTTTCTCCGCCGTCCCACGCGAAGTCGGCTTGCTCGTCGACGATCGGCTCAGAGGGTGTCTCGGTCCATGCCTCCTCGTTCGCCTCATCGGTTCCCCAATCGGTGAATGAGGTCTCCGTCTCGGCAACCGGCTCGTCTTCGACCGGATCCCACGCGGCGACAGCTTCCTCAGGCTCCGCCTCGGAGTTCGTCCACTCGGTCTGCGGGGTGCCCTCCTCGGCGGTCGTCCATGTCGACTCCTCCTGCTGGTCGCCGTCGACGGTCTCCCAGGTGGCGCCGTCGGACGTCCAATCGGCACCGTCGTCGGTCCAACCTGCGTTCGCCTCTGCCTCGGTCTCGGTCTCGTCGACCGGCGCGGGCTCACCGTCCTGGCTCGTGTCCTCTCCCCACCCTGTTGCGGGATCGAACCCTTCAATCTCCTCCTCGACCCAGCCTGTCTGATCGGTGTCCGCGGGCAACTCCTCCACGGCATCGATCACGCCGGTCGTCTGGTCCGTCTCCGCAGCGGGTGCGGCCGCGCCATCGGTCGGCCACGCACGGTCTGCCATCGGCCAGCCGGGCTCCGCGACCGCTCCATTTGCTGTGGGAGCACTGCCCTGGGTGGCGTCGAGCGAGCCGATGGCTCCGGCAAAGGGATCATCTCCGCCGCCTCCAGCGGCTGATGGCAGGCGCGGCACCATGCGGCCGACTGCGGTCGGCGTCACATCATCCGCGTCGTCATCCGCGTTCTTCTTCCCGCGGCGACCACGTCGACCCTTCTTGTCGGACGACGTCGCCTTTGCACCACGCCCTGCGCCACGCCGGTCGCCCTTCGCCGAGGTCTTGGACCCCTTCGCCGACGACGTCTTCGGCGCCGACGCCTTGCCACCGGTGCTCCCACGCTTGCGAAGGAGCAGCAGCGCAAGGATGAGCATCACGACGGCTGCGGCAATGAGACGCTGCGGCATTCCCAGGTTTTGGATGAAATTCATCGCGTCAAAGCTCCAGTTGTTGAGCGCCACAGCGGAGGCGTACGGGCGCGTCCTTGTGCCTATCGGCGCGTCTGCCCGTGGACTTAAGGCTCAACAACGTGCGAAAAACCATCAGGTGCCGCTCATCGCACGGCTCACCACCGCGACGACCACGACGGGACCTGACAAATATGTGACCCCTGTTCGGGCACACGGATCGATCTGCGACCCGCGAGGCCCTCAGACGGGTGCTATCCGACCGCCCGATAGGTTCCGGCCGCGGAAAACGGCCCCGGGGCGGCGGCACCGAGAAGCAGCGTGAATCCTTCGCGGTCCGGAGCGAACCCGGGATCCGACAACACCACCAGCCCGTCATCGGGAATGTTCTCTGCCGACTCGATGTGGAGCACGATGCGATCGGCATCCACGGAGGCCGGCAGGCGATGGTGGTAGGTCACCGCCGATACGACGGAGTGTCCCGGTGCGGCGGCCCATCCGCCGATGGAGAACGTGCCTTCGTCGAGAACCGGACCTTCCGGCGCCACTGCGCCGGCAGCTGCGGCGCCCTGGGCCGCAGCAGGCAGATCAGGCAGTCCCTCCATCTCGGTCCACTCGACCGGGGCGGTCTTGTCGGCCGCGTCGGGTGGCGGTGACGGCGCGATGTGTCGCTCAAAGACGTCGACGGGCGTGGGCGCAGGCACTGCGATCGGCGCGACGTCGAGTGACGGCGCGGGCACCGGCTCGGTGACGGCCTCGATCGGCTCCGGCGGGGTGTCCACCTCGGGAGATGATGCGACGCTCGCCGTCTCCACAACGGTGGACGGCGGCTCGACCGTCTCAGCGTCGGTGGCCGGCGCCACGACCGGTGAGACCACTGTCGTGGGCTTCGGCGTGTAGACCGGTGCCGACGGCATGGGTGGCGGTTGCATGACCGGGCGCGACGGATCGGGCACGTCGGCTGTCGCCGGGCCGGCCGGGAGCGGTGTCGTCCGCCGGCGGCGGATCATGCCGTCTTCGCGAACAAGCGCGATGTAGGTCGCGGCTGCTGCCGCGAAGAGGGGGATGATCAGACGGGATCTGCGCACATCAGGAAGTTTCGACTGATCGAAGCGACCTCCTGCTGTACGCAGATCCGTCATCGCCGACTACCGCCGGCGTTTACGTTGCACATTCTGGTGGCGACGCTGACGATCGGGCTTCGGCGCGGTTGGACGCGGCGTGTCGGGGTTCGTCGGTGGCTCGTCGTCCTGGGTCGGCCCGTCGTGGTTCTCATCGACCTCGGCCGTCCCCACGTTCGGCTCAAGCGGAGCGACCTCGGTTGGCTGACCGAAGATGTCGGTCTGCGGGGTCCGAGGCGCCTCGGCGGCCATGGCGAGCTCCGCGCGACGCAGGGCTTCCACATCAACGATGTCGGAGTCCACGGCAGCGGCACGGGCCTGCTTGCGCGCAAGGCGCTTCGCCAGCTTCTGCTGGTCCGGCTCGTGTTCCTTCCACAGTGCGGCGAGCGGCGACGAGATGAAGATGGATGATACGCCACCGGCCAGGATTCCGATGAGGAGCGCAAACGAGAAGTCTCGCAGCGTCTCGCCACCGAATAGGAACAACACGACGACCGGAAGCAGCGTCGAGATCATGGTGATGATCGACCGCGTCAACGTCTCATGAACCGAGCGGTTGACGATCTCGCGGTACGGGCGGCCACGCATGAGCGGCTCGTTCTCACGGATGCGGTCGAACACGATGACCACGTCGTAGAGCGAGTAGCCCAGGATGGTGAGGAAGGCGGCGACGGTGGCCGCAGTCACTTCGAGGCCGGCGATCGAGTAGATCGTCAGTGAGAGCCACACGTCGTGGACCACGGACGCCAGCGCGGGAAGCGCCAGCTTCCACTCGAAGCGCAACGTGAGGTACGCGATGATCGCGATGAACGAGAACAGGATCGCCCAGATGGCGTTGCGGACCACGTCACGTCCGAAGGTCGGACCGACCGCGGCGAAGTCGAGCTGGGCAACGGCACCATTGGTCGACTGGAACTTGGTGTTGAGCTTGTCAAGCAGCGCTCGCGCGGACGCTTCGTTGTTCAGGGAACGCGATTCGATCGTGAAGCCTGCCGTCGGCTTGCCGGCGATCGTCTGCGTGATGGAGACGACCTTGGCGTCGCCATAGCCGGCGCCCGAGACGACCTCACGCACGGCGAGCTCAGACGGCGCGCTCTTGGCGAACGTGATCGTCTGCTTGGACCCACCGGTGAAGTCAATGCCCTGGTTGATGCCCTGGGTGAAGACGAAGATGAGACCGATCACCAGCGGAATGAACGAGATGCCGAGCCAAAAGCGCCATCTGCCGACGATGTCCATCTTCCAACGCGGCTCTTTGGAGGTGAGTCCGACGAGCTTCTCGTTCTTGAACAAGCGTGACTCGACGAGCAGACCGAGCGCCGCGGGTGTGGCGATGATGGCCGTGAACAGTGCGAGCAGGACACCCACCATCAGGGTGAACGCGAAGCCGCGCGGCCCGGAGGTGGACAGCAAGAAGATGAAGATGGCCGTCAGGAGCGTGACGATGTTTCCGTCGATGATGGCGGTGATGCCACGCTTGTATCCGGACAGGACGGCTGTCTTCGGTGGTCGACCCTGACGGATCTCCTCGCGCACGCGTTCGAAGATGACGACGCTGGCGTCGGCGGCGACGCCGACAGTCAGCAGGGTACCGGCGATGCCCGGCAGGGTGAGCGCGATCGGAATGACCTTCGCCACCGCCCAGAGCATGAGCCCGTAGATGATGATGATGATCGCCGCAATGACGCCGAGCACGCGGTAGTAGGCGATCAGGCCGAGGATCACGATGATCAAACCGATCAGGCCCGCGGTGAGGCCCTTGCGAAGCGACTCGTTGCCGTACGCGGCGCCGACCTTGGCGGTGCTGACCTTGGTCAGCTTGATCGGAAGCGAACCGGACGAGATCTGATCGGCAAGCCGCTTTGCGCTCGCCTCGGTGAATCCACCGGAGATCTCCGAGTCGGCACTGTCGATGCCGTCGGGGTACTTCGTGTAGTCGATGGACGCGCGCGAGATGATGACGTCGTCAACCGACATCGCGAAGTGCCAAAACTGGTTTTGCGGGTCGGGCTCGTTGCGGGCACCCTGGGCGAGTGCCTTGGTCATCGCCGCGAACTTCTTCTTGCCGGCGTCGTTCGTGCGGATCGCGACGGACGGCTTGCTGGCCTGATCGAATGCCTGGTTGGCCGACGTCACATCGGCGCCCGAGACGGCGACGGCGTCCTTGAGCAGCACGCACACGCCGCCGGCGCCACACAACGTCGCGGTGTCGTAGCTCTCGCCGTCCTGGGCCTCGGTGAGGATGATCGATCCCTTCGGTACCGAGCGGTACTCGAAGTTCCGGGGCGTCTTCGTGAGTTCGCGGTACTCCTCGATGAGCACCGGGTCGTTCTTCAAGGTGGTGGCGATGCCCGCCTTGGTGGTCTGCGGACCGGCGATCAGCGTGTGCTGGGCGTCCTTGCGGAACAGGTACCAGTACGGGCCGCCGGCGGTCGTCGGAACATCCGTGACGCGATTTGCGTTCGCGTAGGTGATCAACGCGTACAGATCGGTGGTCGGGTTCTCGGTGGACGCCGGGGCCGGGAACGGCAGGCGACCGATCAGGTTCGGCTCGTAGGAGTAGATCTTGAGCTGGGCGGCCTTGACGAGACTGTCGACCTGGGCCTGGTCCTCGATGCCCGGCAGCGCGACGCGAATCTTGTCGGTGCCGACGACCTGAACTTCGGACTCGGCAACGCCGAACGCGTTGACGCGACGGTTGATGACGTTGACCGCACGTTTCAGCGAACTCGAGTTCACCCCGCCGTCTGCCGTGGGTTCGGCCTGCAGGATGACTTCGGTGCCACCTTGGAGGTCGAGACCGAGGACGGTCGGCTTGAGGATGATCGCGACGATGGACGCCACAACCAGGCCGAAGACGACCAGAAGCGACGTCAGGGAGCGCTTGCGAAGGCTCATTGTTGGGAGGACCTACTCAGGTGTCGATTGGGAGGACACGTCAGTTGTCGGCATTTCGCCGCTCTTCTTGACCACCTGAACGATGGAAGCGGAGGCGATCCTGATCTCGGTGTCTTCAGAGACCTCCAAGAGCAGCGTTCCTCCATCTTCGACCTCGGTGATCGTGCCGTAGATGCCGGCAGCCGTCACGACCTCGTCACCCGACGCCAGAGCCCGCTGCATCGCCTGTGACTCCATCGCGCGACGGCGCTGCGGCCGGATCACAAGGAGGTACATGAACGCGAAGATCGCGACGAAGAGAATCAGTGGCTGCAGCGCAGATGGCATTGAGAAGATGGCCTTTTCCGGGTTGGACGACGATCGACGTTAGCAGACGGTTCGGAGGCCCCCGCACACTCCTGCTACCGTGGCGCGCCGTGACTGAGACGACGCACCGCCCCGATCGTGGAAAAACCTGGCCGACCCTGTTTTGGGTCGTCATCGGGTTCCTCGCGCTGATGTTCGCCTACGAGGCGCTTCGCCACGTCGTCGCGCCCGCAGTGGATGCCACGGCGCCGTATTCCAACGCCGACCAGGTCATCTCGATGGAACGGTCGCTCGGGCTGTTCGTCGAGCCGGATGTGCAACGGGCGGTCCACGAGTTTCCCGGCGGCCGGTGGGCGACCACGTGGTTCTACACCCTGGCCTACGTCACCGGGTACACGGTGTTTCTGGCGTGGGTGTTCTTCGTTCGCCGTTCGTGGTTTCGGTTCATGTTCACGTGGTACTGGGTCACGAACTTCGTGGCGGTGCTCGTCTACTGGCTCTACCCCCTCGCCCCGCCGCGCTTCATCAGCGGCCTGGGCATGGAGGACACGACGTCGGCGGCACTCGAGGCCGGAGGTGCGCTCTCGTGGTTTCAGCCGTTTCGCAACCTCTACGCGGCCATGCCCTCGATGCATGTTGGACAAACGGTGCTCTACGCGGTCGCGATCGGCATGATGGTGCGCTCGCGGTGGCGTCACCTTGCGTGGCTGTGGCCGGCGGCGATGCTCACGACCGTCATGGCGACGGCCAACCACTACTGGCTGGACGGTGTCGGTGGCGCCATCGTGGTCGCGGTCGCGTTCGGGCTGACCAGATTGGTCGTCCCGAAACCGAGCCTGGAGCGCATGGGCTAGTCTCGCAACCCATCCCGGGTGCGCGATTCGCGTCACACGCTAAAAGAGACCCGGCTGGTTCGACGTGCCCTGCTTCGGCGGGTTGATGCCGAGGTGGCGAAATGCGCGGGCGGTCCCTTGCCGGCCCCGGGGCGTTCGCACGATGAGCCCCTCTTGCAGCAGGTAGGGCTCGTAGACGTCTTCGATGGTGTCCGCGGATTCACCCACGGCGTCGGCGATTGTGCCGAGCCCCACCGCACGGCCCTCAAACGTGTCGCACAGCACGCGCAGGATCTTGCGGTCCAGTTCATCCAGACCGATGGCGTCAACCTCGAGGAGCGCCATCGCCTCCGTGGCGACGGCCGCGTTCACGCCTGCGTGGCCGCGGACCTGAACGACGTCACGCACGCGGCGAAGCAGCCGGTTGGCGATACGCGGCGTTCCTCGGGAGCGGCTTGCGAGCATCGTCGCCCCCTCCGGCTCGATGTCGACGCCGAGGAGTCCGGCCGAGCGGGTGATGATGGCCGCCAGATCTTCGATCGCGTAGTAGTCAAGGCGCTCGACCACGCCGAAGCGGTCGCGCAGCGGCCCGCCGAGAAGTCCCGTCCTGGTCGTCGCGCCGACCAGGGTGAACGGCGGCAGGTCAAGGCGCAGCGTGCGGGCGGACGGGCCCTGCCCGAGCATCACGTCCAGCTGGAAGTCCTCCATCGCCGGATAGAGGGTCTCCTCGATCGCACGGTTCAGACGGTGGATCTCGTCGATGAACAGGATGTCGCCGTCACCGAGCTGGGTGAGCACTGCGGCCAGGTCGCCCTTCTTCTCGAGGATCGGCCCGCTCGTGGGATGGAACGTGACGCCCATCTCGTTGGCGAGGATGGCGGCAAGGGAGGTCTTTCCAAGGCCGGGCGGCCCTGCGAGCAGCACATGGTCCAGCGCTTCGCCGCGTTGTTTCGCCGCCTGCAGAAAGATGCCGAGCTTTTCGCGAAGTGCCGCCTGCCCGACGAATGCGCCGAGCGACTTGGGTCGAAGCGAGCGATCGAGGTCGTCCTCCCCGGGGACGTCGTCGGGGTCCGCCAGACGGATCTCGTCGCTCATCGGCGAAGCCGCCCGAGCCCGTGGCGAAGAAGTGCTTCGGCGTCGGCGCCGTCGGGCGCGTCCGACAGCGCGGCTTCGGCATCCTCGGCACTGAAGCCGAGGCCCACGAGTCCGTCGCGCGCCGCCAGGAACGTGTCGGCGTCTGCAACCGCGTCGGCCGGACCAGTCGTCGTCGCAGCCGGTGCGATCTGGCCGATCTTCTCACGGAGCTCCAGCACCACGCGCTCGGCGGTGCGCTTGCCGACGCCCTGGGCGCGCTGAATCTTCGCGACGTCGCCGCGCGCGACTGCGACACGCAGTCCGTCCGGCTGATCCACGCCGCACAGCGCGAGCCCCATCCGAGGGCCGACGCCGCTCACCGAGATGAAGGCCTCGAAGAGCAGCCGCTCGGACTCGGTCGCGAACCCGAACAGCTCGAGCGCGTCCTCACGGACCACCAGGTAGGTGCTGAGTGCGACCTCCGACCCGATGGTCGGGAGCTCACGCGACGTTGTGGGCGACACGCGAAGGAGCAGTCCCACTCCCCCGACCTCCACAACGGCGGTGTCCTGTTCGTGCGCCGCAAGGCGCCCTTTGACGGATCTGATCATCGCGGCGAGGCTACTGCGCGTGACGGATGGCGGCCCGTAGCGGCGCGCGATGAAGGTGGCAAATTGCGGCGGCGACGGCATCCGCCGCGTGGTCGGTCGCCGGTCGACTGCCGGTCAGACGGGTCACCATCGTGCGCATCTGCGCTTTGTCTGCGCGGCCGCTTCCGGTGACGGCGAGCTTGATCTCGGTGGGCGGGTACTCGGTCACATCCACGCCGTGGGACGCGACCGCCACGAGCAGCGCTCCCCGTGCCTCGGCCATTGCCATGGCCGACTTGCTCACCGGATGGACGAACCACGATTCGATGGCCGCATGCGTGACACCGCCGGTGGACAACACGTCGCCCACCGAGTCGAACAGCGCCTTCAGACGTTCGACGTGGTCGGTGCGCGGACTGGTGGTGAAGGTGCCGCAGTCATGGACGAGCAGACGTGAGCCGTGACGGTCCACGAGGGCCCATCCGGTGTTCGCGAGCCCGGGATCGATGCCGAGAATCATACGAACAAGTGTACGCCCCCCGGCGGCCGTCTCCTGCACGACCGCCGGGCCCACGCCGTGGCGCGGGCCCGGGTGTCGAGCTATCCGGCGACGGCTTCGAGCACCTCTTCGGAGATGTCGAAGTTGGCGTACACCTCTTGCACGTCGTCGTTGTCCTCAAGGGCGTCGATCAGCTTGAGCAGCTGGCGAGCTTCCTTCTCCTCGGGTGACACGGTGGTCTTCGGCACCATCGACAGCTCGGCGGAGGCGTAGCCGATCCCCGCGTCGTCCAGGGCGGCGCGGACCGGCATCAGCTCGGTCGGCTCGGTGGTGATCTGCCACTGGGTGCCGTCTTGGGCGATGTCCTCGGCGCCGGCGTCCAAGGCCACTTCCATCAGCGTGTCCTCATCCACCTCCCCGTCGACCACGATGATGCCCTTGCGGTCGAACTGCCATGCCACGCTGCCGGGCGTCCCGAGCGATCCGCCGTGCTTGGTAAAGATGAACCGAACGTCGCTGGCGGCGCGGTTGCGGTTGTCCGTCAGGATGTTGCAGATGATCGCGACACCCGCCGGGCCGTAGCCCTCGTACAGGACCGCCTCGTAGGACTCCCCGTCGCCGCTGCCGGCGCCGCGCTGGATCGCGCGTTCGATGTTGTCCTTCGGCATGGACGCGTCACGAGCCTTCTGGATCGCGTTCGCAAGCGTGGCGTTGGACGTCGGGTCGGCGCCGCCCTCTTTCGCGGCGACGATGATCGCGCGCGAGAGCTTGCTGAACAGCTGGCCGCGTTTGGCGTCAGCTGCGCCCTTCTTGCGCTTGATCGTTGCCCATTTACTATGCCCTGACACGAGCGGAACCTCCCGCGATATTTGCCTTGTCAGCTTCGGCGCCGTGCGCCCGAACCATGTCGACGAACAGCGCGTGCACGCGGCGATCGTCGGTCAACTCCGGATGGAATGCCGTCACCAGCATCGCGCCCTGACGGGCGGCGACGATGTGTCCATCGTACGTGGCGAGGACTGTGACGTCAGGTCCCGCCTGCTCGATCCACGGGGCGCGAATGAACACTCCGGGAACCGGCTCGTCCCCCACCTCGTCCATGTCGACGGGCGCCTCGAACGAGGCCACCTGGCGTCCAAACGCGTTGCGGCGCACCACGGTGTCCATGGCGCCGATCAGCGTCTGCGCGCCCGCGGTGGTCGTGCGTGCGAGCATGATCAGTCCTGCACACGTTCCGAAGACCGGCAGTCCGTCGGCGACGGCTGTGCGGATGGCATCGAGCAGCCCCGACTCCCCCGCCACCAGGCCGAGCGTCGAGCTCTCGCCGCCGGGGATCACCAGGCCGCCGACACCAGCGAGCTCGGCGGAGGTCCGCACCTGAACGGTGTCGGCCCCGACGTCGCGAAGCGCCTCCTCATGTTCGACGAAGGCTCCCTGAACCGCCAGCACTCCGACGCACGGACGCCCGATCACGAGCCCCGGGTGTGCAGCAGCTGGTCCTCCCGAATCTCCTCCATGCCGATGCCGACCATCGCCTCGCCGAGGCCGGTCGACACGCGTGCAAGCACGTCGGGATCCTGGAAGTGCGTGACGGATTCCACGATGGCACGGGCGCGCGGGGCCGGGTCGGCACTTTTGTAGATGCCGCTTCCGACGAACACGCCGTCGGCGCCGAGCTGCATCATGAGCGCCGCGTCGGCGGGCGTCGCGACGCCGCCGGCGGAGAAGTTGACGACCGGGAGTCGTCCTTCGCGGGCGACCTGTGCGACGAGCTCGTACGGGGCGCGCAGCTCCTTGGCTGCGGCGTAGAGCTCGTCCTCGCGCATGGCGGAAAGACGCGCGATCTCACCACGAATGGTGCGCATGTGGCGCACGGCCTCGACAACGTTGCCGGTGCCGGCCTCGCCTTTGGTCCGAATCATCGCGGCGCCTTCGTTGATGCGCCGCAGGGCCTCGCCCAGGTCGGTGGCGCCACACACGAACGGGACGGTGAACTGATGCTTGTCGACATGGTTGGCCTCGTCGGCGGGCGTCAGCACTTCGCTCTCGTCGATGTAGTCGATCTTGAGCGACTGGAGGATCTGGGCCTCGACGAAGTGTCCGATCCGGCACTTGGCCATGACCGGGATGTCGACGGTCTCTTGGATCGCCTGAATCACGGACGGGTCGCTCATGCGTGCCACGCCGCCGGCTGCGCGAATGTCGGCCGGAATGCGCTCAAGGGCCATGACGGCGCATGCGCCTGCGTCCTCGGCGATCCGCGCCTGCTCGGGAGTCGTGACATCCATGATCACGCCACCCTTCAACATCTGGGCAAGCCCTGCCTTGACACGCATCGTTCCCGTGCGTTCGCTGGGCGTCAGTTCCTGCGACAACCGCATCTCCCGTCAATTCGTTCCACCGTGGCGGTCAATTGTAGCGACGCACCCCTTCACGGGGGTTCGCGGGGCCAGTGACCACCGTACCGACGCCATGTTAGCCCGTCGGCGACCCAGCCAACCGGTGCCGCGTTCGCAGAGGCGGCCGCCACGGTTGGCCGGTCAGTCGAACGACCGGGTCGCCGGCGGAGCGAGCGCAACCTCGTCCGCCGGCGACATCCACTTCGATCAATAGGTCAGCAGCACCTCCACGCGGCGGTTCTTGGCCTTTCCGCTGCGGCTGTCGTTGGTCGCGGCCGGAGCGCGCTCGCCATGCCACCCTTCCTTGCCCGTGATGTCACCGTTGCCACTGAGGTACTCGGCGACGGCCCGTGTACGGAGCCTGGACAGGATGTTGTTGTACAGCCAGTTGCCGTCAGCGTCGGTGAATCCGTCGATGGCGACGTTCTGGAAGCCGGCAGCCGTGACGCTCGTGATGGCCCGGTCCAACGTCCGTGTGCTCCGTGGTGTCAGTGCTGCGGAGTCCGTGTCGAAGTAGACGGTGACCATGAGGATCCGTCCATGGCCGACGAGCGGTGCGTCGGCGAGGACCGAGCCGGTGCCGTCGCGGCCGAGCGTACGGACGCTGACCGTCATGAGCGGACCGATGATGCGTCGGGTGGTGCACACCGGGCGTGGGCTGCGACAGACGACCTTGCCGTTGATCCGTGTCTCATAGATGGCGCCCGCGGTCGGTGCCGGGGTCCAACGGATCGTGGTGCCCCGCTTTGTGAGGGTGCGGCCGACGTTCGTGGCTGCGGGCGGTGAGATGCGGGTCGTGATCGTGGCGGTCGAGGTTGCTCCCGGCTGATCGGTCACGCGAACGGTGACGCGAGCGTTGCCGCTGGCACCCGGGAGCGCCGTGATGGAGAGCGTGTTGCCAACCAGTCGGACGGTGATCCGCGGGTCGGCGGTGGTGGCCTCCACGGTCATCGGATCGTGATTGGGGTCGACCGGGTCGAGCACCAGCGTCTTCGTGGTACCGGCGATCTGCTGAACCGATGCGCCGCTCACGAGCGGAGCCTGGTTGCCGACCGTGACCCGCACCGTCCGCTGAACCGATCGGCCATCGAGCGTCACCGTGTAGGTGAAGGGGTCGACGCCGCGGAACCCGGGGTGCGGCAGGTAGTGAATCCGTCCGTCGAGGAGCACCGCGGTGCCGTTGGCCGGCTGCGTCAGGCTGGTCAGCTCGACTCCGGTCGGATCGTTGACGAGGACGTCGACGAAAACCGGCGTGTCGAGCTCGGTCAGGGTCTCATCGTCCTCGGGGACGACGAACTCGACGACTCCGGTCACGGCGGTCGCCGCCTCATAGCTGCTGTTTCCGGCCTGTGTGGCCCTGACTGTGCAGGGTCCTGCCGCAGGCGGGACCAGAAGGTCTCCGTCGAGCGTGCAGTGGCCCGAGATGACCTCGTACGTGACCGGAAGGCCCGACGATGCGGTGGCGGCCAATTGGTAGCCGGGGGTCAAGCCGAGAACCAGCGGAGCCGGAGTGAATGTGATCGTCTGCGGAGCCGGCGCACCGGTGTTGATGGTGATTTCGCGGGTGACCGCTGTGGCGGGTCCGTAGGTGCCGTTGCCGGGTTGGGTTGCGGTGAGGATGCAGGTGCCTGCGGCGACTGCGGTGACGGTGTAGCCGTCGGTGGTGCAGATGAGCGGGGTTTCGCTGGTCAACGTGACCGGCAGTTCAGAACTCGCGCTGGGTGCGACGGTGAACGTGGTGTTCGGATCGACCGGATCGGGCTGTGCAAACGTGATCGTCTGCGCCAGCGCGTTGATGGTGACTTCGCGGGTGATCGGATCGGCGGCTGCGAAGGTGCCGTTGCCGGTCTGGGTTGTGGTGAGGATGCAGGTTCCGCTCGCGAGCGCAGTGACGGTGTAGCCGTCGGTGGTGCAGATGAGCGGGGTTTCGCTGGTCAGGACGACCGGCAGTTCCGAGCTCGCGGACGGTGCGACGGTGAACGTGGTGTTCGGATCCACCGGCTGCGGCTGCGCAAACGTGATCGTCTGCGGCTGCGGCGCGTTCGGGTCGACGGTGACGGTGATGGTCGCCGTCGCCGTACCTCCGCGGCCGTCGTTCACGGTGTAGGTGAAGGAGTCGATCCCTTCCCATCCCGCGGCGGGTGTGTACGTCACGAACTGCCCGTCGACGACGACGGTGCCGTTTGAGGCTGCGCCGGCGGTGATGGTCCACGGATCGCCGTTCGGATCGCTGACAAGGTTCGCGATGTTGATGGTCACCGGCGTATTGAGCGGGATGGTGACGCTGCGGTCTGACGCGGTGGGGGGCGCATCGACGTTGACCGATGCGCTCGCCGGATTGGTTCCGTCGGTTGGCGTGGCCGTGGAGCCAATGAACGTTGTGCCGATGTTGCCGAGCAACGTGACGGTTCGCTCACCGGTGGCGGTGCCGAACTGGATGTCGATGGTGACGGTGTTGGCGCCGACGACGAACGGTCCGGTGAAGACGATCTGATTTCCGGAGAGCGTCGGGTCGGCGATCGTGACCCCACCCCACTTGGCGGTGCCCGGCACGAAGCTCGCGCCGGCCGGCAGCGTCATCGTGAGGCCGTCGAGCTCACCACCGGCAGTGCCGCTGATTGTCCTTCAAAGCTCGCGGTGCCGCCGCCGAAGGGAAGCGTCGCCGGCGTTGCGGTCAATGCCACCGTCAGATCGCTGACCGGCGGTTGAATTGCCGGAAGCGACACCGAGTACGAGCCGGTGTGCTTGACCTGGGTGCCGGAGGAGATCTCCTGGACGGGCTTCAGTGTGGTGGATGTCGCCGAGAATCCGACGGCCTGGAAGGTGTAACGGGCGGTGTAGTCGCGGGCCGATGATCCGAGACCGGCGACGCGGAGCGTGTCGGTGTAGGTCTGCGCCGGAGCGGTGCCGTTCGGTGAGATGGTCAGGCTGGTTCCGACAAGGCGAAAGACGCCGGCAGGCCAGGTTTCGGCGACAGCCGGTGACATCCACAGCGACTCGCTGTCGCCGGTGATGCCGCTGCCAATGGTGCCGGTGTTGCCGGTGACGGTCACCGTGAACTGCGCGCCAAGCTTTGGGGCTGCGCCACTCACAGTGATGTTCGTGACCTTGTTGGCGGAGGCGCCCAAGGTCGCCTGCACTGATGAGAAGCCGCCGACCGTGGAACACAGTGCGACGGCATCGGGCAGTGTCGGGTTGTGCTGGTAGACGGTGACGGTGTGATTTTGCGGGTTTGTGCTCGCCGTGCTCGCCGTCAGGTACCAAAACCGGGAGGTCGTCGCCGCGGATGCAACGTCGCCTGCACGCTGCGCGGCCGCCTGTCCGGAGCCGAGTGCAAGCGACCCACCGGTAAAGTCCGAAAGTTGAACCCAGACGTCGCTCAGCGCTGCGCCGGTGTTGTTGGTGATCTTGTAGCCGGTGTAGCTGCTACGAAACTCCGGCGATGATCCGGAGTCGATGTAGAAGTTCGGACCACCGAGCGAGTCGACGGTGATGCCCGCCACGGAGCACGTCGGTGCCACCGAGGCGGTGGCGACGGCCGGTGACAGACCGACGAGCGCGATGATGAACGCGACAATGGTGAGCGCGCGCAACATGAGCGCACGGCGACAAACGTAAAACACAAGGGCCTCCTCTGGGTTCTCTCCGATATCGGCAGGCGGTCAGAGGAAGTCCCAAAGATGGGCTCAAGAGTGCCTCAAGATGATGTGCCGCCGACGGTGTTGGAACACGTCAGGGTGCGGGTGGCATGGGATCGGCCGAATCCGCACGGCGGCACGGTCGCGTAGTCAACGCCGTCGACCGTGCGAGGGCTCATGCGTCCGAGGTCCGTGGAACAGCCACTCGACGTGTCCCACCGGCACGTCGAGGTCTGCTCGCAGCGACGGCAACTCAGCCGGCGCGCGCACCGCGCCATTCGGTCAGGCACCCCCGACCGAGCGCCACAGGCGTCGGCGGACACGACACTGTCCGCCGACGGTGCTTTGGGCGATCAGTAGGAGAGAACCACCTCCACACGACGGTTCTTCGCCTTGCCGGTGCGGCTTGTGTTGGATGCGGCCGGGGAGCGCTCGCCATACCAGCCCTGATCGCTCCCGATTCGACCGTTGTCGTTGAGATACCCGGCCACCGCCCGCGTACGGAGCCTGGACAGGATGTTGTTGTACACCCAGTTGCCGTCCGCGTCGGTGTAGCCGTCCACGGAGACCTTGCCGAAGCCCGCAAGCCTCACCTGGCGGACTGCATCGGCCAGGATGGCCTTGGCCTCCTTGGTGAGTACCGCGGAGTCGGTGTCGAAGTAGACGGTGACCATGAGGATGCGTCCATGGCCGACGATCGGCGCGTCGGTGATGGTCGAGGCCGTGTCGTCAAGGCCCACAGTGCGGACGCTCACCTGGGTCAGGGGACCGGCGATCCCCCGGACGGTGCAGGTCGGCCGCGAACTGCGGCACGCAACCTTGCCGTTGATCAGCGTCTCGTACAGGGCTCCCACGGTCGGTGCCGTAGCCCAGCGGACCGTTGTACCGGTCGGCGCCAACGTGCGTACAACGTTGGTGACGGCAGGCGGGGTGATACGCGTCGTGACTGTCGCCGTGGTGGTGGCGCCTGCGGTATCCGTTGCGCGGACGGTGACGGCGACATTCCCGCTCGCGTTCGGGAGCGCGGTGATGGACAGCGTGGTGCCGGTCATCCGGACCTTGACGCGCTTGTCCGAGGTGCGAGCGTCGACGGTGAGTGGGTCTGCGTTGGGATCGACCGGGTCGAGCGTGACCGTCTGGGTTGTCCCGGCGAGCTGCCCGACCGTGGTGCCGAGAAGTCGCGGAGCCATGTTGGCGACGGTCACGCGCACCGATGCCTGCGCAGCTCGGCCGCCCCGCGTCACCGTGTAGGTGAAGGTGTCGATACCTCGGAATGTCGGGTTCGGCGTGTAGCGAACGCTGCCGTCCGTGATGGTGGAGGTGCCATTGCCGGGCTGGGTCACCGCGTCGAGCACCACGCCGTTCGGGTCGTTGCGAAGGACGTCGATGTTCACAGCGGTGTCACCATCGGTGTTCGCCGTGTCGTCGCCGGGCTGGATGAACGTGATCGTCGCCGTCACGGGCTCCGCCGGCTCATAGCCCGCATTTCCCGCTTGGCTCGCCTTGATCGTGCAGCTTCCCGCGGCGGATGCGATCACGACGTCACCATCGAGGGCGCACGCGCCGGAGGTGACCTTGTAGGTGACCGGCAGCTTCGAGGTGGCGGTGCCGTCCAGCTGGTGGCCGGGGGTCAGACCCAGAACGTACCGGGGCGGATCGAAGGTGAGTGTTTGCCCCACCGGTGCCGGAGCAGGATTCGGCTTGGTGATGGTGACCTGACGAGTGACCGCCGAGGCGGGCGCGACGGTTGCGTTGCCCGGTTGGGTGGCCGTGAGGATGCACGTTCCGGCTGCGAGTGCGCTGACGCTGGTGCCGTCGGTGGTGCAGACCAGCGGGGTCTCGCTGGTCACGACGACCGGCAGTCCCGACGAGGCGGTTGAGGCCACGGCGAACGTGGCGCCCGGCGTGACCGGTTCGATCGGCCCAAAGGTGATCGACTGGGGGCGTGTGGCCGCAGGATCGATGTTCATGCTGACCGTTGCGCTCGCGCTCCCGCCACGTCCGTCGTTGACGGTGTACGTGAACGCGTCGAGGCCGGTGAAGTCGGCGTCGGGTGTGTACGTGACAACCCGGCCGTCGATCGACAGACTGCCGTGCTCGGCAGTGCCGGTCGTCAGAGTCCATGGATCGCCGTCTGGATCGTTCACCAGGTTCGCGACGTTGACGGTGACCGGCGTGTTCGGTGGGATGGTGACGCTGCGATCGGCTGCCGTCGGTGGCGCGTCCACGTTGACGGTTGCACTCGCCGGATTGCTTCCGTCGGTTGGCTGGACGGTGCCGCCGATGACGGTCGTGCCGACGGCGCCGGTGAGTGTGACGGCACGCTCACCGGACGTGCCGTCGAACCGGATGTCGATGGTCAGGGTGTTG
The DNA here is from genome assembly GCA_937871165.1 of uncultured Actinomycetes bacterium. Lineage (GTDB taxonomy): Bacteria > Actinomycetota > Thermoleophilia > Miltoncostaeales > Miltoncostaeaceae > CALMEC01. The sequence goes on from CALMXK010000048.1 coordinate 21,487, forward strand.
TCGCCGACCACGAAGGGGCCGGTAAACACGAGGCGGTTGCCGGACAGGGTCGGATCATCAATGGCGACCCCTCCCCACGTGGCGGTACCGGGCACGAACGCCGCGCCACTTGGCAGCGCCACGATGAAGGAGTCGAGCTCGCCTCCGGTCGTCCCGTTGATCGTCCCCTCGAAGCGCGACGTTCCGCCACCGAGCGGATGTGCCGTCGGCGTGCCGGTGACCGCCATCGTCAGGTCGCTGACCGGTGGCTGAATCGCCGGCAGCGAGACGCTGTAGGAGCCGGTGTGCTTGACCTGGGTACCGGAGGAGATCTCCTGAACGGGCCTCACCGTGGTTGCGGTCTCGGAGAACCCGATCGCCTGGAACGTGTACCGGGCGGTGTAGTCGCGCGCAGTCGATCCAAGGCCCGCAACACGCAGCGTGTCGGTGAAGGTCTGCGGTGCGGCGACCCCGTTTGGTGAGATGGTCAGACTGGTCGAAACGAGCCGGAAGACGCCGGCGGGCCACGACTCGGCCACAGCCGGTGACATCCACAACGACTGGCTGTCCCCGGTGACCCCGGCGCCGATTGTGCCGGTGTTGCCCGTGACGGTGACGGTGAACAGCGAACCGAGGTTCGGAGCGGCGCTCGTCACGGAGATGCCGGTGACCTTGTTGGCCGATGCCGCCAAGGTTCCTTGGACGGAGGCGAACCCGTCGACGGTCGAACAGAGCGCCACGGCGTCCGGCAGTGTCGGGTTGTGTCGGTACACCGTGATGGTGTGCTTTTGTGCGCTTTCGGTCGCCGTGCTCGCGGTCAGGTACCAGTAGCGCGCCATCGATGCGGACGCTGCAACGTCACCCGCACGCTGGGCTGCGGCCTGTCCCGATGCAAGTGCGAGTGAACCGCCGGTGAAGTCCGACAGCTGCACCCAGACATCACTGAGCGCGGCCCCGGTGTTGTTGCTGATCCGGTAGCCGGTGTAGCTGCTGCGAAACTCCGGCGACGATCCCGAGTCGATGGCGAAGTTCGGGCCGCCGAGCGACTCGACGGTGATGTTCGACGACGAACACGTCGGAACGGTTGCGGCGGACGCGGCGGTCGGTGCCAGGCCGACGAGCGCGACGGTTGTGAGTGCGTAAGCAATGAGTGCATGGGGACGAACTGTGAGCACGTGGCCTCCTCTGGGTCCTTCCGGGTATCGGCCGGAGGACAAAGGAAGGCCCCAAGATTCACGCAAGAGTTTCTCAAGGGCATTTCGGGGTTTGTGAGCACCGGATCCCCTGCGTGTCCACGGATCGAGGATCGGACGCCGACGGCGGCGCAGGTCTCCTGAAGCGGGGGTCGGTCAGTCTGCGCGCCACGAGGGATGAATCCGCTTCACGGTTCGCAGTTCGCTGCGCAGGACGCCGCCACGCGCGTTGGGACGCACCAGTGACGCCCCATCGCTCCATCGTGCGACCCACCGGCTGGGCCGGTGCGTCGATCAGGCGGCTGCGGCCGCTCCCGGTGCAGCCGAAAGCGCACGAGGGGTCGCGGGCGGTGCCATCGCGTCGGACAGCGCTTGGGCGACTGCGACGAACGCCACGAGTCCAGGAGCTCCCCCACCACGTTCATCGGTCGGAACGACCAGCGTCTGCGCGGCACGGGCGATCGGCGACAGGCTCGAGTCCACCAAGGACACCGCCGGGATTCCGAGTGCACGCGCACTTTGCAGGGCGGCGTCGGCGACCGCGGTCTCACGACCGACGGCGACGGCGAGCACGGCGGCGTTGCGCTCAAGGCTCTTCAATCGGGCGATGAACCGCGGGCTCAGGTTCTCGATGACCACGACCGGCCGGCCTGCGCGTTCGATGCGCTCCTCGATCAGCGCGATGATGGGACGAGCATGCCCCTCACCGGCGATCACGATCGGTGAACGACCCGCAAGGGCGGCGGCGATCGGCGCGATTCCCTCTTGGCCGATCCGGGCAAGCGCGTCGTCCAGCGCCAGATGATCGGCCGCGAACAAACTCTCGATGCCTTCGCGCCCGGTGAACAGCCCAAGCTGGCCTGCACGCCGGGGCGGAAGCGCCGGGCGCTGCGCGGCGCGAACGGTGCGCTGCAACTCGGGATAGCCGCTGTAGCCAAGTGCCTGCGCGAAGCGGACCACGGTGGCCGGACTGCAGTGGGCCGCGTGAGCGACCTCGTGCGCCGAAAGGAGCGGAAGCTCGGCGATGTGATCTACGAGATACCGGGCGAGCGCCTGCTGGGCAGGGCTGAAGGACTCGTAGTCGCGGCGGAGCCGCTCGGCAAGGGTATGGGCGTCTGGTGGCATCGCGATTCAGGTTCGACGCCACCCGCGTCTCCCCTGCTTCAGCCCGTCGTGTCGTGTGTCGACCCGTCCCCGTCGGCGGGCGTCGAGCGCTGCGGCACGGCTGCGACGGCGGCGGCAGCGGCCCGGGCACGCTCCACTGCGGCGGCCTCGGGACTGCCAACTGGCGGCCAGACGAGGTCCGCAGGCTCCAATGTGGACAGGTCCACGGTGGCGTCGTCGGCCGCGCGTCCGGCATGGGAGCGGATCGCGTCCTCGAAGAGATTTCGCACCTCGCGTGCATTGCCGAACGTCGGTCCGGCACTCGCGGTCATCTGTGTGGTGACGTCGAGCAACGCAGCTTCGGCGGCCGGCGAGAGGTGGTAGTCGTACTTGCCCATCATCCGGCGAAAGATCTCCGCAAGCTCCTGCGGCGTATAGGACGGGAACTGCAGGATCGTCGAGAACCGGCTTCGCAGCCCGGGGTTGCTGTCGAGGAGCTTGCCCATGGGGTCGTCGTATCCGGCGAGGATCACCGCCAACCGCTCGCGCTCGTCCTCCATCCGCTTCAGCAGCGCGGCGATCGCCTCGCCGCCGAAGTCCTGCTCACCGCCACTTTGCAGGGTGTACGCCTCGTCGATGAACAGCACCCCGTCAAGCGCCTGCTGCACGACCTTGTCGACCTTCAGGGCGGTCTGGCCGACATATCCCGCCACGATTCCCGCGCGGTCCGTCTCGATCAGATGCCCGGTGCGAAGGACGCCGAGCCCCATGTAGATGCGGCCGATCAACCGGGCGACGGTCGTCTTGCCGGTGCCGGGAGGGCCGACGAACACGAGGTGCAGACCGATCTCCGGCACCTTCTTGCCCTCGTCGCGCCGACGGCGCTGGACCGCGATCAGGTCGACGAGGCGGTCGATCTCCGCCTTGACGTCCACGAGCCCGACCAGGTCGTGGAGCTCGGCGAGGGCGCCCGCGAGCTCGGTGGCCCGCTGCTCGTCGGTCATCTCGGGCGGACCGGCAGCAGCTGCCTGGGCGGGCGTTGCGCCGGAGGCAACCTCACGCGCCTGCTCGGCGAGCCCTGCCGCCTCAAGCGCCTGCGACCACTCCGCGCGTACGGAGGCGACGACGTCGGGGTCCACCGGCCGCGCACCGGCAGCGGCCGTGACGGCACGGCCGAGGACGTCGGCCGCACCGGCGTTGTCGCCCTGTGCGGAGAGGACGGTTCCAAGCGCCCGAAGCGACCGCACGGTGGCCCAGTCCGCCCCGCGGATCCGGTCGGCCAGCTGCACGGCCTCCTCAAGCGCGGTGCGCGCACCGGCGCGGTCCCCGGCGCGCTGGCGCGCCACACCGAGGTCCGCGAGCCAGCCGCTTGCGAGCAGATCGATCCGGCCCGCGGTCCGCGCCAGTCCCACCGCAGCCGAAAGCTTGTCGGCAGCCGATGTCGGGTCATCCTGAGCGAGCGCGAGTTGGCCTTCCATTCGCGCGATGGTTGCGGTGTGCACGGGGTCGTTCACATCATGGGCGACGCGCGTCAACAAGTCCTGCGCCTGCCCAAGGTGCCCGGCCGCCATTGCCCGGTCGAAGGCGCTCGTGACCACCGCAAGACGATCTGTAGGCACTGGCATCCTCCGTCGGGGTGAACTGGCGACCGCAAGTCTACGACGTCGGGGATTCGGCATCTGCGGACGATCGCCCATCGCATCCATGCCCCGGGGGTCCGGCGCCGGCACGTATCATTGCCCGGTGTCGTCCCCGCTTTTGAACGCCCCGCTCGCCGTCACCTGGACCCGCATCGTCGCCATTCCCGCGCTGATGGTGCTTCTGCTCGTGGACGAAGACCGCATTCCCTGCGGCCGTTGGCTCGCCTTCGGGGTCTTCGTCGGTGCAGTCCTGACCGACTGGGTCGACGGACGGATGGCCCGTGCACTTGGGCAGGTCACGGTGCTCGGCTCGTTCCTTGACAGCCTCGCCGACAAGCTCTTGGTGAGCGCCGCCCTGGTCGCTCTGATCGAACTTGGCCAGATGAGCGCGTGGGCGGCGCTGATCATCATCTCCCGCGAGTTTGCGGTGACCGGCCTGCGGCTCGTGGCCGCAGCCGAAGATCTGCTCATCCCGTCGAGCAACCTCGGACGATGGAAGATGGCGAGCCAAAGCCTGGCCCTCGCCTGGATCATCGCCCCCGGTGGGCCTGCGATGGTGGAGGACGTTCTGCTCTACATCGCCTTGTTCTTGACCATCTTGTCGGGCGTCTACTACTTCCTCATGGCGCGTCGGCGGTTGTTCGACGGCGGGCCGCCCCGCCCCAAGGAGCTTGGTCGCCTGTGAATGTCGTCATCGCAATCGCGGCCGGGTACCTCCTCGGGTCCATTCCGTTCGGATATCTGATCGGCCGGTGGCGTGGCGTGGACCTCCGCTCCGTGGGAAGCGGGAATACCGGGGCGGCAAACGCGTTTCGCAATCTCGGGCGCAGGTGGGGTCTCGCGGTCGCGGGACTCGACATCGCCAAAGGCGTCGCCGGCGCCCTGATCGGCAGGGCGTTGACCGACGACTCGTGGCCGATTGCGGCCGGCGCCGCGGTGATGGTCGGCGCGATCTTTCCGGTCTGGTTGCGCTTTCGCGGTGGCAAGGGAGTGGCCGCCGGTGGTGGCGTCCTGATCGGTCTGTTCCCCATCGCCAGTGCCATCCTCGTGCCGGTCTGGATCGCGATCGTTCTGTTGACGCGCATCACGTCGCTCGCGGCGATCCTCGCGTCGATCGCCTTCGTTCCACTTGCGTGGCTGCTCGGCTATCCGTGGCCGTACCTGCTCCTTGCAGCCGCCATGGCCGCCCTGGTGATCTACCGCCATCGCGCGAACATCGCACGATTGCGCGACGGAACCGAGGCCAAGCTCGAGTTCCGTCGTAACGGGTCGGCCAATGTCTGAGTACGGACCGGTGCTGATCACCGGGGCCACCGGATTTGTCGGCGCGGCCGTGCTCGACGAGTTGCGATCCACGGGACGCCGTGTCCGGGCGTTGACACGCACCGACGCCGGTGAGCGCACGCTGAGCGCGCTCGGCGCCGCTCCCGTGCGTGGGGACATCATGGAGATCGACGGGTTGATCAGCGCGGCGCAAGGATGCGACGTGATCTACCACGTTGCCGGAGTGAACGCATTCTGTCTTCCCGACCCGGCCCCGCTGTATCGAATGAACGTGGACGGAACGCGCAACGTCGTCAGGGCGGCCGTGGCCGCCGGGGTCCGACGCGTCGTCTACACCTCGTCGGCGGCGACGATCGGCGAAGCGCACGGGACGGTGGGGCGCGAGGATTCTCCCCACCGCGGAAGCTTTCTCAGCCACTACGAGCGCTCCAAGTGGGAGGCTGAGCAGGTGGCCTTCGAGGAGGCCGACCGCGCGGCGTTGGAGTTGGTCTCGGTGAACCCGTCGTCGGTGCAGGGACCGGGACGTGTGAAGGGCACGGCCAAGCTGCTGATCGGGTATCTGAACGGCACCTTGCGCGGCCTCATCGACTCGCGCATGAGTGTGCTCGACATCGAAGACTGTGCGCGGGGTCACGTGCTGGCCGCCGCACACGGCGTCCCGGGAAACCGCTACATCCTGTCCGGTGCCACCTTGACGGTGCGTGAGGCGGTCGAGCTGATGGGTCGCGTCGCCGGCCTCACCGAGGAGCCGCGCGTGTTGCCGCCCTGGGCGGCGGTCGGCATCGGCAAGGCCGTCGGAACCGTCGGACGCATCCGCAAACGCAAAGCCCCACTCTGCGACGAAATGATGCGCACGCTGCTGCACGGGCATGCGTACGACGGTGAGCGCGCACATCGGGAACTCGGCGTCGAGTACACACCGCTCGAGGACACGCTGCGCCGGACGCTCGCCTGGTATGTGGAGCAGGGCGTCGTCACCCGGCCGCTTCCCGCGTTCAGTTCACCGACTTCGGCTGAAGCCTGACGGTTTTTCCGTCGGCGCGGCGCATCACGATTGACGTGACCGCTTCGGGGCGTTCTTTCGTGAGCAGGTAGATCGTGGTGGCGTCGTCGACGCCGATGACTCGTGGCACCGGGAGGCCGATCCGTGACACCTGGCTGTCGCGGTCCGCTCGCGGGAGATTGACGATCCGTCCGTCGAACAACTCCGCGCGAAACGTCGGCGTCAGCTGTGGGCGATCCGAATGGTTGACGACGTATGCGACGACGACCCGCAGCCCGCGGGGCTTGACGAGCGCCCGGATTCGCGTGCCGGTCGGGTCCTCGGCCCGGTAGTCGGCGGCAGCTCCCAGCCCACCGCCGGATCCCGCGTAATAGCCGCTTGCCGCACCTGGCGTCGGGTTCTCCCCACACCCCGCGACGAGCGCGACGACGAGTGCGGTGCACGCCGCGGTCAGGAGGGCTCTCACATCGCCTCGATGACGGCCGCCAGGTCCTGATCGCGCAGGAGTACACCCGCAAAGAGGTCGGTGCCGTCATGTATGCGAACTGCCACCTGCGCCATCGTAAAGATCGCCGGGTCGATTCCGCCGGCGACCTCGTCCCAGCTCACCGGCGTCGACACCGTTGCTCCGGGGACGGGCCTGATGCTGTAGACGCTTGCGATCGTCTTGCCGTAGCCGTTCTGGTTGGTGTCGATGTACACGCGCGTTCCGCGGCGCGCCTTCGCCATTTCGATGGTCACGAGGTCCGGCCGCGCATGGGTGAGCTGCGTTGCGATCAGCTGCGCGAACAGTCGCACGGTGTCGTGCGGGGTGGGTTGGATCGGCACCAGGACATGCATTCCTCGCGATCCGGAGGTCTTGGCATGGGCCCGCAGTCCGTGCGCCGTCAGGGCGTCGTTGATCAGCAGCGCCACTTCACAGATGGTGTCGAAGTGGATGCCGTCCTGGGGGTCGAGGTCGAACAGCACGTAGTCCGCCAGATCGACCGACTGGACGCGTGCGTGCCACGGGTTCAGATCGATGCATCCCAGATTCGCCATCCACAGGAGGGCAAGCGCGGAGTCCACGACGGCGTAGGTGATGTCGTCGTCGCTTTTGGCGAGCGTCTCGCGACGCACCCACGGTGGCGCGGTGTCCGGAATCGCATGCTGGAAGAAGAACGGCGCGTCGATACCGTTGGGGTACCGCTTCATGACGAGCGGCCGGTCCGCCAGATGCGGCAGCAGCACCGGGGCACAGCGGGCGTAGTGGTCGATCACGGCGCCCTTGGTGATCCCCTCGCGGGGCCAGAACACCTTCTGCAGGTTGGTCAGGCGAACCTCGCGCCCGTCGTCGCGCACCCGAAGCTCCGTCGCGGACATGTCGAGCACCGGCTCGGCACGCTCCTGCGGTTCGTGATCGGCGAGGCCGATGAACACCGGAGCGCGCATCACCCCGTCCGGGCTGATCTCGGCGTACGCCACGCGGCATTCGAGCACCGGACGCACCCAGACCGCGCCCTTCGTGTCGGGCGGCACCTGTGCGAACGGGCAGTCGGGATCGACGAGTCGGTCAAGGCGTCGTCGCAGGTCACGCACACCGTGATCGGTGAATCCCGACCCGACGCGCCCGATGTAGTGCAGCGCGCCCTCCCGACGCTCCCCGACGATCAGCGCGCCGAAGGTGGAGCGCCTCCCCCCATCGCCGGGCATGTATCCGCAGATGACGCCGTCGAGCTCGTGGCGAACCTTGATCTTGCGCCAGTCGTCGGTGCGCGCGCCTGACTGGTACGCGCTGCGTCGGCGCTTGGCGATGACACCCTCACCACCGGATGCCGCCACCGCGTCGAACAGGGCGCGGCCGCTGCCGGGCACGTCGTCCGACAGCAGCAGCTGGTCGAGTGCGCCGGGCACGACGACGGATCGAAGAAGCGATCGCCGCTCCTCATATGGCAGCCCGTCGATCCACCGGCCGTCGACGTACAGCAGATCGAAGACCACGAACGTCACGGGTCCATTCGACGCCTGCAAGTCGTGGAACACGCTGCGCCCCGCCGGGTCGAGCACGCAGATCTCCCCGTCGAGGACCGCCTCCTGACAGTCAAATCCGCGGCGCAAGTCCGCCAGGCGAGGAAACGTCGCCGTCAGCTCGCGACCCGATCGGCTGCGGATCTCACAGCCGTCTCCCGTCATCAAGATCGTGGCACGCCACCCGTCCCACTTGATCTCAAACGACCACGCGTCGTCGTCGAACGGTTCCGACCCGCCCGTCGCGAGCATGGGACGCAGATCGCGAAACCGTCGTGCGGGGTGATCGGGCCCGGGACCCGACACGCGCGCGCGAAAGAGCAGCCACTCACGTTCGCCGGTGCGCACCAGGTGATACTCCGCGTCGAGAATCGCACCGTGCAGCTGCACCTTGATCTCGTCGTCGCCCATCATGATCGGCGTCATCGAGCCGCTGTCCCAGATGGACATCCGCCCCGCCCCGTACTGCCCGTCGGGAATCGTTCCGGCGAAGCTCAGATACTCGAGGGGGTGCGCCTCCGTCTGCACGGCAAGCCGTTTGTCGCCCCCGCGCAGTGGAACGCCTTTCGGCACCGCCCATGACAGCAGCACCCCGTCATGTTCCAATCGCAGGTCGAAGTGCAGTGCGCGGGCGTCGTGGCGCTGCACGACGAACCGTGGGCTGCCCGCCGGGACGCCGACCGCCGCAGGAGGTTCGTTCGTGCGGGTGAAGTCCCGGCGCGTTCGGTAGTGCTCGAGTGGGTCGCTCACCGTGGCGAGTATCCCAGCCCGGCGGACCGGGCGTTCACCGTCGGTGCGTCCGAGCGTGCCTGATGCGGGTCCCGCGGCAAACGGTTCCCGGTGTCAGCCGCGCGACATCAGCGGCGCCCGTAGTGGGAGTTCACCGACCGCACGTACTGACGGGTGTCGTCGTACATGCCGCGCCGTTGCACCGATCCGAGCCCCTGGTAGTACGAGGCCACCGCCTGGTCGCGGCTGGTGGTGTTGCGCAGCAGCCATGCGACGTACGCGGTGCCCCCGTCGATGTTGTCGCGTGCGTTCGTCGCATCGATGCGCCGGCCGACGAGCGCGGGTCCGACCCAGATGGCCGTATCGGGCATGAGCTGCATCACACCAAGTGCGCCTGCGCTCGAACGGGCCCCCTGCCACCATCCGGACTCCTGCCAGGCGATCGCCCGGACAAGCGCCGGATCGACCCCGTACCGAGCGGCACTCTGACCGATGAGGGTGCGGATGCTCCCCTTGCCCAGATTCTGGTCCTGTCTCTTATACACATCTCCGAGCCCACGAGACTAAGGCGAATCTCGTATGCCGTCTTCTGCTTGAA
>CALMXK010000049.1 GCA_937871165.1 uncultured Actinomycetes bacterium
ACACTAGATCGCTCGTCGGCAGCGTCAGATGTGTATAAGAGACAGGTGATCGACCGGGTCAAGGAGGGTGAGAACCTCGCCCCGCCGCTCAACAGCCTCGGCGTGTTCCCGATGATGGTGACGCAGATGGTGGCCGTCGGTGAGGAGACCGGTGCGCTCGACTCCATGCTGCACAAGATCGCCGACTTCTACGACGATGAGGTTGCGGCCAAGCTGAAGGCGCTGACGTCGATCCTCGAGCCGATCATGATGATCGTGATCGGTGGCATCGTCGGTACCGTCGTTGTGGCCATGTACTTGCCACTGTTCTCGGTCATCAAGGCGATCGGTTCCCAGACCGGCTAGTCGCCAGATGCACTGATGGTGTTCACCGGGCCTTCGTCACACACCACGTGTGGCGGAGGCCTTGGTGTTTGTGGGGCCTGCGGTTCCACGCGTTTCCGGGCCCGTCATCTCAGGGGTCACATCACCTGCATCACCAAAAGTCAGATAAACACCATGACGGACCCTCCAATGCGGGACAAACGATGCGCGCGATGACATTCACACTTGAGGAGACCCATGGCGGCGGCGGGATCGACCTGGTCGTGACGGGGCGATGGCGTCGACTGAGGGAGGGAGGTGTCCTGGGTGCCGGGCGTCGGAGTCGATTCCCACGCCTCCGACGAGCATCGGACGGTCGATGACTGACTCGGTGAGTCATCGTTCACAGCGTCCGAACAGCGATGATGCGAGCTGCGAAGTCTTTGAGACGGGCGGACGGATCTACGCCTATACCTATAGCGGGAAACTCATCCGCACGGCGATTTCTTCGAATGGCTTGGAAATCACTCCGGCAAACTGGACCGGTCGGCTGTTCCGAGTACCGACCATCAGCGTTCCATGGAGCGATGTCATCGAGATACGTCTCCCTCGACGCAACCTCTGGACGGCGATCATGTTCAGCGTCGCTTTCATGATTCGCGGTGACCTTCGGATACCCAAAATGATCGTGCTCGAGACATGGGGGATGCATCGCGATCGGATGGTGAGTGCGCTCCATCGCTTCGCGCCGCCGGATCTGTTGCGTCACCATGAGTAGCTCTCAACACCGCGTGCACGAACAGTGCCGGAGACGGCAATTTCCGGGAGGTTGCTTGCGCTGCCGCCGAAGAGGGCAGATCTCGTGGATCGCGCGGCCATCCTGCGGCAAGTGCACGATGGGGCGCTTCGTGCCTTCTTCATTTGATCAGGCGGGATGCGGGTAGAGAGCCACGTGGTCGCCACCGTGCAGCAGACCCGAATTCTTTGGAGACGGCCGAACCTGTTTGTCGACCGCGCGCGGCCCGTGCCGTCTGATTGGAGCGTCGTGACGCGCCGCTGGACGTTGGACTGGGATGCCCATGAATTGCGCATATCTCGCCACTTCTTCTTGAATCTCGCCACTATCGTGCCATAATCGCGCCATATGTGGCGAGATAACTCCGCGATGGCGAGATTGATGTGAGCAGTCCTCGAGACGAGCTCGACGCAATCAGGCGGGTCTTGGAAGAGAATCCCGACGGACTGCCGCTCCGGGTGATCGGGGACCGGATCGGCATGAGTGTGGCGCACCGCACCCTGTTGCGGCGTCTGTCAGGGCCGGACTTCGAACGGATTGGGCAGGGACGTGCCGCCAGGTATCGGCTGACGTCGGCGCTTCGCTCTGTGGTCGGATCCTCGACGCCGTTCGAACTCGGTTCCGGCGCCGTGCGGTTGCTGCGGTATGTGCGCCAACCATTGGCGCGACGCACGCCGGTGGCGTACGAAACGGAATTTCTCGATCGGTATCGGCCGAACATCACGCCCTACCTTTCCGACGACGATCTGCGTGATCTGGAGCGCTACGGCCGCGCGGTTCCGGAAGGGACGGCGGCCGGCACATACGCTCAGCGGATCCTGGAGCGTCTGCTGATCGACCTGTCATGGAACTCAAGTCGTCTGGAGGGAAACACCTATTCGCTGCTCGACACCAGGCGGCTGATCGAACGCGGAGAATTTCCCGATGGTCATTCGCACGCGGAGGCGCAAATGATCCTCAATCACAAGCAGGCGATCGAGTTTCTCGTGCAGTCCGCGAGCGAAATCGCGATGGACCTCCCGACGATCCGTGCGCTCCACGCGCTCTTGTCGGAAGGCCTTCTGGAAAACCCTGTTGCCGGTGGGCGAGTGCGTGAGATCGAGGTCGGGATTCTCGGGAGCGTGTACCAGCCGTTGAACGTCCCCCAGCGCATCACGGAGGAACTGAACAGGCTTCTCGCGACCGCTCGGCAGATCGACCATCCTCTTGAGCAGGCGTTCTTCGTGATGGCGCACCTGCCGTACCTTCAGCCTTTTGAGGATGTCAACAAGCGCGTGTCCCGTCTTGCGGCGAACATCCCGCTGATTCGCGCAAACCTGTCTCCGATTTCGTTCGTCGGGGTTCCATCGACGCTCTACCGCGAGGCGGTACTGAGTGTCTATGAAACGCGGGATGTGGCACTCCTTCGTGAGGTCTTTCTTTGGGCCTATCGCAGGTCAGCAGGTCAGTATCTTGCGATTCGTCAGGAACTGGGGACGCCGGACCCATTCCGGTTGCGGTGGCGGATGCAACTCAAAGATGCCGTGGCCCATGTCGTGCGTGAACGCATGGATACGCGTGAAGCCGCCGCATACCTTGAGGACTGGTCAGAACGTGAAGTGCCCTCAAGTGACCGAGCGGGCTTCATCGAACTCGCAGAGTCCGAGCTCCTTCTGATGCACGACGGCAACTTCGCCCGGTATCGGCTCCGCCCGAGCGAGTTCGAGGCGTGGCAGAGGATCTGGAACGACGCCTCCTGATGGCGGAAACGCGGGGGTCACGCCACAACGAAAGCGCGTGGGTCCGGATGTGGGTCGGCTTCGATTACTCAAACGACTGAATCCGAGATGTGCTCACAATCGTTCTGCCAATGTCGGGGGATTTGAGAGTGATCACCCCCCGTGTCCTTTCCAAAGCGGAACGGCCGGCGCCGTGTCACGGTCAGTCTGGGGCTTGGTATCCAACTTTGGTTGTCGAGCGAGGTGGAGATCTCGTCGATGGTGGCGTGCGCCGCCGGTTGGATAGGCGATGAAGCGGGATGATGTGGCTGCGCTGTTTCAGCGCATGAACGTGAACCCGGACGCGGTTTGCATTTTCGGTGTTCCAGATGACGAGCAGTACGTCTTGTCCAGAAGGCGGTTCAGATTACGGACGAGATACGTCGCCTACTATTCGGAGCGCGGAAACCGGAACAACGAGCGTGCGTTTAAGACCGAAGAGGAGGCTTGCGACTATTTCGCGGAGCGCGTCCTGCGCGATCCAACGACACGTCTCGGATATCTGGTCTTCCCTGCCTACGAGGCAGGGATGTGAGGGCCGTGCCCGTTGGCGCCGGACTCAACGACGATCGGCGTTGCGAGCGGCGAACAGATTGGCAGTGTTGAGGACGACGCCGGATGCAGCGACGTGCCCTCGAGCCTGCTCCATGAACGAGTCAACTGTCGGTTGTGATGCGATGTCGATCAGCGTCGCACGCAAATACGCCTGGTGATTAGCCGGCACGCGCCGCACGTTCGGCGCACTCATCACGGACCTGCTCGGGAAACGTTCCGGATGGTCACTGAAACGGACATGCATCCATATCGACAGCGCATACGCGCTCGAACCACCGGACCGGCTAGACGAGGCCCTCGGTCAGTGCTGCGATGACGTCCGCCGCCGAGTATTCGGTGGCGCCAGGGGGGAGAAACCGGCCGATGCCGATCAGGTCGTCGCCCATCGTGATGATCGGGGCCTCAACGTGCTTTCTGGCACGGGTTTGGGGCAGGCCGATCGTGGCCATCAGCGCGTTGCAGATGCAAGCGCGACCCTCGGTGTCCTTGACGTCGCCACCCTTGGCGACGAACAGGTTCACCGGCTCGGACGGGCAGCGAAATCCAACCTCGCCGTCCTCTTTGCGGTACGGGGTGCGCAGGTAGCCCAGGTCGCAGATGCGGGGGCGCTTCTCGTAGACGTCATCCTCCGACAGGGTGCCCTCCATGGCGGCGACCTTGAACGGGAAGCCGGTGGGGGAAGCAAGTGCGCTCGTGAGCACCTCGGCGGTTCCCGCGCGCTCCCGGGCAAGCAGCGCCTGGCGGATGTCGTCCCGAAGGCCCGACTCCTTGGAAAGGGCAAACGCGGTGCCGACCTGCACACCTTCGGCGCCTGCGGCAAGCGCCGCCTTCACACCTTCCAGCGTGCCGACGCCGCCGGCAAGCCAGAACGGCACCCCGAGCGCCTTCATCTTCTCCAGGTCCACCACGTCACGCGGACCGTAGATCGGTTCACCGCGCTCATTCAGCTGCGTGGCGCCACGCGGCGGGGCGTTGTGACCGCCGGCCGTCGGACCCTCGACCACGAAACCGTTGACCTTGCCGTTGGCACGCCGCGTAAAGCTCTGCGCCAAGGTGTCGGACGCGACGATCGCAAGAAAGTTCGGCCGCTTCAGGGGCGGCAGATCCATGTCGACGAAGTCGCGCGGGTTCATCGACAGCAACACCGGCTCATCGACACTCGCGCCACTCACGCTCAGCGGGTACGTGGCGGGCTCATGGTTGGCGAAACGGTCGAGCACACCCGGAATCTTCATCGGGATGCCGGCGCCCATCAGCACGTAATCCACGCCGGCGAGCATCGCGCCGTAGATGGAGGGCAGATGCGGGGTCTGCAGTTTCTCCAGGAAGTTGATGCCGACCGGGTTGTCGTGACCTTCGCGCGCCAGGAACACCTCGACGAAGTTCGCGACCATCACCCGCGCCTGCCACTCAAACGACGGCTCCGCGGTGGGCATCTCGATCTTCTTGAAGGTGTCGAGCGGCGCGATGCCCTCAGGCACATAGAACTCGTCCCACACGGCCTGCGCCAGCGCAGGCACGGGGAATGCGTCGAGTGCACGACGCATGTGGCCACCCGGATCGCCCTCTTGCAGGCGCCGTGCAAGCACCTGGTCGATGGCCGTTCCGCTGACGACTCCGAGCTGTCCAAGCGCCGAAACCGTCTGCGCCAGGCGCCAGTTTGAAACCGCGATACCCATCCCGCCCTGAATAATCAGCATCAGAGCATCCTAGGGATTCGAGGGCAAATCACGCAGCCCATATGCGCACGAATTCGCGATTCGCGCAGAACGACGATGTTGTTGAGCGCCTTCAGGTCAGTCGCCGACCGTGTCGCGTGCGCGCAGCACGATCTTTGGATCAGGGTCGAAGATGACCGACTCGTCCTTGCCCTCGTAGTCGAACTGATTCAGAAAGTGGCGGATCGCGTTGACGCGCGCGCGCTTCTTGTCGTTGCTCTTGATCGTCGTCCACGGGGCGTAATCGGTGTCCGTGGCCGCGAACATGGCCTCTTTGGCTGCACCGTAGTCATCCCAGCGATCAAGTGACTCCAAATCCATAGGGGAGAGCTTCCAGCGACGTACCGGGTCGATCTGGCGAATGGCGAAGCGGGTGCGCTGCTCGCTCTGGGTGACCGAGAACCAGAACTTGGTGAGTGAGATGCCGCTTTGGGTGAGCATCTCCTCGAACAGCGGGGTCTGGTGCATGAACTGCGCGTACTGGTCGTCACTGCAAAAGCCCATGACCCGCTCCACGCCGGCGCGGTTGTACCACGAACGGTCGAACAGCACGATCTCGCCTGCCGTCGGCAGGTGCTCGATGTAGCGCTGGTAGTACCACTGATGCAGTTCGGGATCGGTGGGCTTGGTGAGCGCCACCACGCGGGCGGCGCGAGGGTTCATGTGCTCCATGAACCGCTTGATCGTGCCTCCCTTGCCTGCGGCGTCGCGGCCCTCGAACACCACCACGTGCTTGCGGCCGGTGTCGATGACCCAGTACTGGAACTTCAGCAGCTCGATCTGCAGGAGGTACTTCTGGACCTCGTACTCGTCGCGGTCCATCCGCTCTTCATACGGGTAGTCCTCACGCCACGTCTCGACCGCACGTCCACCCGGATCGATCAGATCGGGGTCGGATCCGTGGTCGTCGCGCACCGTGTACCCCTCGGTGCGAATCTGGTCGATGTACTCCCGCAGGCGCTGTTGCATCTGCTTCCGCTCCCCCCGTGGTCTTCCCACCATTCTTCCACTCGGTACCCGGCCCGGTGGCCCTGTAAACGGGCGTGATGTCCCGTACCCGGCTGCTAATTGCCCGAACGTGGTGCTCGTTTGGCCGTGATTCGGGGAAGTCCGTGCTTCAGCGCCGCCTCGTAGATCTCGTCGGGATCCAGGTGGCGAAGCTCATCAGCAAGGCATTCGGCGTCACTGCGGCGGGCCATCGCGATGCGCCGGTCCGGTTGCAACGGATGGGTGAGGGTCGCCCGGGTGGTGTCGATCGGGCGGTCGAGCACCATCGCGCCGGACGGGCGTTCAAGACAGACACGCATCAGGCCGGTGCCCGGTGCGGTGCGCTCACGGATGGCCGGCACCTTCAGTCGATCGGCAAGCCATGCGGCCAGCAGATCCGTGGACGGTGAGTCTGATCCGCCCCGCACGGTGACTCCGGTGATCTTGTCGAACGGGGGCTGATCGAGCGCGGCCGCAAGGACGCCGCGCCAGCGGGTGATGCGACTCCAGGCCAGGTCGGTGTCGCCGTCGTGGTAGTTGTCGGCGCGGTGCGCGATCTCCGCCGACGGGTTCTTCGCTGCGGCCGAATCGGTGATCCGGCGCTGGCACAGCTGGCCGATCGGCGTCAACGCGGTGTCGAGCGGCGCCGCAATCGGCCACCAGCCGACGATGGGGGAGTCGGCCAACAGGAGCGGGGTCACCACCGACGCCCCATGGTCCACGAGTTCGCCGTACAGGCGCGCGACAATGACCTCGGCGGCGCCCGCGTCGCCACCGACGCGAATCTGGCCGTCAAGACGCGCCTTCCCACGGCGGTTTCCGAGCACGATCGCGATCACACGGCACGGGTGCATGAACGACGCCTCGATCGTCGACGCGATCGCGTCCTCGGCGGAGTCCTCGTCCACCACCAGCACGAATGTCATGACACGGCCGAGTGCCATCGCGCCATGTTCATTGCGCAATCGAACGAGTCGCTGCGAGATGTCCGATGTCGAGGTCTGGGGAAGGTCGATGATCACGGGATCCTCCATTCGCGCCCGTCACGACGCATCATGTCCTCGGCACTTTTCGGCCCCCATCCGCCGCTCGCGTACTGCTGCGGCTTGCCCGACCGCGCCCAGTGGCGTTCGATCGGGTCGAGGATCTGCCACGAGAGCTCGACCTCCTCATGGCGAGGAAACAAAGGAGGATCACCCAAAAGCACGTCCAGGATCAGGCGTTCGTAGGCCTCGGGCGAGGTCTCGGTGAAGGCGGTGCCGTAGCCGAAGTCCATGGTCACGTCGCGCACCTCCATCTGTGCGCCAGGCACCTTTGAGCCGAAACGCATGGTGATGCCTTCGTTCGGTTGCACCCGGATCACGATGGCGTTCTGCCCAAGCTCCTCGGTCTGCGTGTCGGTGAACGGCAGGTGCGGAGCACGCTTGAAGACAACGGCGATCTCGGTGACGCGCTTGCCGAGGCGTTTGCCGGTGCGCAGATAGAACGGCACGCCGGCCCAGCGGCGCGTGTCCACCAGCAACTTGACCGCCGCGAACGACTCTGTGGTCGACGTGCTTGGGATGCCGTCCTCCTGCAAGAAGCCGATCACCGGTTCACTGCCTTGCCATCCCGCGGCGTACTGACCGCGGGACGTGCTTGCCGACAGGTCCTCGGGCAGCCGAATGGACGCCAGCACCTTTTCCTTCTCCGCACGCAGCTGAGCGGCATCGAAGGAGATCGGCTCCTCCATGGCGGTCAGTGCAAGCAGTTGCAGGAGGTGGTTTTGAATCACGTCGCGGGCGGCGCCGATACCGTCGTAGTAGCCGGCGCGTCCGCCGATGCCGATGTCCTCGGCCATCGTGATCTGCACATGGTCGATGTGGTTGGCGTTCCAGATCGGCTCGAACATCTGGTTGGCAAAGCGCAGCGCGAGCAGATTCTGGACCGTCTCCTTGCCCAGATAGTGGTCGATGCGAAACACCGAGTCGGCGGGGAAGACCCCCTCAACCAGGGCGTTCAGCGCCCGGGCACTCTTCAAGTCGTGGCCGAACGGCTTTTCGATCACGACTCGCCGCCATGCGCCTGCGGGGGGATCGGCGAGTCCGCTCTCTTTCAATTGACTGCAGACGGTCCCGAACAAACCCGGCGGGACCGACAGGTAGAAGGCCACGTTGCCGCTCGTGCCGCGCGTGCGCTCGAGATCGGCGAGCGTCGTGGTCAAAAGCTCGAACGCGGCGTCGTCATCGAACGTGCCGGGAACGAACCGCAGGCCGTCCATCAGACTCTTCCACACATCCTCACGAAACGGGGTGCGGGCGTGCTCGCGAACCGCGTCGTGGGCGATCTTCATGAAGTCCTGGTCGGCCCAGTCGCGTCGGGCGAACCCGACCAGGGAGAACCCGGGTGGAAGAAGGCCTCGGTTGGCCAGGTCGTAGATCGCCGGCATCACCTTGCGCCGCGACAGGTCGCCGGTCACGCCGAACAGCACCATGGCGCACGGCCCGGCGATCTTCGGCAGGCGTTTGTCGCGCGGGTCGAGCAGCGGGTTTCGGTGGCTGGCGGTCTTGGGGCGGCTCATGCGGGCTCCGGTACTGGGACGACGGCCATTTTCACACGTTTGTTCTGGGGCCGCTCAAGTTTTGTCGTGGGGTGCCGATATTTGAGTTACGTCCCCTGTTCGACAAAGACGCGGCAGGGGCCTCATCAACGCACATCGTCTTCTTCTCTGTGGAGGAAAAATGATCAAGTCCCGTAAGGGCCAGGAGGGTTTCACCCTCATCGAGCTTCTTGTCGTCGTTCTCATCATCGGTATTCTCGCCGCGATCGCCATCCCGGCGTTCCTTGGCCAGAAGAAGGGTGCACAGGACAGCAACGCCAAGTCGCTGCTTCGTAACGCCGCGATCGCCATGGAGTCCTTCTACTCGGAGAACCAGAGCTTCGCGACGGCCACCGCTGCCAACCTGGAGCTCATCGAGCCGAACATGGTGTGGCAGGTCGGCACCGACTACGCGTCGGCGCTCGCCAAGACCGACCAGGTCAACATCGATGTCACCGATGGCGCCACGGCCACGGTCGCTGATGACGCATACACCCTTCGTACCACCAGCGCGTCGGGCAACATCTTCAACTACAAGCGCGGCGAGGATGCATCTGTCCTCAAGTGCAAGGGCACCGTTGTCGCAACCGTCGATGGTTGCACCGCCAACGCCTGGTAGTCACTGCTTCACCCACGTTGGTCCGAAGGGCCCGGCTTTTGCCGGGCCCTTCGTCATTTGTCGGCATCCGAGGAGACTCTCTCACCCGGGCAATAGATGGATTGCCCCGGTGACGTCAAGGGACTTCTCGTGACCCCAGGTCGCCGTTGCATGGGTCGGCGTCGATCACGCTCTCTTCGTCATTCACTGTGCGGATGTTCACGGGCGTCGCATCGGCATCTCGCGGCCATTCCGAGGACGGCCAACCAGAGGCTGCCTTGAGACATTCGATGCGAATGCTTGAGTTTCGGTGCCTTCGAGCCGATAGGGAACAAACGGGTTCCGAAACACCCGATATTCATTTCTGTATTCATCTCTTCAAGGAGTCACCATGTCCCAACCGCAGGCGCGGCGTCGGACTGCTCAAGAGGGATTCACACTCATCGAGTTGCTCGTTGTTGTGCTCATCATCGGCATCCTCGCGTCAATCGCCATTCCGGCATTTCTCGGACAGAAGCGAAAGGCGCAGGATCTGGCAGCCAAGGCTGCAGTGCGAAACGGTGTCATTGCCGCCGAGAGTTACTACGCGGAGCATCAGACGTTCACCGGGATGGTTCCGGCGCTGCTGGTTCTCCAAGAGCAAAACGTCGTGTGGAAGGCAAGCCTTCCTGCGCTCGCGACCGATGACCAGATCTTCGTGAACACCTTTCCAGCACCGCCGGCAACGGTGCAAGACAGCTACATCCTGTCGTCCACGAGCAGGACCGGAACCACATTCGTGTATTTCCGGGCGGCAACAGGAATCGCACTCAAATGCAGTGGTCCCACCGACGATCCAACGGCGTGGGCAACTGCGACACCGACCAGCTGTGGCGGGACGTACCCGGACGGTTGGTAGGCAGATTGTTCTCATATCCGCAGGACACTTCGACCCGCTCCGGCGGGTCGAAGTCGTTAAACCGGTCCTTGCGACGGCCAAAACGTTAAGTGCGGCGCACCACCTGCCGATTTACCCCTCGTATGCGCAAGGACGCCAACAACGACGGATGGTCACGGTGATCGCTTCGGTTCCACTTTGGTACTGGGCGCTCGCGGCCGGCCTGTTCGGAATGTGCTTCGGATCGTTTTCTTCCGTGCTGGCATATCGCTGGCCACGTGAGGAATCGGTCGTCAAGCCACGGTCACGGTGCACCTCGTGCGGACACCAGCTTCGGTGGTACGAGAACATGCCTGTTCTCTCATGGCTCGCCTTGGGACGCAAGTGTGGATCGTGCCGGGCGCCGATCTCATGGCGCTACCCCGCACTCGAGCTTGTCAGCGGACTGCTGGCAGCGACAGTGGTGTGGCACTTTGGTGCGACATGGAAGGGGCTTGCCGCGCTGGTCATGGTTCTTGCGCTTGTTCCGGTCACCACCATCGACATGGAACACAAGTTGATTCCCAACGTTGTCGTCTTTCCGGCCGCCGCCATCGCGCTCGTCGCAATGGTGCTGGACAACCCCGCCAAATGGTGGGTCCCGGTCAGCGCGGCGGCGGGAGCCGGCGGCTTTCTGTGGCTTCTCGGCAAGGTCAAGCCCGGCGGCATGGGGCTTGGCGACGCCAAGCTCGCGTTGTTGCTCGGTGCGGTGCTCGGCGCGTCGATCATCCCGGCGTTCTTCATCGCCTTCCTTGCGGGATCCATCCTGGGCGCCATCTTGATGGCCAAGTTCGGGATGCAGGCCCGCAAGTACCAAATCCCGTTCGGACCGTATCTCGCACTCGGCGCGATCGTCGCGCTGTTTGCCGGGCCGACACTCATCTCCCTGTACACCGACCGGATCCACTGAAGGGTCCACCTCCCAACCCATGAGAAACAAGGACGTCGTATGAGCACGGTTGTCGCACTGGACATCGGATCCAGCGCCATCGCGGGCGCGGAAATCAAGGACGGACGCCTGACCCGCGCAGCGGTCGAGGACCTCCCAGAGGGCCTCGTCGTCGACGGGGAGGTGGCCGATCCGGTCGCACTCGCAAATCAGATCAAGGCCTTCTGGAAGGCCTCCAAGTTCACCGGCAAGGCCGTGCGCCTGGGCGTCGCCAATCAGCGCGTCGTTGTGCGCAACATCGACCTCCCGGTCATCGACGATCCGGACGAACTGCGCGCCGCCGTCGAGATCGAAGCCGCGGACCACATCCCGATCCCGCCCGACCAGGCGATCATCGACTTCCAGCCGGTCGGCTGGTACGAAAACGATGAAGGCCCGCGCCAGCGACTGGTCGTCGTGGCCGCGCACAAGGAGATGATCGAGACGTTGCTCTCGGTGATGAAGCGCGCCGGACTGCGCGTGGACGGCATCGACCTGGAAGCGTTCGCGCTCATCCGGTCGCTCGTGCCGGCACGTGGACAGGTCACCGACGCCACCGTGGTCTGCCACATCGGTGCGAGTGCGACGAACATCGTCGTGAGCGCCGACAACGTCAGCCAGTTCACCCGACTCGTCGGACTTGGCGGCGTCGACTTGACGAACGCGGTCGCCGACCAAACCGGTCTGGCACCCCACGAAGCTGAAGCGCTGAAGGCCGCATGCGGTCTGCTCGGCGACGTGCCGGCAGGATGGGACCAGGCGACGGTCACTCGGGTGCGCCACGCACTCGCACTGGCCGTGCGTCCGCTGGTGCAGGAGATCGGTCGAACGATCGACTTCTACCGCACGCAGGAATTCAGCCGGCCGGTCGAGCACCTTGTGCTGTCCGGCGGCACGGCACTCTGCGCAGGGCTTGACCGCTACGTCAGCCAGGCGCTTGGTATCGAGGTCGTCATCGGCGACCCCCTTCAGAACCTCGCACGCGGTGCCGATCTGACACCGGACGTCGCCACACGGGCGGCGGTTGCGGTCGGCCTGGCGCTGGATGCGCCGGAGGAATCATGAGAGCAGTCAACCTACTTCCCGCTGAACGTCGCAAGGGGGCCAAGGGTCCCAAGGGCGAGCGCAGCGGGCAAAAATTCTCGAAGATTCACGGCATCGGGCTGGCAATCCTGTTGGCCGGTGGCGCCCTCGCCTACTACGGGCACGGCGTCAGTGGCCAGGCTGGTCAGAAGGCACTCGAGGCCGACGATCTGGAAGCGAGCGCAACGACGCTCACCACGCAGATCGCCGCTGAGAAGGCCAAGGTGCAGGTGAAGCCGCAAGTCAGCAGCTTCGACTCCGACAAGACGCTCGTCATGGGCCTCGCCCAGGCGCGTGTCAACTGGTCGAACGTGATCGTCAACCTCTCACGGATCAAGCCGTCCACAGTGTGGCTTGAGAACATCAAGGTGACGACGCCGACCTCCGGCACGTCGACGGACGCGAACCTTCCGACGGCGATCTCGCTGAGCGGCAAGGCGATGACGCGGACCGCGGCTGTGCAGTTCATCTCGCGTCTCAACGCGATCCCCGGTTTCGAGGAGCCGCGGCTGATCGGCGGACTGAACCCCGCCGACCTCGAGGACGGCCCGACCACGTACTCATTCGAGCTTGAGATCCCGATCAACGACGGCATCTTCGGACCCGTCAAGCCGAAGGCCGCTGCGGCAGCCCCCGCGGCCGCATCGAACACCACAACCCCGGCGACGAACCAATGAAGAAGCTCAGCCCAAAAGACAAGATGATGATGATGGTCATGGGCGCGATGCTCATGATCGGTGGCCTCTACATGTTCTACGTCAAGCCCGCGAAGGCGGAGTTGACCAAGCAGACCGACCGGGTGGCATCCGCGCAGGCGAATGTCGACCAGCTGAAGACGCAGCTCCAGCAGCTCGTCACGGCGAGCAAGCCGACGAACAAGGCCGTGCAGACCAACATCGCCGACTCGCTTCGGCTGGCGAAGGCGTACCCGACCGATCAGGACGTCCCTGAGGCGATCCTGCAGCTTGAGCGCATCGCCGACGAGGCGGGTGTCGACTTCACCGACGGAACGCCCGATGACGGCACGGACGTCGCCGGCACCACCGGCACGTCGTTCACCATCGCCGTGTCCGGCAGCTACTTCAACGTCCAGGACTTCATCTGGCGCCTCCACAATCAGGTCAACGTGGATGCCAACGGTCGGCTCCAGATCGCAGGACGCCTGTTCGCCATCACCTCCGCGGAACTGTCCCCGGACGGGACCACCGAAGTGGTGACCAACCGTACGCCGGTCAAGGCGACGATCACCGCGATCGCGTTCTCAAGGACGGCGGCAGCTGCTGCAGCGGCTGGTACCGCGCCAACCACCACGCCGACGTCGACCACAACCCCGGCTGCCGGTACGACACCGACAGCGACCCCGACAACGACGCCAAGCACCGGAGGTGCGACACAATGAGCCGTGCACGGATGAACGGCATTCTCACAGCCCTGGCCGTTTCGGCGGTCGCGGTTGCCGGATGCGGAGCGAGCGGCGGGACCGTCGCTCAGCAGAGCGCACCAGCTGCGGGAACCACAACAACCCCTGGCACAGCGGCAACAGCTCCCGCGGTGGAGGCGGACCCGACGAACGGCGTCGTGAAGGCGATTCCGGCGGCGGACCCGAAGGACGCGCAGTTCAAGCGCTTCGACCAGTTCCCGATGCTGCTCGCGTCCGGAGCGTTCGCCATCCCGGCCGCAGCGCGCCCGAAGAAGACGGCGACGGCGGACCCCCTCGCAGGGACCGGAACCACCACCGCCACCGGGACGACAACGACCACGACCACCACCACACCTGTGCCGACCACCACGACCAATGCCCGCCAGGGCGCGGTGAACATTGCGCAGGTGTCGATCGACGGCAAGGCGCAGACCTTGCAGGTCAATGCACAGATTCCGGCGGGCAGCCCGCTGTTCACGGTGCAGTCGATCGATTCGGCGAAGGTGACGCTCAAGCTCAACTCGGGCACATTCCCCGGGGGCAGCAGCACGATCGACATTGCCGCCGGAGCCTCGGTGACACTGTCGAACCCGACCTCGGGTGCGGCGATCTTCATCCTGGTGAAGTCGATCATGCCGGTCGCTGTCTGACCGTCTGAATGCCTGCGCGGCCCACCGGCCGCTGCAAATTGCATGACAGGGCGTCCCTCGGGGCGTCCTGTCCGCATTTCGGCGTTGTAAGATGCGCGACGTGCCCCTGACCTACCGAACGGCAGGGGAGTCTCATGGCCCCGCGCTCATCGCCCTCATCGAAGGGCTTCCGGCCGGGCTCCACCTGACTCCCGACGATATCGACGGCGACCTCGCGCGCCGACAACTCGGCTACGGTCGAGGCGGACGCATGAAGATCGAAACCGATCGTGCGAACGTCAGATCCGGCATCCGCCACGGCCAGACGCTCGGCAGTCCGGTTGCGCTGGAGATCGTCAATCGCGACTTCCAGAACTGGGAAGCCGACCGGATGGCGATCTGGGAGCCGACATCTCCGGTCGAGCCGATCACGTTGCCGCGACCCGGGCATGCAGACCTTGCGGGCATGCAGAAGTACGGCACCAACGACCTGCGCAACATCCTGGAGCGCGCGAGTGCCCGTGAGACGGCAGCTCGCGTGGCCGCCGGCGGGGTTGCCAAGGCGCTGCTTCGGCGCTTCGGCATCGAGATTCGCAGCCACGTCGTGCGTATCGGTGACGTCGCCGTCGCCGACCGCGACAACCTGACCCTGGACGACTTCGAAGGAGTCGACGAGAGCCCGGTCCGATGCCTGGACGCCGAGGCCGCGGTCGGGATGAAGGCGGCGATCAAGGCGGCCGGCCAGCGTCACGACACCATGGGTGGCGTCTTCGAAGTCTGGGCGTTCGGTCTAATCCCCGGACTCGGCTCGCACGTGAGCGGGGAGACGCGCCTCGATGGGCGCATCGGCGGCGCAATGCTGTCGATCCAGGCCATCAAGGGCGTGGAATTCGGCGCCGGATTCCGGCTCGGAGAAATCCCCGGCAGCCAGGCGCACGACGAGATCTTCTGGAACGAGGAGCGCGGCTATCACCGGCTCACCAACCGGGCCGGTGGGTTGGAAGGTGGCATGACGCACGGTGCGCCGCTCATCGTCCGCGCCGTCATGAAACCCATCTCCACGCTCAGCCGTCCGCTCGCATCGGTGGACATCGCCACGAAAGAGCCG
Organism: uncultured Actinomycetes bacterium; assembly: GCA_937871165.1. Taxonomy (GTDB): domain Bacteria; phylum Actinomycetota; class Thermoleophilia; order Miltoncostaeales; family Miltoncostaeaceae; genus CALMEC01. Next base: position 15,377 of record CALMXK010000049.1, read on the forward strand.
CGCAAGGCGCACAAGGAACGCTCCGACATCTGCGCGGTGCCGGCCGCGGCGGTCGTCGGTGAAGCGGCGGTCGCGTTCGTGCTTGCGCAGGCGCTGCTTGAGAAGTTCGGCGGTGACACCATCGATCAGGTCGCCGCGGCCGTGGAGCGCTACCGCGCGGACATCGCATGAGGTGGGTCGCCTTCACCGGCTACATGGGCGCCGGAAAGTCGGTCATCGGGCGCAGGGTCGCCCAGCGGATGGGATGGGAGTTCGTCGACGCCGACCGTGCCATCGAGGCGCACGCGGGCATGACGATCCCGGAGATCTTTTCCAAGCGCGGCGAGTTGTGGTTTCGCCGAACCGAGGAGGACGTGGTGCGTGAGCTGATCCAGGGTGCACCGACGGGCGTCATCGCGCTCGGCGGCGGCGCACTCGGCAGCGCACGAACCCGTGACCTGTTGTCCCGCAAGGCCTGGGTCGTGTGGTTGCGGATCGATCCCGAGACCGCATGGGCGCGCGTGGAGGGGTCGGATCGTCCACTTGCCGGCGACAAGGAGCGGTTCATCAGCCGTGCCGCCCAACGTGAGCCGGTCTACCGCGACGCCGCCGATCTCGAGGTCGCCTCCGACGATTCGCCCGACGACGTCGCCGCGCGCGTGGCCGCATGGGTGATCGGTCGCGGCGTCTCGCACCCGGAGGTCTGATGACCGACCCCCGCGTGATCGACGCGGCCATTGGCGCTGCACGCTTCCCGGTTGTCGTCGGCGAGGGTGTCAGCTCGCAGATCGCGCAGTGGTGGCCTGAGGGCGGCGCCGCCGCCTTCGTCATGTACGACGCGGCCGTGCGGCACATCGCCGAGCCGGTGATGGCTGCGCTCTCGGCCCATGGTGTGCGCGTGGTGGACGCCCCGGTACCCTCCGGTGAGCGGTCCAAGTCGTTTGCCGAGCTTGAGCGTCTCTCACGGCTCGCCGCAACCGAAGGTATTCGCCGAAGTGACACGGTCGTCGGCATCGGCGGCGGGGTGATCGGTGATCTCGCGGGTTTTGTGGCCGCCAGCTACCAGCGGGGCGTTCGGCTGGTGCATGTGCCGACGACGCTTCTTGCCATGGTCGACTCGGCCATCGGCGGCAAGACCGGCATCGACCTGCCCGAAGGCAAGAACTACGTCGGCGCCATTTGGCAGCCGGGCCTCGTTCTGATGGACGTGACCGCGCTCGACACGCTGCCGGCCCGCGAACTGTCGGCCGGGTTCGCCGAAGTCATCAAGTACGGCTTGCTCGAAGGTGGCGAGCTTGAACGGCGCATCGACGCATGGCCGACGTTGCCCGGTGAGCGGGCCGCTCTGACGGCGCTCATCCTGGACTGCGTCGCGCACAAGCTGCGGGTGGTCGCTGAGGACGAACGCGAGAACGGCATCCGGGCGAGCCTGAACCTGGGACACACCGTTGGACACGGTATCGAGGCCGCGGCCGGGTACGAGCGCTACCTCCACGGCGAGGCGATCTCCCTTGGGATGCTCGCTGCACTTCGCCTGTCCGAGCAACTGTGCGGGTTGGACCCTGCTGTGCGCACCCGCAGCGCCGAGCTGTTTGCGCGCCACGGGCTGCCCACCACCCTTGACCATGCAGTCGGCACCGATGCGATCCTGGCGGCCATGGGGCGCGACAAGAAGGCCGACGCCTCGGCGCTCAACATGGTCCTGATCGATCGCCCGGGCGGGATCCACTTGCGGCAGAATCCCCCGATGGAGAGCGTCGTCGCGAGTATCGAGGAGCTTCGCGCATGAACCGCAAAGTCGCGCTGTTGCACGGACCGAACCTGAACATGTTGGGCCGCCGCCCGGCCCAGCACTACGGCACGGTCACGCTTGCGCAGCTTGAGGCGCAGATTCGCGAGTGGGGCGCCGAGCGCACGCTCGACGTGGTCACGTTCCAGACCAACCACGAGGGTGCCTTCTTGGAACATGTCCATGGGCTGATCGGAGCCGTTGACGCGGTGGTGGTCAATCCCGGCGCGTGGACCCACTACCAATGGTCGATTCGCGATGCGCTGGAGCTGCTTGGGGTGCCGATCGTCGAGGTCCACCTGTCGGACATCGAGGCCCGTGAGCCGCACCGGCGGATCTCGGTGATTCGCGACATCGCTGCGCACGCGGTGTGGGGCAAGGGACCCGACGGATACCGTGACGCGCTCGATTTCCTGAAAGCGAGCCTCACATGAGCCGGTACATCACCCGCCTGGACCAGGCGGTCGCAGCACTCGGAGACGCCGAGGTCCAAGCCCTCGTGGTGAGCGACCTGACGAATGTGCGCTACCTGTGCGGATATGTCGGGTCCAACGGCACACTGGTCGTCTCCCCGTCGCGGCGCGTGTTGCTCACCGACTTCCGCTACCTGCAGTCGGCGGCGGCGCAGACAAAGGGCGTCGAGATCGTCGAGGCCGGCCGGGACCTGGCACAAAAGCTTGCCGGGGTGATCGGTGAGATCGCCGCAACCCGGGTCGGGTTCGAGTCCGCCCATGTGAGCCACGCCCGCCACGCCCGAATGGTCGCCGACCTGCCCGGTGTGGAGCTGGTGCCCACCAGCGGCATCGTCGAGTCGGTGCGTATCCGAAAGGACGCCGACGAGATCGACGTCATCGCGCGCGCCTCGACCATTGCCGACCTGGCATTCCAGGCGTGCGTCGACGGCGTGTTTCGTGGACGCACCGAGCGCGAGGTGGCATGGGAGCTCGGCTCAATCATGCGCGCAGCCGGTGCCGACGGCCCGAGCTTCGACATCATCGTGGCGTCCGGGGAGCGCGGCGCCATGCCGCACGCCGTTCCGGCCGATGTGCCGATTCCCGCCGACACGCTGGTGACCGTCGATCTGGGCGCCGCCCTCGAGGGATACGTGTCCGACTGCACGCGCACGTTCGCGACCGGCTCACCGTCGGACGAGTTGCTTCGCATCTACGACGTGTGCCTGCAGGCGCAACTGGCCGCCGTGCAGGCCGTGCGTCCAGGCATCAGCGGTGCCGAGCTGGACGCGGTCGCCCGAACGCAGATCACCGAGGCGGGCTACGGCGACTTCTTCCGCCACGGTCTGGGACACGGGGTCGGTCTGCAGGTGCACGAGGATCCGGGTGCACGTCCGGAGAGCAATGACATGCTTCAGACCGGCATGACCATCACGGTGGAGCCGGGCATCTACGTTCCCGACCTGGGTGGATGCCGAATCGAAGACCTGTGCGTCGTCACCGATGGCGGCTGCGACGTTGTGACGAGCTTCCCCAAGGGGCTCATCACGGTAGATTCCTGATGTGCTGGTGACGAGCGTTGTGGAGGGCGCGTGATCTCAACTAACGAACTGAAGAACGGCTACGTGATCGACTACGAAGGTGTCCTGTACACCATCGTGGAGTTCCAACACGTCAAGCCCGGCAAGGGCGGCGCGTTCGTCAGGACCAAGTTGAAGAACCTCGCCTCCGGCGCGGTCGTCGACCGGACCTTCCGTGCCGGCGAGAAGTTGACGCGCGTCACGACGCAGACGAGCAACATGCAGTTCCTGTACCAGGACGGCGAGGACCTCGTGCTCATGGACAACGAGTCCTACGAGCAGATCACCGTTCCGGCCGGCAACGTCGAGAACGTCGACCTGCTGGCGCCGAACACCGACGTGCAGGTGCTCATCATCCGCGACAAGCCGTTTCGCGTGGAGTTGCCGATCGCAGTTGAGCTGGTGGTCTCACGCACCGATCCGGGCGCCAAGGGCGACACCGTGTCGAACGTGACCAAGCCGGCTGAACTCGAAACCGGCGCCACCGTCAACGTACCGCTGTTTGTGAACGAAGGGGACAAACTGCGCATCGATACCCGCACCCGCCAGTATGTGAGCCGAGTGTGAGCACCACGTCGGTCGGATACGTCGATACGACGCTGCGCGATCTGGCAGCCCATCCGTGGGCGGCGTCGATCTCCACGGAGGAGCTCGTCGAGGTCGCACGCGCGCTTGCCGGAACCGGAGCCGTGGTGCTCGAGGCGCTCGACTCGTTCGCCACACGCGGCGCGATCGACGGCCGCGGAGAGAGCCCGTGGGATCGTCTGCGTGTGATCGTCGAGGCGGCGAAGGGCGTGCCCATCGGCATCGTCGTCGCATCACGCACCCTGTTCGGCGCACAGCCGGTCGGCGGTGACCTGATGCGGCGCTTGATCGCCGTCGCGGTCGAAAGCGGCGCCAAGCGCGTGCGCATCGTCGACCCGCTGAACGACATCGAAGGGCTTCGCGAGATCGCCGAGGCGGTCGTCGCATCCGGCGCGGAGTTGGTACCGACGCTTGTGATGGGCCCCACCCCGGAAACGCTCGACGATCGCTGGGTCAGCGAGGCGCGTGCGATGGCCGCGCTGCCGGGTGCATCGTCCATTTGCATCGTCGACCGGGCCGGCCACGTGCGTCCGGCGGACATGTACGCCTTGGTGCCACGCGTTCGAGAAGCCACCGGCCTTGCGGTGGAGCTGTCGGTCACCGGACCTGGGGCGCTTGCCCCCGTGTCGTCGGTCGGCGGCGTCGAGGCGGGAGCCGCTCGGGTTCAAGCTGCGGTCGGCGCGGTTGCACTCGCGGCCGCCCGCCCGTCGGTGGAGACGCTGCGTGCCGCGCTTGCCGGTGGCGAGCATGCGCTCGCATGCGATCGCGACAAGATCCAAACGGTCTCCGAGATGGTGTGGCCGCTTGTGCCGCCGGACCGTCTGCGCCAGGCGCAGTCGGCCGAGTCGGGCGCTGCGGTCGGATTGCCGCTCGACATGGCCGCGGGCCTCACCTCGCGTCTGACGCGACTCGGTCGCATGGACCAGCTGGTGGAGGCCTCCGAGGAGGTCATCCAGGTGGCCAAGGATTGCGGCAACGTGACGTTGACCCATCCCATCGGCCCGGCGGTCGTCTCGCAGGCGGTGAACCACATCGCCGGGGACGAAGAGCGCTGGGCGCACATCGATGAGACGCTTGCGCGTACCATTCGCGGCGACTACGGACGACTTCGCGGTGACGTCGCCCCTGAGGCGGCCGCTGCGGCGGAACGTGCAGGGACCGGCGCGCCGACCCGGGCGCTGGACATGGAGGCCGCGCGCGAGGCGGGGCCGGAAGGACTTTCGGAAGAGGACGTGCTCCTGTGGACCATGTTCCCGGATGGCACGGAGCGGCTTATCGCTCGCCGCAAATCACTGGTAGGGGAGGCTGCAGACCCAATGGCATCGCTGGACCGTGGCCTGATCGAGACGCTCGTGGATGTTGTGGAGCGCTCCGGCCAAACCGAGATTACCGTTGAGGTTGGCGGCACACGTGTGACCGTGCGAAAGACCGGTGCGGCGCCGCTGATGGCCGCTCCGGCCGCAGCTGCACCGGGCACGCCGGTCGCGGTACCGGCCGGTGGAGGGCCGTCCGCGCCGGCCGGTGGCATCCGTGTGGAGAGCCCGATCGTGGGGACGTTCTACTCCGCGCCATCGCCGGAGGCCCCGGCGTTCGTGAAGGTCGGCGACACGGTGAGTGTGGGGCAGACGCTGTGCATCATCGAGGCCATGAAGATCTTCAACGAGATCGTGGCCGAGCATGCGGGCACGATCTCCCACGTCGCCGTCCAGAACGCCGAGCCGGTCGAGTACGGCACCCTGCTGTTCACGATCGAGCCGTAGGGGACGCGTGAAGCTTCTGGTCGCCAACCGCGGTGAGATCGCGGTCCGCATCATCCGTACCGCCCGTGAGATGGGCATCCCGACGGTTGCCGTGTACTCCACGGCAGACGCCGACTCGCTCGCGGTGGAGCTTGCCGACGAGGCGGTGTGCATCGGCCCTCCGCCAGCCAATCAGTCGTACCTGGTGATCCAGAACGTGATCGGCGCCGCGGAGGTGACCGGTTGCGACGCGGTGCACCCCGGATACGGCTTCCTGTCGGAGAATCCGGAGTTCGCTCGCGCCTGCGCGGCCAACAACCTGACCTTCGTCGGGCCGTCGCCCGAGGTCATGAGCCGGATGGGCGACAAGGTCGACGCCAAGATCGCCGCCAAGGAAGCGGGACTTCCGGTCATGCCCGGCTCGGAGGGTGCGGTCAGCAATGTGGCCGACGCCATCGTGGCCGCCGATCTGGCCGGGTATCCGATCCTGTTGAAGGCGGCGGCCGGCGGCGGTGGGCGCGGCATGCGTCGGGTGGAGAATGCCGAGGAGCTGCCGAACGCGTTCGACGTTGCGCAGCGTGAGGCGCTTGCCGCCTTCTCGGACGGCTCGCTGTACGTCGAGAAGCTGTTGGAAGGCGCGCGGCACGTGGAGGTCCAGATCCTGGCCGACGGGCTCGGCGGGGTGCTGGTTGCCGGCGACCGTGAGTGCTCGATCCAGCGTCGCCATCAGAAGCTGATCGAGGAGGCGCCGGCGCCGAATCTGCCGGAGGCGACGCGCACGGCGATGCATGAGGCCTGTCTGCGCGCGGCGAAGGTGTGGGGGTACCGCAGCGCCGGAACCATGGAGTTCCTGGTCGATGCTGCGGGCAACTTCTACTTCCTGGAGTTGAACGCGCGCCTGCAGGTGGAACATCCGGTCACCGAACTCGTCACCGGATTGGACCTGGTCGCCGAGCAGCTGCGTGTGGCCGACGGCGGGCTGCTGACCATGACCGGCATCGCCCCGTGCAACGGTGCGGCGATCGAATGTCGCATCAACGCGGAGGATCCGTCGAAGGACTTCATGCCGTCCGCCGGTGTGCTTCGACGTTTCCGTATCGCGCAGGGTCCCGGCGTTCGGGTGGACACCTATTGCCAGGAGGGCAAGATGGTTCCCCCCAACTACGACTCCCTGGTTGCGAAGCTCTGCGTCTGGGCGCCTGATCGCACCAAGACCGTTGCGCGCATGGCGCGTGCGCTGCACGAGACCGAGATCGAGGGTGTCGCGACGACGATCCCGCTGCTCAAGGACATCGCGGCCGAACGTGACTTCCAAGCGGGCACCTACACCACGTCGTACCTGCCGGAGCACGAGGCGACGCTCCCGGCGCTCGGCCGCTCGGGGCGCTGATGATTGACGACAGTCGGCGCTCGGCACGGCGTCAAGCCGTGTTCTTGCTGTACCAGCGCGACGTCACGGGCCTGTCGCTCGCCGAGCTTGAGGACAACGTGGTGCGTGATCGTGGCGCCGACCTGGACCTGTTCACCCGTGAGGTGGTCGACGGTGTGGTGGCGGGGGAGGCGGACATCGACGCCTTGGTGGACGGTGCGGCGTCGGGGTGGAGCGTCGATCGAATCGCTCCGCTCGAGCGCAACATTCTGCGGGTGGCGGTGTATGAGATCCGCGACCGGGTGGATGTGCCGGTGGCCGTTGCGATCGACGAGGCCGTCGGTCTTGCGAAGCGCTACTGCCAGGCCGACGCCGGGAAGTTCGTCAACGGGATCCTCGGAACGATTGCGCGGCGCGGGGGCGGTGGATGAGCGAGCAACGGGTACGGCTGGAACAGGCGGTGGTGCAGCTTGAGGAGCTGACCGCGCAGCTTCGCGACGGCGTGGCCGACACGGAGCTGGCGACGCGTCTTGCCGACCGGGCGCTTGAGCTCTCGGCCGAGATCAGCGAGTTCTTGCCCCGGGTGATCCGTGAGATCGAGGACGAAGCGCAGGGGCGCACCGGCGGGTCGTAGCGGGCGTCTGCGGGGCGTTTGCAGTTAACCGTTCTGGTGTCAGACACCAAAACGGTTAACAAGGATGACCGCGACGAGGCGCCGCGAACACGTGGCATCAGCGTTTGGGTTCGTCCTTGCCGCGGTCCGGCCACAGATCAAGGGTCTTCAACACATCCTTCGGCGTCGGCATCAACCGCCGGAACGTGCCCCACAGGCCCATCTTGGTGATCATCACCGCCGCCAACATGAGCAGTACGCCGGTGAGCGCGATCACCAGCCAAAACCCGAAGTGCCGCTCCTGGCCGGGCAACGGCACATTCATGCCGTAGAGGCCGGTGAACAGTGTCGGCACGAAGAACGCCGCGGTGATGACCGTGAGCAGCGCGACGATGCGGTTGGTGGACTCGCTGCGCTCACCGTGAAGGTTGCCCATCGTCGTCGCTACGCGCTTTTCCACCACCGTAAGCGACGACGGCACCTCTTCGGACAGGTCGCGTGCGATATTGACGAGCCACCGCGCGCCGGCCGCGCTGATCAGCCCTCGCTCCACCGGTTCGCGAAGTTCAAGCAGCTCGCGCACCTGCGGGCGAAGCGGCAGGATGCCGTCGCGCACCGCCCCCAGATAGGAACCAAGCTGCTGGATCTGCGGCAGGATTTCGTTCAGCGGAGGATTCGGCGCGAGCAGTGCCTCGTCCAATCTGTCGACGCGGCTTCGGATCTCGTCGAGCACGTCGTGCTGGGTGTCGATCACAGTGTTCACAATGAGCGTGAGCAGGACCGAGGCGTCACGCTGGCCGTCTGGCAGATCCCGCCATTGGCGGGCGATCTCGGCGTCGGAGATCGCCGACGGGTGGTCGCCGGCGACATCTGTCGATTGGGTGCGTCGCATCAGAACGCCGTCGGTTGTCAGACGTGCCTCGATGACCTCACGCACCGGCGCCGTATCGCCAGGACCGAAGGTTGCTCCGACCAGCCGAATACACAGGGCGCCGTCGATCTCTTTGAAGCGTGCGCGTGAGCCGGGGTGATCGAAGAACGTCGCAACAGCGTCGCAGTGGCCGTGGTCGCGCTGATCCATGTGCAGCGGACGCAGTGGTGGACGGCTGTCGGCGGGGTATGTCTTCCAGGGCATGGGCGAAGTCTGACATCAGCCTCCGCTGGCGCACCCGCCGTGTCGGGCACGGACACCTGCCGGGACAGCACCGGCTGACGCAAACCCGCCACAGATGCGACACAGACGTGTGACAGTGGCGCCACTACAATCGTCCAATGCCGAAGACGCGTCTCGATCAAGCGCTCGTGGAGCGTGGTTTGTTGCCGACGCGCGCCAAGGCGCAGGCGGCTGTGATCGCGGGCGCGGTGCGGGTCGACGGAGCCCGTGCGACAAAGCCGGCCACCACGGTCACCGACGATGCACACATCGAGGTCGACCAGCCGCCGAAGTACGTCTCGCGAGGCGGTGACAAGCTCGAGGGCGCACTGATCGACACGGGGCTCGAGGTCACCGGCGCCGACGCGCTCGACCTGGGTGCCTCGACCGGCGGGTTCACCGACTGCCTACTCAAACGCGGGGCCGACCGGGTGATCGCGGTGGACGTCGGCTACGGGCAGCTCGCCTGGCCGCTTCGCAACGACCCCCGCGTCACCGTCATGGAACGCACAAACGCGCGCCATCTGCAACCCGATGACCTGCCATATCCGCCGAACCTCATCGTGTGCGACGTGGCCTTCATCAGCATCGCGACCATCTGGCCGGCTGCGGCCCGGTGCGCCGCCCCGGGCTTCACGGCCCTGATGATGGTCAAGCCGCAATTCGAGGTGGGCAAAGGCCTCGTGGGCTCCGGCGGGGTGGTTCGGGACCCACGTCTGCACCACGATGCCATCATGCACGTTGCGGACGCCATTCAGGCCGACCGCGGAGTCATCACCATGGTGGCGGCAAGCAGACTCACCGGCCCCAAAGGCAACCGTGAGTTCTTCGTTCTCGTCCGAGATGCCGCAACCGAAATCGGGGGAATCGACGTGGCAGCCGCAGCCGAGCACGCGGTGGAGGTGGGACCGGAGTGAAAGACATCACCGTGGCAGAGGCATCAGGGCCGGTCAAACGCGCACTGCTGCTGACGCACAAGGCGCCAAGCGTCACCCAACACGTGCTGCCGTCCGTCCTGTCGCTGCTCGACAGTGCCGGCGTGGAGTTGATCGTCCCGGAACGGGAGGTCCGCAAACATCCGTCGCTTGACGGGTACACGCGCTCCAAGGGAGTAACCCTCAAATCCGGTGGCGAGGACCTGATCCTCGTCCTTGGCGGAGACGGCAGCATCCTTCGCGCACTGGCCAGGGAGGCCGGTACGGGCGCCCCGGTGATCGGCATCAACTACGGCCGCGTCGGGTTTCTTGCATCGATCGAGCCCAAGGACCTGGAATCGGGTCTGCGCCGGGCACTGGCCGGCGAGTACATCACGTTGGAGCTGCCGTCTCTTCGCGCCACATGGGCGGAGGGCGAAGCCTCGGCGGTCAACGACCTGGCGCTGCTTCGCGGCCAGGAAGCCAGGTTGGCCGATCTGTCCTTTGCGGTCGACGGGGAGCCCGTCGCGAACGTCCGCTGTGACGGCATGGTGTGCTCCACGCCGGTGGGATCGACCGCATACAACCTGGCGGTCGGCGGGCCAACAGTCTCGTGGGGCGTGCGCTGCTACGTCATCTCGTTTCTCGCAGCCCACCACCTGGACGCCCGCCCGCTCGTGCTCGCGCGTGACGAGGTCTTCACGGTCACCAACGCGGCCGTCGTCGGTGACTGCGACATCTACAGCGATGGGCAGCGCATCGGTGGGCTCGGTCCGGGACGGGCCATCACGATGGATCTGATGGGTGCCCCGGTCCGTCTGGGAATCTTTCCCGAGTCGTCGTTCTTCCGGCGCTACCGGGAGAAGTTCGGCCGACCGTGATCCGCCGCCTCGCGATCAACGGTTTGGTCGTCATCTGTCTCTTATACACATCTGACGCT
>CALMXK010000050.1 GCA_937871165.1 uncultured Actinomycetes bacterium
TGATACGGCGACCACCGAGATCTACACTAGATCGCTCGTCGGCAGCGTCAGATGTGTATAAGAGACAGGTCGTGCCGGGCGTGATCGCCACAACGGCCATTTGCGGGTTGGCTGCGGCGTGGTTCTTCAACGTGCCGGTGACGATGGGACTGCTGATCGGCGCCGCGATCGCGCCGACGGATCCCGCAATCCTGATTCCGCTGTTTGAGCGAATGGGGCTGCAACCGAAGCTCCGGCAAACGATCGTCGCGGAGTCGGCGCTGAACGATCCCACCGGGGCTGTGGTTGCGCTGACCCTCCTCGGGGTTGTCGCGGGGGGCGAGTCCCTTGACGCCGAACCGATTCTTGCTTTCGTACGTGAGATCGGGATCTCACTGGTCATCGGCGTCGTCGCGGGCGTGCTGCTGGCACTGGTCGTGTCCAAGTCCCGGTGGGGACTGTGGCGGGAATCGGCGGGCATCGCGGTGTTCGCCGTTGTCGCGCTCACGTTCTTCACCGTCCAGCAAGCCGGCGCGGAGAGCGGGTATCTCGGCCCGTTCGTCGCCGGACTGATCGTTGGCAACATGGACCGGCTGAAACTTGGCATGCACTCCGAACACGAGCGCGAAATGCGGACACTGGTTCAAGGGTTGTCCGACATCATGGTCATCTTCGTGTTCGTGATCCTCGGTGCGGATCTGCCGTGGCGTGTTCTGGGTGACTATTGGATGCCGGCGCTCGGTGTCGTCTTGGTGCTCATCTTTATTGCGCGGCCGATCGTGATCGCCATGTGCCTTCTTCCCGACCGCCGCGGGCAGTGGGTCAGGCCAGAGCTGCTGTTCATGATGTGGACCCGCGAGACCGGTGTTGTTCCGGCCGCACTGGCGGGGCTCGTCGTCTCACGCGGCATCGAACACGCGGACCTTGTGATGGTGACCGTGGCGATGGCCATCATCGTGACGTTGGCGCTTCAGGCCTCGACGAAGGGGTGGCTGGCACGGCGCCTCGGGTTGACAGCGGGCGGCGAGGCCGTGGACGGCACCGCTCAAACGGCGGCGCCTGTCGGAGCTGCGACCTGAACGTGCTGGGCGATGGTGGCAAGCATGCGTCGATTCGTCGCACTGTCCTTGACCGCGATGCGCAGCGCCTGCGGGCCGAGCTTGGTTCCCATCCCGGCGGCGTCGCGAAGGTAGACGCCGTCCATGCGACACCGGGCGACGAGAGTGGCGGCGGTGCCGACGGGTTGCGGCAGGTGCACGAGCAGGAAGTTCGCGACACCGGGGACGATGCTCGTGATGCCGAGGGCACGAAGCCCGTCGGCCAGCTCTTCACGAAGTGCGTGTGTCTCGTCCCAGCAAGCCTCGTAGTAGTCCTGTGACTCGAGCGCCCGAACCGCAGCGATCTGTGCGGGCAGACTCACCGGCCACGGAGGCACCAGGCCCCGCAGGGATTCGAGGGTCGCGGGTGCCCCGCACAAGTAGGCGACGCGCATCCCGCTCAACGCGTACATCTTGGACATCGACTTGCAGACGACAAGATTCGGACGTGTCGCGGTGACTCGCTCCAAGGACTGGTCTGGGCCGACGTAGTCGACGTACGTTTCGTCGATCCAGATGCGTGTGCGGATCGGGGCCTTGGCGACGACCGCCTCGACCAGATCGCGCGGCACGTGTCGCCCGGTGGGGCTGTTCGGGTTCACCCAGACGAACATGTCGTAGGCGCCGTCGGTCAGACGCCGAAGCAGCGCGCTCGAGTCGACGTCGTAGTCGTGCGAGGGGTTCAGCACCATCCGGTCGATGTGGCACCCCACGACATGCTCGAGCACGTGGAGGTACTCGCCGTAGGTCGGATCGAGCACCAGCACTCGGCTTGCCGGCGTCAGCCATTCGCGCAGCGCCAGAAAGATGAGCGTGGACGATCCCGCCCCCACCAGAATCTGTTCGGGTCGAACGCCACGGGTTGTCGCGATCGTCTCCACAAGGCCGCAGGCGTGGGTCGGCGGTGACGTGCGCATCTGCCATTCCACGCCCTCGCGCATGGCGGCGACGGCGGCGGGGGCGGGTGGGAACCAGGCGTCCAACACGTCGGCGGCGATCACGTCGTCGACGCGGTCAAGCCTGTCGAACCGATCGCCGATCGCATCGAAGAACGCCCCGCCGTGGTAGCACGATGCGGGTGCGTGGAATGCGATGGGCAGCTGCCAGTCGACGTGGTTCTCAAGCTGGTCGACACGGCGCGCGAATGTCTGCAGCCGGGTGGTGACATCGGCGACGGTGGCGCTGATGAGTTCGTACTCCACGCCGCTGGTCGTGAACCGGACCCCCTCGCGCTCCATTCCGAGTCGCAGGTACATGTCGAGCACTGCGGTGCGGCCGATTGCGAGAATCCGCGTCCCGCCACACGACTGCACATGCCGGAACGCCGCGTACATCAGGCTCGGCGCGACCGTGCGCCCACGACTCCCGTCCCTGACGGTGAGTGCGCGAATCTCGTACAGGGTGTCGTCGAACGGATGCGGTACGTCGGTGCGCGGCAGGTACCGGTCGACCGAGTAGGTTGGACTGGAGGGCGGTGTGATCGCCACGAATCCGACGAGTTCGGAACCGACCGTGGCCACCACGTACTGGCACTGCAGATCGTCGCGGTCGGGCAGCTCGCCGTCGTCGCGGATGTCGTACTGACCGAGCTCCGTCGCGTAGACCGCGTGACGCAAACGGTGGATGTTTGGCAGGTCGTGTTCGGTGGCGAGCGCCAGTCGAAGTCGGGTGGGAGGGGATGCGGGCATGTCGCTGTCCTTTTCACACAGAGCCGGTGCAATCATCGCAACAGCCCAGGTCGGCATTGCATCCGCCCGGTGCGGCACCCCCGTTTGGTAGCCTCCACCCACGATCGCGGACGTAGCTCAGCTGGTAGAGCGCGAGCTTCCCAAGCTTGAGGTCGCGGGTTCGAGCCCCGTCGTCCGCTTTCGTCGGCTTCGTCACGGATGAGTGCCAGACACGCGGAACGCCGTTTTGACGTTGCCGCTTCAACGTTTCTTTGCAAAAGGTGAACGAGGCGCTTGGGAAGTCTCCGACCGTCCTTCATCACGGACGGTCCGGGCTCTGTCACGCTGCTCACATGCAGCAGATCACGGTGGTTGGAAACGGCGTTGCCGGGTGGGCGTGCGCCAAACGGTTGGGCGAGCAAGGGGTCCCCGTGACACTCGTCGGCCCGGGACTGCCACATGATCGCCCTCCGCTTTCGAAGCGTGCGCTGACATCTGGTCGCATCCCCTGGTCCACAAGTTCGGACGGGCTCGCCGAGCTCGGGATCGCACACGTCGACGGGATGGTGACCGACGTGGACTTCGACACACGTCAGCTCACCGTCGCGACCGACGGCGGGGTGCGCACCCTCGGGTTCGGGCCACTCGTGTGGGCGACCGGCTTCACGTTTCCCCGCCCGCCGGTTCCCGGCTTGGACGGTGAACGAGTGCACCAGAACCACGAGTCGATCGGAACCGCCAAACTCCATGAGCGTCTGACATCGGTGGCTGGCCAGCGCGTCGTCGTCATCGGCGCCGGGTTGATCGGCACCGAGTCGGCGGCGAGCGTTGCGGGTATGGGACACACGGTGACCCTCGTCGACATGCTTCCCCGTCCGCTCAGCCGGTTGCCGAAGGCTGCAGGCGATGTGGCGTTTGCGGCACTTGGTCAGCTCGGCGTCGTCTTCCACGGCGACTGTCGGATCACCGCGGTCGAACACACCGGATCAACGTCGGTGGTTCACACCACGACGCATGGCGACATTCCCGCCGACACTGTGATCGTCGCAGCCGGATTCGGATCCAGCCTGCCGACGGTCCTGGCGCCCGAGGGCGGCTTGATGATCGACGTCGACGAAACGCTGCGGGTGAGCGATCACGTCGATGTGTGGGCCTGCGGCGATTGCATCACCTTCCCGCACCCCCGCTGGGGCCGCATCGCGATCCCGCACTGGGACCACGCCTTCCAAAGCGGCCGCCACGTGGCCGAGGCGATTCTCGGCGATCGAACCCCGTATGTGCGTGACCCGTACTGGTTCAGCGATATCGGCCCGTTGCGGTTGCAGCTTGTCGGTATGGCCGAACGCGCAGATACTTGGGGGGATGAAAACGGCCTGCTCGTCGGGCGCGACCGGGATGGACAGGTCGCGGCGGTCATGTTGATCAACGCGCCGGCCCGTTTGAACGAGGCCCGTGAGTACGTGGCCGCAGGACTGATACCAACACACGTGCACTGAGGAGTATTGATGGCTGTCACGATCATTGTCGATGAGTTCGCATGCATCGGCTCGGGCGAATGCGTCGCCGAAGACCCGCAAGCGATTGCGCTTGACGACTCAGGCATCGCCTATGCACTCATCGGTGAGCTGGCGCAGGAGCGTGCCGCCGCGATCTGCAAGGTGTGTCCGGTTGGTGCGCTGAGCATGGCGCCGATCGACGGCTGATTCAGGGCAACAGCTTGTGCAACAGGTCGGGGAGTCTGATCACGCCCACGACCCGCTGCGTTGACGCATCCACCACCGGCAACGTGTGCTGAGCGCTTTGGAGGAACAGCGCCGTCGCGTGCATCTCCGAGTCGTCGGTATCCACGTACGGCGGGTCGCGCCGCATATGTTCCCCGACTGCGGACGGCGCGGCGCGTGTGATCGCACGGTGAAGCGCGGCGGGATCCCGGAGAAACAGGTGCGTGCCGTGAAGCTCTTTCAGATATCCGGGCGTCACCGCACCAAGCAGATCGACCTCGTCGAGGAAGCCCACCAGCCGGTCGTCGTCTCCGACCACGGGAAGGCCCGATCCCTCCACGCTGATGCGTCGGGCGGCCTCCGCCACCGTCGTCTCGCGACGAAGTGGGCCACACTCACGAATCAGGTTGGCCAACGGGTACTCGGTCACAGTGCCTCCAGTACGAAGATCCATCCAGTGGCGACAACCATGGAGATGAGCGTGAGCGGAATGCCGATCTTCAGGAAGTCCTGAAAGCGAATGTCGTGGCCGGAGCGGCGAAGTGCGCCGGCGGCCACCAGGTTGGCGCTTGCGGCAATCAGCGTGAAGTTGCCGCCATAACAGGCGCCCATGGACAGTGCCCACCACGTCGTCGTGCCGCCGTCCGCGGTCAGTTGGTCGACGACCGGAGCCATGGCGGCGGTGAAGGGGATGTTGTCCACCACGCCGCTTGCCAGTGCCGATCCCCACAGCACGACCAGCGCTTCGCGGGTGTTCGATCCCTCGGTTGAGCTTGAGAGCCAGTCCGCCACCGACTCGAGCACACCGGTTGCCTCCAGGCCGCCGACGAGCACGAAGAGGCCGGCGAAGAAGAACAGCGTCGGCCACTCCAGCGCGCTCAGCACCGGCTCGATCTTGACGTTCGCGATCAGCAAATAGAACACCGCTCCGGCAAGTGCGACGGTGGGGGGTTCAAGGTGCAGCGCCGAGTGGAGAAAGAACCCCAAAATCGTGATGCCGAGCGACAGGAGCACACGCCACACGGTTGCCGGTGCGTCCAGACTCGCACGCGCGTCCAACTTGGTGAGCTCGCTGACCAGCTCCGGTTCCGGGGTGAGCCGCCGGCGATACATCGCCAGGACGACGGCGGTCACCGCGAGATAGGCGACGACGGCGGGCGGTCCGACATTGACGATGAAGTCGACGAACCCGAGCCCGCTTTCACCCGCGATGATGATGTTGGGCGGGTCGCCGATCAGGGTCGCCGCACCGCCGATGTTACTGGCGATCACCTCGGCGACCACAAGTGGGACCGGAGGAATTCCAAGGGCGTCGGCGATCGCGAGCGTCACCGGTACCACCAGCAGGATGGTCGTGACGTTGTCCAGGAACGCCGACGCGACGGCGGTCGCTCCCGTCAGTCCCACGATGAGACGGACCGGGCTTCCGCGAGACCACTGTGCCGCGCGAATCGCCATGTACCGAAAGATGCCGGCCTGCTCGGCGCCCCAGACGAGGATCATCATTCCGGCGAGGAGCCCGAGGACCCCCCAGTCAACGGACTCGATCGCTTCCTCTTGGGAGAGCAATCCGATCAGGACGGCGACGGCGGCGCCTGCGAGGGCCACCTTTGTTCGATCGATCCGCTCACTCGCGATGAGTGCGAGCGCGATCACGAACAGCGAAATTGCGATGAGCGATTCCATGGATCCTTTACGGCAGCCGACAGCGAATATTTGCCGACCAGTCTTCCCGGCGCTCCACCGGCAGCGTAGCGGTTATGGCGCAGGCCGGATCTGCCGATGAGATGCAACGCTCGGACCCCAGGTGCACGGGAGCGTCCAGCGCGAAATGTTCCCGCATGATGCGGTCTTTACATTTCTCTCATACATCGAGAGTGATGTACTCCAAAGGACCGGTCGCCGACATTAAAAGTGACGCGAACGGATACGCGTTTTTCAGGGGATTAGTCACGGTACGCGCACAGCGCACCAGGCCAAAAGCGGCAGGTCGGGCACGGATGCCTGGCCTACGCCCTGAACACGGTCGCCCGCGCGGTCGGACCCCGTTAGAGTGACGGCGTTCACCACGAAGGAGCGATTGATGCCCACTTTGCCGCCACCTGCGGACCCAAACGTCACGTACACAGCAACGTTCGAGACGAGCATGGGTGACATCACCTGCGAGCTGTACGCCGCAGACTCACCCCAGACGGTCGGGAACTTCGTCGGGCTTGCGAAGGACGGCTTCTACGATGGTCTCGTCTTCCATCGCGTCATCAAGGATTTCATGATCCAGGGCGGCTGCCCGACGGGCACCGGAACCGGTGGCCCCGGATACCAGTTCAAGGACGAGTTCAACAGTCATCCCATTGTGAATGGCTCGCTCGCCATGGCGAACGCGGGACCGGGAACCAACGGCAGCCAGTTCTTCATCGTCACCGCCGACGCCACGCCGTGGCTCGACGGGAAGCACACGAACTTCGGCAAGGTCACCGGCGGCCAGGACGTGGTCGACGCGATCGGCGTGGTTCCCACCGACGGCCGCGACCGGCCACGTGATCCCGTGATCATCAAGGCGATCCGTATCAGCGAGGCCTAGGTTCGTGCCGGTGGGTGGGCCGATCGGCCCACCCACCTCAGCGCGACAACGTTGCGAGTGCCGCGAGGAATGCGTCGGCCACGCGTTCAGGATGGCCGATTTGGTTGAACCGCTCGTGCGCCGCTTGTCCCATGGTGGCTCGCAGCACGGGATCCGCCGCCAGATCTGCGAGCGCCGCTGCAAGTGCCGTGGCGTCACCAGCCGGCACCAAGACGCCGTCGACGCCGTCGCGGAGAGCTTCGCGGATTCCCGGCGTGTCCGCAGTGACAACCGGCCGGCCGGCTGCCATCGCCTGGAAGACCTTGTTGGGAACCACACGCGACGCCTTGTCGCTTGTTCCAAAGACACCGAGGCTGATGGACGCTGCCGCCACTTCGCTTCCCAGCTGCTCATACGGCACCCACGGGGTGTGGCGAAGCGTTGCGACTGGACGTGAGGTCAGCTCGCGGTCGAGCCATGCGCTCAACTGCCCGGCGCCGATCATGTGGATTGGCGGCGTGCCCGGACGGCGTGCGGCCTCGACGATTGTGGTCACGCCGTGCAACGGCGCCAACTTGCCGTAGAAAACGGCGGTTGCAGGGCCGTCCGGCTGTGGCGTCACCGGAAAATGATCCGGCTCGGCGCCGACCGGTACGACGCCGAAGCGGTCACGAGGCACGCGGAAATGCTCCGCCATCCAGTCCGCATGGCACACCGTATCTGCGATGGCCAGGTCCGCTGCGGCGAGGGCGGTTCGGTCCACGCCCCAAAGCACCTTGCCGCCGACCCCGCCGACCAGCCCGCGGTCTCCCGCAAGCGTGTCGGCAAACGAAATCATCATGTCGACCACGAGGGGCGCTTTCAGGATCTTGGCGGCCAGCCAGGCCGGTGGGGCGTCCGGTTGCGCCGGGTAGCCCGCCACCACTGCGTCGAAGTGTCCGGTCGATCGGACGCGGGGAAGCAGCCGCGCCCACGCGCCGATCCAGCGCGCCCCGACGCTTGCCGCTCCGCGTGCGCCGGAGAGGTCGCCGGTCTTGTTTCGGACCCGTTCCCAGACAGGGACGTGAATCTCAACGACCTCGACACCTCGTGCGCGCAGCCCGGCGATGAGCACACGCGAGCGTGGGTAGTCGCGCTCGTACGTACCGATCCAAGCGATGCGTCGTTCAACCGTCACACAAGGGAGCCTAGCCACTGCTCCGTCGTGCTCGCCGTGTCCCTGTCGAGCCGTCCCTTCCGCCAGCTAGGTTTCGTTCCAAACGAACTGGGCGCTGGAGGACGATGACAGGCACGGGCGACGAGACATGGGCAATGCGACAGTTGGCATGTGCCATCTGCGGTGGTGACGGTGGGGCGACTCGTCTTCGGGCCCGCGATCACCGCGAAGGGCTGCCGGGCACGTTCACGATCGTGGAGTGTCCGCAGTGCGGGCTGGCCCGCACTGACCCGATTCCCGCCGATCTGGGTCCGTGGTACCCGGATACCTATGGCAACCACGCCAAGCGTCAGTCCCCGTCGGTCAGGTTGACACTCGCCGCGTTGGTTCACCTTCTTCGAACCGACATCTCGCCACTGCGTGCGCGGGTCATCGCCCGGCTCGCCCCTGGTGGGGACCTGGGCGGGGGACTGCCACCCGGTTCGCGCATCCTTGACGTCGGTGCCGGGAACGGCTCGGCAGTGGCTGCGATGCGTGCGGCGGGTTTTGACGCGTGGGGGATCGAGCCGTCGGCGAACGGCGTCATGAACGCCCAGGCCGCGGGCGTCGAGACCATCCGCCAGGGAACGTTGAAGTCCAGCGGAATGGCGGATGAGCAATGGGATCTGGTGCGGTTCACCCATGTCCTCGAGCATGTCGACGACCCGGTGGAGGAACTCACCATGGCGCGCGACGCGCTACTTCCCGGTGGTCGGGTCGCCGTGTTGGTGCCGAACTTCGGCAGTCTTGGACGTCGGATGTTCGGCGGCTCCTGGGACGGCCTGGAAGTGCCGCGGCATCTGTGGCACTTCACGCCGGCGTCACTGCGTGCGACGTTCGAAGCCGCAGGGCTCCGGCCGACGGTGCTTCACAGCGCCGCATTGTTCGGTGTGACGTCAGCCTCGATCGACGCGAAACTGAGCAGAGGTTCGCGCCAACGTGGATGGGGCAGCCACATTGCCGCGCGGGCAGTAACGTATCCGTATGACCTCCTAACCGCGGCCGTCGGCTTCGGGGACGGCATCGTCGGCGTGGCGGTCCGCGCGCCGGAGTCGGTACTGCCGGACGGTGCCGGTCACGTGACTCGGTGACGGCTGGCCGGGCGACCTGAACCGATCGCTGCCGCTCACGCCAGATGGAAGATGAGTCGGGTGCGGTGTCCGCCGACGTTGAGCGCGCCGTGGTCGCGAGCAGCCGCCATTGATGCTGCCGCGTACTGGATCGTCGTGTCTGGCTTTCAGAATCTCCTGCCGCCTGCGAAACTGCAACAAGCTCACGACAGGAGGTCGGCGATGCGACGTTCGGGGTTGGTTGGTGGCGTGACCGGCTTCATGGGCGTCGAGGCGCATCCAACCGACGGCGCTGATTCGGGCAACTCGATGACGGAGTGATCGTGGCGGCGCCTGGAGCCTCGTGGTCCAACGTTCCGGTCGCCTCAGGTGACGTGTATCGACGCGTCGACGACCGACGCGAACAGCGACCTTACGATGCGGCTTTGGCGCATTCGTCCATCCCGCCGTCGGTAAATGACGTGCGGAGCTTCTTGCCGATCTCGACGAGCTGGGCGTCCAGCGCCGAGTCATTCTTGGTTGCGCGTTCGGCGGCGAGCTTTGTTCCCTGACGCAGGAGGTCCTGAATCGCTTTGTCGTCGGGGTCGGCCGCCTTCAACGCGGTGATGCCGGTGATGAACGCGCTGGTCACCGTTGCCACTTCCGTCGTGATCTTCTGTCGAGCGCTGTCGGTGGTCGCGGCGCTGTAGTCCTTTGCGAGCTGCGTTTGTTTCGCTGTAAGGCCGGAGCAGAGGCGATTGGCTGTATCCACGAAGGCGGTGTGGGACACGTCATCGCTTCCGCCGCAGGACACCAAGGACAACGTGGCGGCGGTGATGGCCGCCATGGCGCCGATCGACTTCATTGCATTCCCGTTCATCCGATGACGTGATGGAGCGAGTATCGCATCGATGTCGACGCTCTGGTCGGTGTCGCGATCTGCCCTTAACTACGTCGGCCGTCGG
>CALMXK010000051.1 GCA_937871165.1 uncultured Actinomycetes bacterium
TTTCAAGCAGAAGACGGCATACGAGATTCGCCTTAGTCTCGTGGGCTCGGAGATGTGTATAAGAGACAGGTGGCGGCACGTTCACCGGCTGGCAGTACTACGACGCCAAGACCGAGAATCTGGAGAGCTATGATGTTGACGGCAAATTGACCGCCATCGCCACGCGCACCGGCGTCGTGCAAACGCTGACCTACGATGCCAACGGCCTGCTTGTCCAAGTTGATGATTCGTTCGGTCGTAGCATCTCGTTCACCTACGACACCGCCAAGCGCATGCTCGGGGCCGTCCCCAGCGAGGTCTTGGTCGAGACCGATCGCTTGCTCAAGCAAGTGGCCGACGACATGGGCCGCGGCCACACGTTTCATCGCGCGACGGTGGGCGTCTACTTCGGAAAAGCCGGGCAGCGCGCGCCCGATCCGTTCTTCGGCGGCGAAGGCCCCGAACGTTCGGGCTGTATCCGGTGTGGTGGCTGCATGGTGGGCTGCCACGTTCGTTCATCGCATCTGCGACCGACTCATGGATCTGGCGCCAGAACTATGTCGCCACCTTCTTGGAACGCGACCTTCCACGCATCGGCATACGAATTCCTGCGGCACAGTTGCGCCGGTTCTGGACGATGCTCGCGCATTACCACGGCCAGACCTGGAATGGCTCCGAACTCGCGCGGGCACTCGGCGTGTCGCACCCAACCGTGCGCAAGTACCTCGATGCGCTGACCGATGCGCTCGTCGTGCGTCAGCTTCAACCGTGGTATGCGAACGTCGGGAAACGCGTGGTGCGCTCGCCGAAAGTGTATGTGCGCGACAGCGGACTGCTCCATACCCTCCTGGGCCTGCAAACCCGTGACGAGCTGCTCAACCACCCCAAAGTTGGTGCAAGCTGGGAAGGGTTCGTGATCGAACAGGCGGCCATACTGCTCGGCGCGACCCCGATCTATTTTTGGGGAACGCAGGGCGGTGCGGAAATCGACCTGTACTTCGAGCAGGGCGGTCGGCGGATCGGTATCGAAGTCAAACGCGCCGACGCGCCCCGCGTGACCCCATCGATTCGCAACGCGATCAACGATCTCCATCTCGACCGTGTGTACATCGTCGCTCCGGGTCCTGATCGCTACCCGATCGCCGAGAATGTCGAAGTCATCTCGCCGTTGCACCTCGCAGAGTGTCTCGCTCAAAGGACGCCATGAACGGTTCTGCCGTCCAGACGTGGTGAGATGCTGGCGGAATGAAACAAGGGGTCATAGCAATGGCTGTTGATAAAGGTGCAGTCTTTGGCCTCGTCGTGTGTGCCGTGGGTTCCGGGCTGTACGTACGGGTCGTACGCGCTACATGGACGCAGGATTCGTCAGCAGGGGTTGACCTTGAGTGGATGAAGTCGTCGACCGGCTGGATGCAGCGGGCGCAGGAGCGGATTCAGCTCCCGTTTGGGGCATTGGTAGGGGTTGGAGCTCTCGTCCTTTCTCCTGATGATCTTCTTTCCTGGACCTTCGTCTGACGCCGGCGTGGGGCTGTGGGCCACGGTGGTTGTCTTCCTCCTGGTGTTCTTGGATCTGGCTTTGATCGCAACGACGGCGCTGTTCGGTCGGCCGAAGTTCCTCATCCCGCCGGCATTTCGCAGCCATGGCGGTCTGATCACTGACGTGTGGCGATGGCTGCGTGAGCGACGGCGAGGCGACGCGAAGTAGGGACGCCGGTGATGTCACCGAGCGCCGCCGCGGCTTCGACGAGCTTGCGCACGGAGTCCTACGATCAGACGTCACCACCGCGGTGCTCGTCGCGAAGCCGGCGTCACTGAGCGTTGCAGCGGCGGGAGATCCCCGAAGCCTGACGTGGCGACTGCGACGTGCGCGCCAAGGGTTCGCCAGGACGAGCCTTGGCGCACGGCAGCTTCACCGGGTTGCGCGCCACGCGATGCGAAGCGTCGTGGTGAGCGGCCGCGTTCCGAGGTTGGTCAGCCGAAAGACATATGCGCCGCTCGCGTCCGCCTTGGTGCGAAGGCCGCGGCAGTGCTGCGTGCCGGCCGCCACGCCGCACCGGGCAGTGCCAACGCCTTTCGGTGATGCAATCACGCGGTACTTCGTTCGCACGCGCCGTTTGGTCAGGGTGAAATGCTGGGCTTCGTCGCTGCCGAGGCTGAAGTCCACCACGAACATCCCGCGCGGCACATGGTCCAAGCGCAGCTCGATGTTCTGATTTGGCTGCAGTTCCACTGACACGGTCGTCGGTGTGGGGGCAGCCGTTGCACTCCCCGCGGCTGTCAGCGCGCCGACGGCGGCGATCGCGGCGAGAAGGTGGGACTTCAGACGCATGACGCGCCTCCTTTATGACGACGAACGTCAACGGTGAGTGAACGATCCAGCAATGCCGCACCTGCGTCGCTCGGCAGCGACTACGCGATCAATCATGCACCCCTATCGGGTCCAGGGTGAGCGGAGGGCCTACCGATCCGCTCATGGCCGCCGACTCAGCGCGAACGTCGAGAGGACCGCATTCACACGGTTGATGAGCTGTTGATCTACTTCCACGGTTCCCGCAGGCTGGCCGACGGCAATGTCCACGTCGAACGCGATCCCGTCGCGGCGGAACTTGAAGCGCGCGTGATGGGGGCTCATGGCACCCTCGAACGGGCCGAAGTCCGATCTGTGAACTTGAAGTGGCATACGAGGGGCGGTCCGCCACTGACTGAATGGTGCGAAGATCGCGACCATGATCCCTCCCTCGGGAATCCTCGCTTCGGTCCGGGTTCCGAGGTCGGTGTCGTTGGGAACAAGTGGATAGTTCGCCACTCGCATCACGGCCCCCGTTCCGACCGGAACACCTCCCGGCACCGCGATGGCATACCAACCGGCCGGGATACGCAGGGACATGGACCGCCCCCCGGAGGTTGGAATTGCGTCGCTTCGGAGCATGTACGCCTGTCTCTTATACACATCTCCGAGCCCACGAGACTAAGGCGAATCTCGTATGCCGTCTTCTGCTTGAAAA
>CALMXK010000052.1 GCA_937871165.1 uncultured Actinomycetes bacterium
ATGATACGGCGACCACCGAGATCTACACTAGATCGCTCGTCGGCAGCGTCAGATGTGTATAAGAGACAGGGACCGCATCCGGTTGGTCGAAGAAGAAGATCACCAGCGACGCGGCGACAAGGTCGAAGCCACCGCCCAGATCAAGCACGGTGGCGTCCGCCATCTGAGCGCTCACGTTGTGAATGCCGGCGGCCGCAGCCTGAGCGGCGGTCGCCTGCACCATTGCGGGCGCGGCATCCACCGCGAGCACCGAACCGCCCGGTGCGACTGCCCTTGCGAGTGGCAAGCTCACGGCACCGCGGCCGCAGCCCACATCCAGCGCCCGCTCACCCGTGGCCGGCTGCAACAATTGCGCCAGGCGCTCGCCGACCGGGGTGAAGAACTCGGTGCCGCTCTGGTCGTAGTCGGACGCCAGTGCGTCAAACAGGGCCGCGACCTTGGTCGGTGGTACGGGACGCTCGGCATCGTTCATTGCCGCAGTATCGCGGAGCGCCGCGGTTCGGGCGGGCCGGCGTACGGCCGGACCACCTTCCCGCGCACGTGCTGCAAAGGTCCGGCCGCTCACATCTGGCGCTGACTCAGGCGAGCTCGGCGAGCAAGCCGTCCATCTGACCGATGGCCATCGTGATGCCTTGCTCCATACCCATGTCGAGCACCTGCTGCATCGCCTCGGTGGTGGGATACACGCTGGTGATCGTCATGCGTGAACCGCCGTCGGCGCGCGGGGTGATCTCCACGCGCCCCTCGGTGGTCGGCAGATCGTCATTGCGGCTGCCGTCTTCGTTGGCGAAGCCGTCCAGGAAGGAAATGCCCGTCGGCGCATCGACCGCGGTGACGGTCCACCAGCCGTGGTAGCGCTGCCCTTCAGGGCCTGTCATGTAGTAGGCCACCGCGCCGCCGGGCTCGAGCTCGTACGTGGTGAACGTGGCCGGGTAGCCGGGAGGCCCCCACCAGCGCTCAAGCTTGCGCGGATCGCGCCACAGCTCCCACACGTGCTCGGCGGGAGCCTCGAACTCCGAGACCACCACCAGTGTGCGGCCCGCAAGGTCCTTCTGCACATCAATCACGCCACCCATCAAAGGTCCCCCTTCGTCTGTTCACCAAGCACCTGGCCGAACTGCGCCATGCGCGCACGCCACAGGCCCTCCAGCTGATCGAGCAACAGGCGTGCGGTGTGAAGCGCCTGGGTGTCGATCCGTACGATCTGCTCGCGACCGCGTCGCGCCTTGGTCACAAGCCCGGCGTCCTGCAGCACGCCCACGTGCTTTTGCACGGCGGTCACGCTGATCGGGTAGCGGCGCGCGAGCGCCGACACTGACTGCTCGGAGCCGGGCCCCGTCTGCACCAGAATGTCGCGGCGGGTGGCGTCGGCGAGCGCATGGAAGATGCGGTCGGCCTCGGTGCTGGTGAGTTGATCTACAACCATTTGGTTGCACGTTAGCCCACCGGTCGGGTGACCGCAAGAGGGGGGTGATCGGCTTTTCCCCATACCAATGGGGAGTAGTTGCGGCCAAATCACGCTCGTACAATTCTGCGATCAGAACGATCCGTGCCCCCACGCGGCGCGTCAAATTGCATCGATCGCTCAACGAGGTGACGTGATGACACGAGACGGCCACGATCCAGCCCCTTCGCACGGAAACGACGACCCGGGGTCACGACCGCGCCGCAGACGCCGCCTCCTGCGCGCTGTCGCCGCCGCCCGGGTGGCGGTGGCACTGCTCGCACCCGCGGCGGCCCGAGTCGAGCAACGGCCTTGACATCAACTCGCGTGAGGCCACGGCCAACCCGCCGCAGCTGGTGGTCAGCGGCCCGACCGCACCCGACGAGACCGCACCGGCTGTGATCGCCACCACTCCGACCGACGGGGCGACAGGCGTTGGCCTTGCCGTTCCCGTGAGTGCGACGTTCTCCGAAGCGCTCGCACCGGCAACCGTCAACGCCACCACGTTCACGCTGAGCTCGGCCGCGGGGTCGGTGCCGGCCGCCGTCTCGTTCAACAGCCAGACGCGCGTTGCGACACTCACGCCGTCGGCGACGCTTGAGCCGAGCACCACCTATACGGCCACGCTCACCACCGGAGTGACCGACCTGGCTGGCAACCCGCTCGCCGCACCGGTCAGCTGGACGTTCACCACCCAGGCGGTGGTGGCCCAGCCGCCCAACACGACGATCCTGACCGGACCGTCCACGCAGACGAACCTGGCCTCGGCAACGTTCACCTTCAGCTCGGACGTTCCGGCGTCCACGTTCACCTGCGCCCTTGACGGTGCTGCCGCCACCGCGTGCACCTCACCGCTCACGCTCAACGGCTTGGCCGCAGGAGCGCACCAGCTGCAAGTGACGGCCACCGACCTGGCAGGCGTCGCCGACCCCACACCCGCCGTGTGGAGTTGGACGATCAGCACGTCGCTCGCGTTCACCGCGCAGGCCGATGCGCTGCTCAACGCCACATCGACCACCCGCAACTATGGGACCGCCACCGGCCTGGAGACGGACGGCTCACCGATCCGCGAGTCGCTCGTGCGATTCGCTGTCACGGGCTCGGGCGGCGCACCCACGCGCGCGGTGCTTCGTATCTACGTCAGCAACACCACGAGCAACGGACCGGCGGTGTATCTGACCGACGCGGCCTGGACCGAGAACACGGTGACATGGGCCACGCGCCCTGCGCGCCTTGGCGCGGCCATCGTCGACGTGGGCGCCATGAACACGCTCGGCTGGTACGAGTTCGATGTGACGTCGGCGATCACCGGCGACGGCACGTATTCGTTCAACCTGGCATTGACGTCGTCGGACGCCATGAAGTTCTCATCCCGGGAGGTGGCGGCGCAGGCTCCGCAGCTTGTCGTGACGCCGTAGCGGCGTGCGCTCAAGTGGGCCACCTGATTCGCGTAGCCTGACCCACATGAGCCGGATCTTCTCCACGAGCTTCAGCTCGATCTACCCGCTCTACCTGGCCAAGGTCGAGAAGAAGCACCGCACGGCGGCGGAGCTGGACCAGGTGATCTGCTGGCTCACCGGCTTCGACGATGCCACGCTTGCTGGCCACCTGAGTGACGGAACGACACTGGCGGACTTCTTTGCCGACGCGACGCTCAACCCCAACGCGCTGCTCATCACCGGTGTCGTATGCGGGGTGCGCGTGGAGAGCGTCGACGATCCACTTATGCAGAAGATCCGCTACATGGACAAGCTTGTCGACGAGCTCGCCAAAGGACGGCCGATGGAGAAGATCCTGCGCGCGTAGTCATCATGGCGCGGGTGGAGCTGCCACCGGGTTGTGTTCTGGTCGCGACGGTGGACGGGTTTGTGGGGAGACCGGCTCGCCCGGCAGCGCTGCAGCCGACGGTTGTTAGTCGAGAGCACCCTCCAGCTCAAGCAGCGTGCGCTTGACCTCGGTGCCGCCGCCGTACTGGCCCAAGCTGCCGTCCGAGCGGATGACCCGGTGGCACGGGATGACCACCGGCAGCGGGTTCATGCCGCAGGCGGTACCGACCGCGCGGACCGCCTTGGGGCGGCCGGTGTCGAGGGCCACGTCCGCGTAGCTCGCCGTGGCGCCGTAGTCGATGCGCAGCAGCGCGTCGAGCACCTCCCGGCGAAAGCCGTGGCTCAGACGCATGTCGAAGGGCAGGTCGAAGTGCCGGCGCGTGCCGTCGAAGTAGGCATCCAGTTGTTGCGCCACTTGGCGCAGCCGTTTCGGCGAACGCAGGATTCGGGGGCTGATCGCGTCTGCGAGTTCCTGCAGCGGATCGTGGTCTGCCCATTGGAATGCGACGCGCACCAGACCGATCTCGGTGGACGCGAGCAGCAGCTCGCCGATTGGGCTCTGCATCGTGATGTAGGCCACGTCGGTGTCGGGCGCGGCGGCTGTGGCGAGTCGGGCGTGCAGGGTTGCGAGATCGGCGGCCGACGGATCGAGGGAGCCAAACAGGGGATCGCGATTCATCGCAGGTCGTCATCCTTGAGTCGGATTCGCAGCGAAGCGACGCCGTCGCTTGCCGCTTTGCGGGCCGCCGATTCGCTGGTGTCCATGAGTTGCGCCACTTGGCGGTACGCCAGCCCGGCGATGTGGTGGTAAACCACTGCATGGCGCTGTCTGTCCGGCAGGTCGGCGAGTGCGAGCCACAGGGCGGTCGCAGGAAGGGACGGTTGCGCCACTTGGCGCTCGGGAACCTCGGCGGTGGGAGTGGGGCGCCGCTTTCGGGCGCGCGCCGCGTCAATGGCTTTGCGGTGGGCGATCGTGACCAGCCACGCTTCCAGGTTTGCGCCACTTGGCACATCCGGGTAGGCGCGAAGGGCGGCGATGAAGGTCTCCTGCCAGGCGTCGTCGGCATCGACGGGACCAAGGAGCGCCCGACAGACGCGCAGCACGGTTGCTCCGTGGGACTCCACTACGCGTGAAAACGGCGGCTTTGCCGGCGGGCGTGGTGTCAGAAGAGCCTGCTCCACGTGCCCACCACCTTCTGCTCGTGCTCCAGCAGGTAGCGCTTGCGCTCAATACCGCCCGCGAAACCGACAAGCGACCCGTCGGCGCCGACCACGCGGTGGCACGGGACGATGATGGCGATCGGGTTTCGCCCATTGGCCGCACCCACCGCCTGCGCCATCTGCGGCTCTCCCAGATTGGCGGCCAGTTGGCCGTAGGTGCGGGTCTCGCCGTAGGGAATGCGGTTGAGCTCGCCCCAGACGCTCAGCCGAAACTCGTTGCCCACCGGCGCCAAGCGCAGCTCGAAGTGGCGCCGCTCGCCCGCGAAGTACTCATCCAGTTGTGCCGCCGCGTGTTCAAAGACCGCCGGCTGCTGTTCCTCCCCGAAGTGGTCGTCGTCGGGCAAATACTTCTGGCCGGCCATGTAGAGGCCGACCAGGGCGTCGTCACAGGCGACCAGGATCAGTTCGCCGATCGGCGAGTGCACCACGGTATGGACGTTGGTCGCCACAAGCTCTTTCATACATGGAAGACGCCTGGGCTGTCAGAAATGTGAGGTCCGCGCTCCTTACGGGGAGAATTCGGTGGCAGCCGAGCCGGTCGGCGACGCGCGCGATGTCGTGCGTTGCACGGTCGTGGGCGTCGCGCTCGAGCGGGTTGTCGCGGCGCGGGTGGGTGTGGCTTTCGGTTTCCACGTTGTGGTTGCACGCGTGCTCGTGCGCTGAACGGCGTGCGTTGTGGTCGTCACGGGTTTCGTGGCTGCGCGCGATGCGGTCGTGTGTGGTGGCAGGACCCGCGGCGCCGGGACGGCAGGGGTCCGTGTTGCAATGGTCTGCTGGACCGGTCGCTGAGGGTCGGGTTTCATCGATTGCACCACCATCGGCGCGCCGATGGCACTCACGGCGGCCGCAGCCAGGGCGCCGGCCCCGGCTTTCGAGCTCACAAGCTGCGGAAGGTCAAGCCACAGCTGCACGGCGTTGCCCGCCTTGACCGATGCGGCACCACTCATGCGGTCCCACCATCCGACGATGGCGGCGGGGTCGGGTGGACGTGAGTGCATCAGGTCGGTGGACGCCACCAGGCCGAGTGGCACAAGCGACGCCACCAGCTGGCTTTGGTCCTGGGCGCTGCGAAATGTCTCGCGGCAGGAGGGACAGTGTTTGGTGTGGCGCTCGAGCTTTCGCAACTGTGCGGGCAGGACGTCGCCGTCAAGCACCAGGTCGATGAGCGACGTCGCCCGTTCGCACTCTTCGCCCGTCGCGAGGCGCAGTTCGAATGCGCGAAGCTCTGCCCGGGCTTCCACGACTTCGCGTGCCACGGTGCGCAGCGTGAGTCCGAGGGTGTCGGCGATCTCCTGGTTTGGCATCCCGGCCGAGCGCATCATCAGGCAGACGCGTTTTCGCTCGCCGAGTCCGTACAGGCCATCCTGGATCGCCCGGTAGCGCTCCCGCCACTCGGCAACCGAATGGGGTCCGGCGACGGCGTCGGCGTCGCGCTCCAGATGAACGTCCAGGTTGCACTCGTCGGTGGGACACTCACGGATCCGCCCATCTCGAATCCGAAGCGCCTCGCGCCGCACCACGGTGTGAAGCCAATTGATGAAGTCCCGGCGTTCCACGGACGGAGCCTTGACGAGCGCCAGCTCCATCGCGCACTGGTAGGCGTCCTCCGCATCCTCAATGGAATGCGTATACCGAGCGGCATAGCGGATAAGCCCCGGAGCCCAGGCCAGAGCGTTGGCAACCGCCTGACGGCGAGCATCCTGAGTCACGTGAGCGTCGAGATCCATCATTGACAGCCTTTGCGAGTGGAATCAAAACGGTAATCCGAAGCTCCAAAAACTCCTACTCCCCATCCGTTCAGTTTCTGGAGTTTTTGGAGGTAGTAGTACAAGGGCTGAGCGCGACATTTCGACCCCCCTTCCAAAGAGTCGAAATTCGCTATTTGCGGGAATTATCGTTGCGAATTGAGGCCCTGCGACCGCCGGAGTGCACAAATCGGGCGCTTCGCGATCTCAAATCGTCGCCGGCCGCCAGGCGACGCTTGCTCGCCCACGCGCCAAGTGGCGCACCAGGGCGAACCCCGCCACCACAGGCGTTAAGCACCCAAGTGGCACGACGCGCATGCCAATTGGCAATTTCAGGTGCTTCGGAGCACTGCTTGCACTCCACGCCGAGCCGCCAACGAGGGGATTCGACCCGCGCGCCGGCCACACACGCCAAGTGGCGC
>CALMXK010000053.1 GCA_937871165.1 uncultured Actinomycetes bacterium
TAATGATACGGCGACCACCGAGATCTACACTAGATCGCTCGTCGGCAGCGTCAGATGTGTATAAGAGACAGATGAACAGCACCCCGCGCTCGCGTTTGCCGCCCGCCTTCTCAAAGTCTTCGCCGGACTGCCACAGGGTCACCAGGCGGCGAATCGCCTCTTTCGCCGACTTCTGGCCGCGCACATCCTCAAGCTGCACGCCCCAATCCACGTCGCCCGGTTCGAAGGTTTTGACTTGGCGGATGCCGACATAGGCGAGCGGGCCGAGGAAGATGATCGTGTTGGCCGCGAACAGCGCGACGATGTAGATCAAACCGATGGCGGCGTTCTGGACGAAGTCCGGGGTGTTCAGCGCGTCGGCGAACACGCCCCACGGGGTGGAGAGCGCTTCCGCGAAGTCCGTCGAGTGGGAGAACGCCTGCGTGAGCAGGATGACGAGCACCCAGACGACATAGATCGCGGCGACGACGCGAAGCACCTTGTACCAAAAGCGCCAGAACGCGGTACGGCGCCGGTCGACGATGTCGCGGTCACGGTTGGTGCCGTCGTCGCCGAACAGACTGGGCGACGGGATGAAGCGCCGGGTCACCACGTCCACGAACCCGCGGAACGCGGACACGGCGATCGCCGCCGTGATCACCGACGCGATGGCGCCCATGCCGAAGCCGTAGTTCAGGATCAGGAAGAAGAGGGGAAAGGTGACGACGGCAACGCCGGTCGCGATCTTCCCGAACGCCCGCCAGTGAGCGTCCAGCGCCACAGACTCGTCGTTGAAGGGGCCGCGGTAGGGCTCCCGTTCCTCCCCGCCGCCGCTCGGCTCCTCGGCGAATGTCGCAAAGCCTCGACTGTTTTCGGGCATGGTCACCTGGCGATCCCCTCGGTCATAGGTATTCCGTACGACCGGAAGGGTGAAATCCCTTTGCGGACGGGCCCTTGCGGCCCGATTTCCCGTTCGCTGTTAACCTTGTCGGATGACCACGACGGCCGATCCTGCAGCGACGCTTGGCGTCGCCGACATTGAGGCGCTCGACGCGCACGAACTCGTTGGGGCGCTTGTCGCTCGCTTCGGCGCGGGACTCGTACTCGCATGCTCCTTTCAGAAGGAGGAGACGGTCCTCCTGGACATGCTGTTTGCGGCAGATCCCGGCGCACGCGTCTTCGCGCTGGACACCCATGTGCTGTTCGACGAGACCTACGCCTACTGGCAACAGGTGGAGGAGCGCTACGGCACGACGGTCGAGGTGTTCGACGGCCCGTCGATCGGCAAGCAGGCGGCTGCGGAAGGGCCGAACCTGTGGGAGCGCGACCAAAACCGCTGCTGCGCGATCCGCAAGACCGAGCCGCTCGGACGCGCACTCGCCGGGCGCGACGCCTGGATCACCGGCATGCGCCGGGACCAGTCACCCACGCGTGCCAATGCGCCGAAGTTCCACTGGGACGAGGGGCACGGGCTCTGGAAGGCCAATCCGCTTGCCGACTGGTCCGATGATCGCTGCTGGGAGTACATCCGGGAGCGCGACCTTCCGACCAACCCGCTGCACGACAAGGGCTACGCCTCGATCGGCTGCATCTGGTGCACCATGCCCGGTACCGGGCGTGAGGGTCGCTGGTCCGGCACGGACAAGACCGAGTGCGGTCTGCACGTCCCGCTGGAGGGCTAACCGCTCTCCCGCGCCGCGCGAATCGCCTGCCACGCCCGTGCCACGTCGTCACGGCTGGTGCGCATGTGTCCGATCGCCACGCGCACCACATAGCGGTCGTTCAGCTTCGTATGTGAGATGAGGGCCTCTCCGCTCGCGTTGACGCGCTCGACGATGCGTGCGTTGTCCTCGTCGCTGCCGTGTGCACGAAAACAGACGGTGGAGAACGGGTGCGGGGCGCAGATCTCGAAATCGGGGTCCGCCTCGATCCATCCGGCGAGCTCCTGCGCCAGGTCGACGGCACAGTCGATGCTCGATTGAAGTCCGGACCGGCCGAGACAGCGCATCACCGTCCAGAGCTTGAGGGATCGGAAGCGACGGCCAAGCGCAGGACCGTATTCGGACAGGCTCTCCACATCCTCCGGCGTGCGCAGGTATTCCGGCGTCTCGGTGAACGCGGCGCGCAGCACGTCCGGCCGGGACGTGAACAGCACCGAGCAGTCCATCGGCACGAACATCCACTTGTGCGGATTGACGACCAGCGAGTCGGCGCGATCAACCCCCACCGCCGACCACCGCATTCTCGGCGAGACCCAGGATGATCCGGCGTACGCGGCGTCCACGTGCAACCACGTGTTCGATGCTGCGCACAGGTCGGCGATGGCAGGCACCGGATCGACCGATGTGGTCGACGTCGTGCCGACTGTCGCCACAACCGCGGCCACCTGCCCGCCGTCCAGTGCGGCCGAAAGGGCATCGGGACGCATCTGGAAAGCCTCGTCCACCGCGATGGTCCGTACCTGCATGTCCAGAAGGCGCGCCGCCTTGTGCACGGACGAATGCGCTTGGGCGGAACAGGCGACGATCCGTTTGCCGCTGTCGAATCGCGCGGCGGCAAGCGCAGCCAGCGTCGAGGTGGAGGCCGTGTCCTCGATGTGTCCGTGCCACGTGTCCGGCAAGCCGAGCAGGTCGAGCAGCCACGTGGCGCACACCGATTCGAGTTCGGTGGACAGGGGAGACGTACGCCAAAGGATCGCCACCTGGTTCAGTGTTGCGGCGATGATCTCGGCGGCAACTGCTTGCGGCGGCGAGGACGTCGCGAAGTAGGCGAGAAAGCGCGGGTGCTGCCAGTGGGTGATCCCGTCCTGCAACCCGTCCAGATCGTCGAGCACCGCCTGGAACGGCTCCGGGTCGTTCGGCGGATGCTTCGGCAGGCGCCCTCGGATCTCCCCGGGAGCGCTGGTCGCAAGCACCGGTCGCACGTCGAGCGTCTCCAGATAGTGCGCGGCCCACTCGATGGCGCGTGCACCATCGTCACGCAGCTGATCGGCCCAGTTGGTCGCGTCAGTCATGTCAGGTGATCCCTTCGGCGCGTGGTGGGGTCAGGGCAGCGGCCACGACGACCAGTGCAAGTGCCGCGATCCGCAGTGTGATGCCGACACCGCTGCTCGGCAACGGTTCGTGGAACACGACGAACCCGGACAGAATGGTGACGATGTTGCCGGCTGCCGCCGTCATGGCGATCACTGCGACCGGCGGACCGAGCTGCAGGCTGCGCGCGGAGACGACCAGGCTCACCAGCGACAGTGTGATGACGACCGCGACGAGGGGGCTGAGCAGCGCGTGGAGCGTCCCGTCGTGGAAGCGTCCCGTCACAGCCTTGATCGTCACGTCCGACGACCCCCAAAGCGCGCCCGTCGCAACACCGAGCATCGGCCCGGCCGACGGCTGTCGGCGTGCGGCGATCACAATGGCGGCGCCGATCGACGCAGTGATCCCGACGTATGCGAGGACAGTCGAGGTGGACGCCTCACTGTGGGCGGACGTGGCTGTGCCGCTGACCGTGGCCGCGAGCAGCGCGAGTCCCAGTGCGGCCATCGCGACACCGATCCATTCACGGCGGCTGACCTGGAGATGGAAGACCCGGTCGGCTGTCACTGCGAGCAACGCGAGTCCGCCGGCGATCACCGACTGGGCGAGCGAGATCGGCGCGAGTGCGAGGGCGCCCACGTGGAAGGCCCATGACACGTTGGCCACGAGGATTCCCGCCAGGTACCACCGCGAGCGAAACAGTGCGAGGGACGTGCCGATCGGATGGCGGAAATCGACTGGCGGCGACGCATGCGCCCCTTTGTGGCGCATCAGGTTGGCGACGACCGCGGTGATGGCGGTGGCCAGTGCGAGGACCAACCCGACCAGGACGGAGAGCTTCACTGCGCGATTCTTCCAGACCGTCCGCTCATCGCAGCGTGGATCGGCCTGTCAGTCGGCCGGGCGACGCGGGACGTTCGGTGCAGCTTGCCGGGTGTCCGCACCCCAAATCGCCCCAGGAAATGGGGGCGCTGCTACCCTCAAAGGTCGTTCGCCACGCGCGTGGCCGAGACCATTCCAGGAGCAACTATGTCGTCTGATGTCGTGTCCACCCAGGACTTCAAGGTCGCCGACCTGTCGTTGGCGGAATTCGGCCGCAAGGAGATCGTCCTCGCCGAGCACGAGATGCCCGGATTGATGTCCACCCGTGCCGAACTTGGTCCGTCGCAGCCCCTCAAGGGCGCGCGCATCGCCGGTTCGCTTCATATGACCGTACAGACCGCGGTGCTCATCGAGACGCTCGTCGCCCTTGGCGC
>CALMXK010000054.1 GCA_937871165.1 uncultured Actinomycetes bacterium
CGGATGGGAGGTTCCATGATCCTCTCGGTGGCGATTGCATACGGTCCTGCCTGCCATGGATCCGGTCCCGTGGCCATCATCTGCTGCGGCTCCTGCGCACCAGCGTCCGGATCCGTCTGTCGTGGGCTCGGCGGGGACGGACGGTCGAGCGTGTGTCCCGACCGCACAACGCGGAGGTTCGCCAGGGTGATCCCAGGAGGGGCAAATGCGACGACGGTCCGGCGGTCGGGCGTCAGCTGTGCCCGACCGATCTCCCGATTGTCCGCTCCGACGATACGAACGCGATCGCTTGTCACCGGCAGTGGCAGAGGTGCCGTCCACGCGACGCGGACCTGATCACCACTTGGCGTCAGTGTCCACGAGCCGTGTGGATCAGCTGCACCGGCGGAGCTCGCAGTGGCGAACATCGCGGCGCAGCTCAGCACGAGGAGGAATGAACGAAACTGCATGATGATTCCTGAGGGCGGGCCGACAACTTGCATCGCGCGCGGTGGACAGGGTGGTCGCAGCAGTATGGCTGGCCGAGCGCGTGATCGAAACGGTAGATGAGCACCGGGGAGGTGACGGTGGCCGTCACGTTTGGCGGTGCGGCTGGGTCGCCACGGGCACAGACCACAACGTCGTGAAACGAACATGTGTTCGGTATATACTGGGCCGATGGCATTCGCGATCTCTCCGGCATATCTGCCGACCGGTGACCAGCCGAAGGCGATCTCGTCGCTGCTTGAGGGCATCGAGGCGGGGGAGCGGATGCAGACGCTGCTCGGCGTCACGGGCTCCGGCAAGACCTTCACGATGGCGAACCTGATCGCGCAGTCGGGTCGTCCGGCGCTCGTCATGGCGCACAACAAGACGCTGGCGGCGCAGCTTTGCAACGAGTTTCGCGAGTTCCTGCCGGAGGCGGCGGTCGAGTACTTCGTGAGCTACTACGACTACTACCAGCCCGAGGCGTACATCGCGGCCACCGACACCTACATCGAGAAGGACTCGTCGATCAACGACGAGATCGACCGGTTGCGCCACGCCGCCACCAGCGCCCTGCTCGCACGTCGTGATGTCGTCATCGTCGCGTCGGTCAGCTGCATCTACGGCATCGGCTCACCGGACACCTACCGCGACCGGCTGCTGCTGTTGAAGGTTGGGCACGAGTACAGCCGCGAAGACATCTTCCGCAAGCTGGTGGAGGTGCAGTACCAGCGAAACGACATGGTGCTCGAGCGCGGACGCTTCCGCGTCAAGGGTGACGTGTTCGAGATCCAGCCGGCCGACTCCGAGACCGCGTACCGCATCTCCATGTTCGGCGACGAGATCGAGTCGATCGACCACTTCGACCGTCTCACCGGGGAGGTCTACGAGCGGGTGGACCACGTCGGCATCTGGCCCGCCACCCACTACGTCATGGAACAGCCGGCGGTCAAACGCGCCCTCGACGAGATCCGTGCCGAACTCGAAGCGCAGTGCGCGACGTTCGACGCCGAGGGCAAGTTCGTGGAGTCGCATCGTCTGCGCCAGCGCACCGAGTACGACATGGAGATGCTGCGCGAGCTCGGATTTTGCAACGGCATCGAGAACTACTCGCGCATCTTCGACGGCCGGCAGCCGGGCTCGGCGCCGAACACGCTGCTCAACTTCTTCCCGAAGGACTTCCTGTGCTTCGTGGACGAGTCGCACAACACGCTGCCGCAGGTGCGCGGCATGTTCGAGGGCGACCACTCACGCAAGATGTCGCTCATCGACAATGGCTTCCGACTGCCGTCGGCCGCCGACAACCGGCCGCTCAAATTCAACGAGTTCATGGAGCGGGTGGGGCAGATCATCTGCGTGTCGGCTACGCCGGGTGAGTATGAGCGCCGCGAATCCAGTCGCATCGTCGAACAGATCATCCGTCCGACCGGCTTGGTCGATCCCGAGGTGGACGTGCGGCCCACGCGCAATCAGATCGACGATCTGATGAACGAGATCCGCGTGCGGGCGGATCGCAACGAACGGACGTTGGTCACCACGCTGACGAAGAAGATGGCGGAGGACCTGACCGAGTATCTGGTGGAGGCGGATTTCCGTGTGCGCTACCTGCACTCGGAGGTCGACACCATCGAGCGCATCCGCATCATTCGCGATCTGCGACTCGGCGAGTTCGACATCCTGGTGGGCGTCAACCTGCTGCGCGAGGGGCTCGACCTGCCCGAGGTGACGCTTGTGGCGATCCTCGACGCCGACAAGGAAGGCTTCCTGCGTGGTCAGACCGCGCTCATCCAGACGATCGGCCGCGCGGCGCGAAACGTCCACGGACGCGTGATCATGTACGCCGATCGGGAGACGGACGCCATGCGCTTCGCGATCAGCGAGACCAACCGCCGGCGCGCCATCCAGACGGCGTACAACGCTGAGCACGGCATCACGCCGGAGTCGATCGTGAAGGGCGTCAGCGACATCACGGAGTTTCTGGGGCTCACCAACTCCGGTCCGGCGCAAACCCGCCGCCAGAAGGCGAAGGATCTGGTGCAGAGCGAGGTGCCCACCGCGGATCTTGAGCGCGAGCTCGTGTCGCTTGAGGAGGAGATGTTCCAGGCCGCTGAGGAGTTGCAGTTCGAGCGTGCCGCGGAACTGCGCGATGCGATCAAGGAGATCCGACGCGAGCTCGAGGAGCGAAGCGGCATGGCGCGGGAGCCGCGCACGGCTCCGACTCCGCACCGGCGCGGCGGCGGTCGCCGACGGTAGTGCGGTGTTCAGCGGGGCCGTGCGTCTCGCCGCGGTCGCGTCGACTGGACCATGGTCGCTGATCGGTTTGACAGTTGGTCACGTCGACCAGTCAGATTCTCACGATGGATGGCGCCATGTATGGCATGAAGCGGACGACGCTCTATTTGACGGATGAGCTCAGGCGCGGGATCGAGGAGTTGGCCGTTCGGCGGCAGCAAAGCGAGGCGCAGGTGCTTCGTGACGCAATCGCTGCGTATCTGCTCGATGCCGGTTCGCAACGCCCTCGACTCACGCCGCTCTTCGATATTCCTGAAACCCTGTCGGGTCGGGTTGATGATCTGTTGGCCGAAGGCTTCGGGTTCGATTGATCGTTGCCGACACCAGCGGGCTCATTGCGTTCTTCAATCGCGGCGATGCCGCGCATCGCGAGGTGGCGGCCTGTGTCGCCGCCGCAACGACGCCGCTGATCATTTCGCCGTTTGTGCTTGCCGAACTGGATTCCCTCGTCCTGTCCCGATGGGGTGTCGATCACGAGCAGGCAGTGCTGCGCGCCGTGCGCGACTCATGCGAGCTCGCCACGTTCGGGTCGGACGATCTGACCGAGGCGATGGCGGTGATCGCCCGCTTTGAGGATCACGACATCGGCCTGGCCGATGCCTCCATCGTCGTACTCGCCAAGCGGTTTCGCACCAATCGGCTCTTGACGCTTGATCGTCGGCACTTCCGCGTCATTCGTTCGCTGGACGAGAAGCCATTCGTGCTCCTGCCCGACGATGCGTGACCCCTCATGATCGTGCCGGTCAGGCCCCGTGACGGCTCAGCTCGTCGTGAGTCCGCCGCGTGGGATGCGCGCCAGGTTCGACAGGTCCTCGTCGCCCAGTCCCGCCTCGACGAGCGCAGACTCCTGGGCTGCGATCAGCTCGGTGATCGCCAGCGGGACACCGAACGCTGCCGCCTCGTCGAGTGCGATGCGCAGGTCCTTCAGATGGAGGGCGACCCGAAACCCGAGCGGGTAGGTGTCGTCGATCACGTTCGTGGACCGGTTCGCGAGCACCCATGACTGCGCGGCGCCGGCAGACAGGGCCGACACGAGCGCGTCCATCGGGAGTCCTTCGCGCTCGCCGAGCACGAGTGCCTCGCCGAGTGCTGCGTAGGTGCCGGCGACCAGCACCTGGTTGACCGCCTTTGCGGCTTGGCCGGCGCCGGCGGGGCCGAGGTGGGTGATCGACGCGCAGAAGCACTCCATGGCAGGGCGCGCGGCGGTCACCGCCTCGTCACTTCCGCCGACGAAGGCGCTGAGCGTGCCGTTCTTGGCGCCTTCGGAACCGCCGGACACCGGCGCGTCCACGGCGCCGATGCCGCGCGCTGCAAGCGCGTCGGCCACCGACCGTGCGACGGCGGGGGAGATCGTGGAGTGATCGACGAGCACACTGCCCGACGCCATGGTCTCGCCTGCGCCGCCGGGTCCCAGCACCACCTGCTCGACGTCCGGTGAGTCCGACACGCACACGAACACGACGTCGGCGCCGGTTGCGGCATCGGCCGGCGAGGTTGCGACACGGGCGCCAAGGGCGGCGAGCTCGTCGGTGCGAGCAAGTGTGCGATTCCAGACGGCGACATCATGGCCGGCCTGCACGAGGTGGGCGGCCATGGCAGCGCCCATTGTTCCGGTTCCGATCCAGGCGAGGTTCATGCCCGCATCGTACCCGCGACAGTTAACCGTTCTGGTGTCTGACACCAAAACGGTTAACTGCAAAACCCCGACCGCTACTCCGCCTCGGCCGTCCTGCCGCCGAGCTCACGGTCCAACATCAGCAGTGCGCCGCCGTCATCGCCGATCAGATTGAGCTGATCGATGATCTCCGACACCGTGGCCTCTTCTTCGATCTGCTCCTCCAGGAACCACTGCAGCAGCGGGAAGCTCGCGACGTCGTGCGTCTCGGTGGCCAATCGGTGCAACTCGGCGATGGCGGCCGACACCTTCTGTTCCTGCGCAAGCGCCAGTTCGAACACCGACGCGGGTGTCGTGAACTCGGCCACGGGCGCCTGGACGGTGCCGATGGCCACATCGTTTCCACGGCTCAGCACGTAGTCGAAGAACTTGAGCGCATGGGTGCGCTCTTCGTCGGACTGCACACGCATCCACGCGCTGATGCCCTTCAGGCTGCGCGCCTCGAAATGAGCCGCCATCTGCAGGTAGGCGAGCGACGACTCGATCTCCAGGGTGACCTGGTTGTTGAACGCGGTGGCGAGATTCGGTGGCATCTTCATGCGACCGATGCTACCCACCTGTGGTGCACCTGGACGCGGCGGCCGGTCTGCGCCGACGGGACGCGCGTGTGGCGACGGTGAGGAGCGGCGACTGCTCGACGACGATCAGTCACGGGCCCGGCGGGCGTTGCGTACGCGCCGCCGGGCTCGCTCCTGGTGATGCGATCCGACGCGTCAGACCACGGTGAATGTGATGTACTGGCCTGCTTTGTAGTGGCCTGCGAGGTTGCACAGCAGGATGTACTTGCCGGGCTTGAGGTCCATGGTGAAGTTGACTCCGCGTCCGTCTCGGATGCGGTGGTCTTCATCGCCGCGCAGTGGCTTGGTGTAGACGGCTTCGGCGAGCATGCCGGCCTTTTCTTCATCCACTTTGCCGTCGTCGTTCATGGGGAGCTTGTCGGCTGGAAGATCGGTTTTGAAGATCGCCAGCTCATGATGCATCGTCCCGACGTTGTCGATCGCGAACGTGACGGTACCGGCGGCGACGCTGGCCTTGTCGACCTTCACGAAGAACTTCGAACCATCCTCACCCAACTGAACATTGACGGTGCTGGCGCTTGCGGATCCGGCGGGTGCGCTGGTCGTTGATCCCGTCGGATCGGTGCTGCCACCGCAGCCGACGACTCCGAAGACAACTGAAGCGGCAACCACGGTCACGATGAATCGTCGAAACGGAGGCATCATCCCTCCCAGGAAGATTGTGCGTATTATCACGAACACTTCTGATCGTATTCCTCGGCACACACGTTCTCCACGCAATGGTCCTCATGAGCGGTCAGAACGTGCCACCCGGCCCGGGCAAACCGTGACGGTTCGCCCGGTCGCCGATCATTCCTGGGAAGTGCGTCGCTCAGTCGTCGACAGCCGGTATGCCGATCGCTCAGCGATCGACACTGATCCCGTGCCCGCGGTTCGCGATGGGGCTGACGCCAGTTGCACCACCGCAGCGACGCCCGTGTGGGGCTCCGTCTGCAGTGCGTCCGTATCAGCCCGTCAAACGCGTACGCAGTTAACCGTTCTGGTGTCTGACACCAAGTCGGTTAAATCACAAGCTCGCTATGCGGCGAGCAGCGCCTCGCGAATCGGCGACGGAATGATGATGAGCGGGCAGGCACGCTGCATGATTTCCTTGCACTCCACCCACCAGTCACGCGTGATCTCGATCAGGCGGTCACGGTCGAACTTCGGGCGCTTGAACCCGACGCGGGGCATCGTCAGTGCAGGGGCTGCGGCGTACGCGGACATCTCAAGTTCCTTTTCTCCCGAAGGAGTGCGAGCAAAGCGGGGGGCACGAGGTCTATCGGCACAGTGGCGCGATTCCCTTAGCGGAACCTGTCAGTTGTCAATGCCTTCGCTGAGGCTCATCATTGCCGCGATCCACACCAGCACCAACGCACGACGTTCCCCTGCCGCCAGCTGCGCGCGAGCGTCGTCAAGGCACCCGGAGATCCGTGCGAGCGTCACGGCTGCGCGGTCCGGCTCCGGCTCGCGGCACGCGCTCTGTGCAAGCTCGAGCGCCCAGTCCGCCGCAGTCTGATCGCCGGACATCGCCGCATTGATCGCGGACATCGCAAGCACATAGATGCGCGACAGTGCGCCATCCATCTCCAACCGTCGGCCGCGCACGAGGCCGGTCACCGCGGCCGGGGTCTCGCCGGCCAGGATGCGCGACGCCGAAGCGCCCATGATCAGTCGCAGCTGGTCGTCGTCGCAACCGACTGACCGGGCGATCCGCACCGTCGCGTACGCCGCCGGCATCGGGCGGCCGTACGGCGGATCCGATCCGAACAGAACCCGCTCGGCGGGCACACGGGCAAACAGCTCCGACAGGTCGAGCGGCCCCAAGACCGACGTGTCGAAGAAGGCGCCGGGATGCTCGGCAAGGCGCGTCGCGAAGATGGCCTGATCGGCGATTCCCGCATGCGCCAAGATCAGTGTTGCCGGAACCTGGAGGGCCAGGTCGCACAGCTCACGCGCGATCGGCGCCATCCCCCGACCAGCGTGGATCAGGATGGGCACCCGCGCGTCGTGCGCCACGCGAAAGATGTCGCCAAGTGCGGAGTGGGCGAAGTCGAACCCCTGCGCCCGTGGATGAAGCTTGATGCCCCGAGCACCCCGTGCCAGGCACCGCTCGGCCTCGGCCACCGGGTTGTCGGCCGGATCGACTCGGCAAAACGGCGCGAGTCGTCCCTGCGACTGCGCGGCCCAGTCGAGCACCCGGTCGTTTGGCACGGTGTACGCCGGATGGCGGTCCGGGTCGTGCAGCGCAAACACGAAGGCGCGACGCACCCCACCGTCGTCCATCATTCGAAGGAGCCGCTCGAGCGACAACTGCATCCCGTCCTCGTCGAGGCCCAGATGGGTGTGGGCGTCGACCAGCTCGCAGTTGGACGGCAGCAGGCGCGCCAGCTCGTCGGCAAAAGGGGCAAGCGATGGATGCATCAGATCAGGGTATCCCAGGCACGCGTCGACTCACCCGTCCGTATGTGGTTGCTCGGACCCTGGCGGCGTCGCACCGAACGTTCGTTCGCTAGACTGTATCGGTGGCGACAGGCTCATCAGGATCCATCCGTGTACTTGGTGCACGTGAACACAACCTCAAGGACGTGTCGCTGGAGCTTCCGCGCGACGCGCTCGTGGTCATCACCGGACTGTCGGGAAGCGGCAAGTCGAGTCTCGCGTTCGACACCCTGTACGCCGAAGGGCAGCGCCGGTACGTCGAAAGCCTGTCGGCCTACGCGCGCCAGTTCCTCGGGCAGATGGACAAGCCGGATGTCGACGCAATCGAGGGACTGTCCCCGGCGATCTCGATCGATCAGAAGACGACGAGCCGCAACCCGCGCTCCACGGTCGCGACGGCCACCGAGATCTACGACTACCTGCGCCTGCTGTTCGCGCGCGTCGGTGAGCCGCACTGCCCGGAGTGCGGGCGACCGATCGCCGGGCAGAGCGCCGAACAGATCGTCGATCGCATCCTCGAACTCAACGAGGGCACGCGCTTCCAGGTGCTCGCACCGATCGTGCGGGGACGAAAAGGTGAGCACCGCGACGTGTTTGAACACGTCAAAGCAGAGGGATTCGCACGTGTGGCCGTCGACGGTGAGACGTATCTGATCGACGAGGTGCCGGCGCTCGACAAGAAGCGCAACCACACCATCGAGGTGGTCGTCGATCGCCTGGTGATGAAGGACGATCTGCGCCGCCGGTTGAACGAGAGCGTGGAGACCGCGGTCAATCTGGCCGACGGCTTGGTGCGCATCGAAGAGGTCGGTGGCGACGGCGGGTCCTGGACCTACTCCGAGCGGTTTGCCTGTCCGGACCACGGCGCCTCGCTCGCGGAGCTGGCACCCCGCACCTTTTCGTTCAACGCGCCGCACGGCGCGTGTGAGGCGTGCACCGGACTCGGTTTCATGCAGGAGGTCGATCCGTCGCTCGTGGTGGATCGCGATCGCACACTTCGCGACGGGGCGCTGCTTCCCTGGGCCGACCGGACCACCGACTATTACGCCCTGCTTTTGCAATCGGTCGCCGACACGTACGAGATCGATCTTGACGTCCCGTTTCGCGAATTGCCGGAGGAGCATCAGGTGCTGATGCTCCACGGTCCCGGTGGACGCGAGCGCATGAAGATCTCGCGCAGCCGCAAGCGGCGGCGCAGCGGGTTCACCTCCAGTACGACGTGGTTCGAAGGCCTCATCCCGCAGCTTCGCCGCCAGTATGCGCAGACCGGTTCCAATCAGATCCGTCAGCGCATCGAGGAGTTCATGTCGCTCGTGCCGTGCGCTGCATGCCACGGCGCGCGACTGAAGCCCGAGGTGCTCGCCGTCACGATCGCGGACTCGTCGATCTACGACGTGTGCGAGTTGTCGGTATCCGATGCGCTGCGGTTCTTCGACGAGGTGGAGCTCACCAAGACCCAGGCGTTCATCGCGCAGCGGGTCATCCAGGAGGTGCGTGAGCGGCTGCGATTCCTCGACTCCGTCGGCGTCGGCTATCTGACACTCTCGCGCGCCGCGGGCACGCTGTCGGGCGGTGAAGCGCAGCGCATCCGCCTGGCCACCCAGATCGGCGCTGGCCTGGTCGGTGTGCTCTACATCCTGGATGAGCCGTCCATCGGGCTCCACCAACGCGACAACCAGAAGCTCACCGCAACACTTGAGCGGTTGCGCGACCAGGGCAACACGGTGATCGTCGTGGAGCACGACGAGGAGATGATGCGCGCGGCCGACCACATCGTCGACATGGGCCCCGGTGCGGGCGAGCATGGCGGTCGCGTGGTGGCGCAGGGAACGCTCGATGAGATCAAAGCCACCGAGGAGTCGGCCACCGGCGCGTTCCTGTCGGGCCGTCGACGAATCGAACCGCCGGCCACACGTCGCCCGGGCACCGGATGGTTGACGGTCCGTGGCGCGCGTGAGAACAACCTGACCGGTATCGACGCCAGCTTTCCGGTCGGCGCGCTCACCTGCGTGACCGGCGTCTCCGGCTCCGGCAAGTCGACACTCGTCAACGGGATCGTCCTGAAGGCGCTTGCCGGCAAGCTCAACCGCAAGCCGCAACGGCCCGGCAAACATGATGCGATCGAAGGGCTCGAGCACTTCGACAAGGTGATCGCGATCGACCAGTCGCCGATCGGGCGCACCCCCCGGTCCAACCCGGCCACCTACACGGGCTTGTTCGACCACATTCGCGAACTGTTCAGCAAGACCCAGGATGCGCGCAGCCGCGGCTACGCGCCGGGTCGCTTCAGCTTCAACGTCAAAGGCGGGCGCTGCGAGGCGTGCAAGGGCGACGGCACGATCACCATCGAGATGCACTTCCTGCCCGACGTCTACGTGCCGTGCGAGGTGTGCGACGGCAAGCGCTACAACCGCGAGACGCTCGGTGTGTACTACAAGGGCAAGAACATCCACGACGTGCTCGAGATGAGCGTCGAGGATGCGCTCGAGTACTTCAAGCCGGTGCCGCGCATCGCCCGACGCCTGCAGACGCTGCATGACGTGGGGCTCGACTACATGCGCCTGGGGCAGGCGGCCACGACGCTTTCTGGTGGCGAGGCGCAGCGCGTCAAACTGGCGAGTGAGCTCTCGAAGGTGGCGACGGGTCGCACCCTGTACGTGCTCGACGAGCCCACCACGGGACTGCACTTCGCCGACATCGAAAAGCTGTTGCAGGTGCTGCAGCGCCTTGCCGACTCGGGCAACACGGTCCTCGTGATCGAGCACAATCTGGACGTC
This sequence comes from uncultured Actinomycetes bacterium, assembly GCA_937871165.1. Lineage (GTDB taxonomy): Bacteria > Actinomycetota > Thermoleophilia > Miltoncostaeales > Miltoncostaeaceae > CALMEC01. The sequence goes on from CALMXK010000054.1 coordinate 10,209, forward strand.
ATCAAGTGCGCCGACTGGCTCGTGGATCTTGGGCCGGAGGGTGGCTCCGGTGGCGGGCACATCATTGCGAGCGGCACGCCCGAACAGGTTGCGGCCACCGAAGGGTCGTTCACGGGCGCACATCTGGTGGACCTGCTCCCCGCGCCCGCCCCGAAAGCTCGCCCCAGACGTGCGCGCGCCTGACCCTCTCTGTGTATCAGCGCCAGCTCACCGTGCCTCACTCCCGGTGACAGCGATGACGGGGACGAAAATGCGGCGCACTTTCTTGATGGCGATCTGCGGGCTTGCCGCGCTTGCGACAAGCGCGGCGACAGGTGCCGTGGCCGCCTCATCGCAGGCCGCCGACTTCACCGTCCGTGGCTCGTCGCAAACGGTGCTTGTACTGCGCATGTTCCAACCGCAGATCACCTTGGCAACGGCGCGCGGCCATGCCGTGTTGCTGCCACGTCGGATACGTCCCGGTCTTCGGCCGGTCCACGGCGAGGGCATCTCAACGACGACCGGATACACGTTCACGATCGCGGCCGGTCCATCGTCGTTCGTGTGTGGTCAGGCGAACGCGTGCACCATCGTGACCTTCGACGCACAGCCGACGCAGCCGCTGGTGGGCATGAGGGTGCGCCTCGCGAAAGGGCGGGTGGGCGCCTACACCCCGATGCACTGCGGCGCGTCCTGCGCGGACCCGTCGCTCTCGTGGAACGAACGTGGCATGACGTACACGATCTCCGGTGCGATCGGCACACCGCGCCACATGAAGCTCCCGTTGGTGGCCGCCGCCAATTCGGCGATCCTCGCCGGCCCTCGATAGGTCCTTAGGCGGGGGAGCTGCCGGGCAGGCGTCGGTCAAGCCATGCCGGCAACCACCAGTTCCATCGCCCGGCGAGTGCCATGAACGACGGCACAAGCACCATGCGCACGATGGTCGCGTCCAGGATGACGGCGACGGCCATGCCGAGCGCCGCCTCCTTGACCGGGATCAGCCGGTTCGTCACGAACGACAGGAACACGACGACCATGATGAGCGCCGCCGCGGTGATGATCCGTCCGCTGCGTCCGATGCCCCACGCGATCGCGGCCAGCTGATCGTCGGTCACGTCCAGGCGCTCGCGGATGCGTGTGATGAGGAACACCTCGTAGTCCATGGAGAGACCGAACAGCAGGCAAAACAGGAACGGCGGCACCCACGCGGTCACATGTCCGAGCGACTCGAATCCCAGGAGTCCCGCGAACCATCCCCACTGGAACACGGCCACCAACACGCCATACGAGGCGAGGGCCGACAGCAGCGTCATCCCGATGGCTTTGAGCGGCAGGACGACGGAACGAAACAGGATCGTCAGGACGATGAACGTCAGCAACATGACGAGCGCGATGACGAGTGGCAGCCGTCCCGAGACCGTCTCGATGAAGTCCGCGTTCTGGGCGGGGGCACCGCCGACGTAGGCAGAATCGCCGCTCGTTCCGAGCGCGGCGGGAAGCACCGACTCGCGCAGCCGCCGCACCAGCTGGTGCGAGCGTTCGTCATCCTCGTGGAACGCGGCGATCGTCTCGAAGACCATGAACGTTCCGTCGTCGGATCGTCGCGACGGGGTCGTGGCGATCACGCCGGGGTCGCTCTGCACGTCGCGGATGATGCGATCGACAAGTCCGGTGTCCGGCCGTGCACCGTGGCCGTCGACCACGACACGGATCGGTGCGACGGCACCGGGGCTTGCGATCGCCGCGATGGTCTGGGCGGCTCGGATCGACGGCATGGAGGCCGGGATCGCGCTCGAGCCGCTCGAGCCGAGTCGCATCACGGTGACTGGTGCGGCGAGCACAAGCAGGACCAGTGTGCCGAGTGCGAGCTGTCTCTTATACACATCTGACGCTGCCGACGAGCGATCTAGTGTAGATCTCGGTGGTCGCCGTATCATT
>CALMXK010000055.1 GCA_937871165.1 uncultured Actinomycetes bacterium
ATACGAGATTCGCCTTAGTCTCGTGGGCTCGGAGATGTGTATAAGAGACAGGCTCGATGCCGAGCAGGTTGTGACCGGCCTCGCTCATCGCCTGGATCCGCCGCAACCGCTCGACGTCGACCAGGCTGTACATGCGCGTCCCACCGCGCGAACGCGTGGGTGTGAGCAGCCCCCGACGCTCGTACAGACGCAGCGTCTGAGGGTGCATCCCCGCGAGTTCGGCAGCGACACCGATCATGAACAGGGCACGCGTATCGGTCATTTCTTGAGCTCCGCCCTGGGATCGGCGGTGTCGAGCTTGGCGAACGCTTCAAGCGCGGTGCGCTGTTCGTCGCTGAGTGTCGACGGCACCTGGATACGGATGCGCACGATCAGGTCGCCGTGCCCGCCGCCCTTGATGTGTGGCGCACCCTTGCCCGGCACGCGCAGCGCGCGGCCGTCCTTGCTTCCGGGTTGCACCGTCACCGCCACCTTGCCGCTGATGGTCGGCACCTGCACCTTCGCGCCGAGCGCAGCCTCCGCGAAGGTGACCGGAACGTTGATCTCCAGGTCGTCGCCGTTTCGGCTGAACAACGTGCTTGGCGTCACGTGGGTGGTGACGATCAGATCGCCCGGCTTTGCGCCACGAACGCCGGCCTCACCGGCTCCGCGCTTGCGGATCTTGGTACCGGTCTTGGCGCCCGCGGGAATGGTGACGGCTTCGGTTCTGCGAATACGACGAAGCCCGACTCCTGCGCAACTCGGACACGGCTTTTCGATGATGGTGCCCTTGCCGGCGCACGCACGACACTGCTGGCTCATGACCTCGAACCCACCGAGGTTGCGCCCGATCACACCGCGCCCTTTGCACTCCTGACACAGATGTGTGGTCGAGCCCTTCTCGGCTCCGCTGCCCGAACAGTCCGGGCAGGCCTCGTCGACCTCGTAGGTGACCGGAATCGATGCACCGGCCATCGCTTGATCGAACGACAGCGTCACGTCGACCGCAACGTCGGCGCCACGCGCCTGCGCCCGACGCGACCGGCCGGACGCGGAGCCGCGGCTTTGGGCGCCGCCCGCTCCGAACGATCCGAACAGGTCACTGAAGTCGAAGCCGCCCATGTCGAAGCCGTCCGCGCCCCCACCCATTCCGTCCGGCCCGAACATCGGGTTGTCGTACTGCTTGCGCTTCTGCGGATCGCTCAACACGTCATGGGCGTGCGAGATCTCCTTGAAGCGCTCCTCAGCCGACGCGTCGTCCGGGTTGCGATCAGGGTGGTACTTGCGAGCAAGCTTGCGATAGGCCTTCTTGATGTCGTCTGCAGACGCATCTTTGGGCACACCCAAGACCTCGTAGAGGTCACGAGCCATGCAGTTACACCTCCGGCGGCGGCGCCGCCACCACGACTTTTGCGGGCCGGATCACGGTCTCGCCGATCCGGTACCCCTTTTCCAGCACGTGCACCACCGTGCCCTCCTCATGATCCGGCGACGGATGCTGGGCAACCGCCTCATGGACGTTCGGATCGAATTGCGCAGCGTCCGCTGCGATCTCTTCGACTCCGCGCCCGCCGAGCAATCTGGCGAGCTGTCCGCGGACCATCTCCACGCCGACGACGATCTGGTCGGTCTCCGCCCCGGTCGATGAGGCGAGCGCCCGCTCCAGATTGTCGACCACCGGCAGCAGCTCGCCGCAGAGCTCACGCACACCGCTCAGCTGCTGAGCTTCGCGATCACGATCGATCCGCTTGCGATAGTTGTCGAACTCGGCCTTGAGGCGCTGGAGCGCATCCAGGTACTGATCGCGTTCGGCAACGACCGCGGCGTGCATCGCAGCGTCCACCGGTGACTCACCGACAGCGTCCTCGGCACCGTCGAACGGCGCCTCCGAGGCCCCCGTGGGGACCTCGGACGGCTGCAGCTCGTCGCCCTCGACCGCAGGGGTCGAGGGATCGGGAATGTTCGGCGTACCGGTCACGCCGCCACACCGGTTTCGATGGTGATCGTGCGTGGCCGTGCCGCGCCGGACTCGCCGAACGTATGCACGAACAGTCGGCTGCAGTCGCTGCTGAAGTCCGTCAGATCGCGGGGTGGGTCAAAGCGAACCAAGTTCATTGTGTGCTCCTTCCTCGTTCGGGTGTCAGGACTTGTCGGCCGGTTCGTCGTCGATGACCTCGAACTCGGCGTCTTCCACCGTTTCGTCGGTCGCCTGGGACTCGCCCGTGGCCTGGGTCTGCGAGGCACGCTGGTAGACCTGCTCGCTGACCTTGTGCAGCAGGTCGGTGACCGCCTGTGCCTTGGCCTCGATGCTGTCGGTATCGTCGCCCTGCGCAGCCTCTTTGGCTGCGGCGATGGCACCTTCGAGATCGGTTTTGAGCTCCGCGTCGAGCGTGTCGCCATGCTCCTTGAGCTGACGCTCACCCTCATGTGCGCGAGCCTCGGCATTGTTGCGAGCGTCGGCGAGGGCACGCAAGCGCTTGTCCTCCTCGGCATGCGACTCGGCGTCGGAGACCATGGAACGGATCTCGTCGTCGGACAGGCCGCTCGAGGCTTCGATGCGGATCTGCTGCAGGTTGCCGCTCGCCATGTCCTTTGCGGACACGTTCACGATGCCGTTGGCGTCGATGTCGAACGTGACCTCAATCTGCGGAATGCCCTGAGGGGAGGGCGGGATGCCCATCAGCTGGAACTTCCCGAGCGTCTTGTTGTAGTTGGCCATTTCGCGCTCGCCTTGCAGCACGTGGATCTCGACCTGCGACTGGTTGTCCTCCGCGGTGGAGAACACCTGGCTCTTTTTGGTCGGGATGGTGGTGTTGCGGTCGATGAGGCGCGTGAACACGCCGCCCTTGGTCTCGATGCCAAGCGACAGCGGGGTCACGTCGAGCAGCAGGACGTCCTTGACGTCACCGGAGAGCACGCCACCCTGGATGGCCGCGCCGATGGCGACGACTTCGTCCGGGTTGACGCCCTTGTGGGGCTCCTTGCCGGTGAGCTTCTTGACGCGCTCCTGCACGGCGGGCATACGGCTCATGCCACCGACGAGCACGACGTGATCGATGCTGTCGGCCTTGCCCGAGTCCGTGAGGGCCTGCTTGGTCGGACCGACCAAGCGGTCGAGCAGGTCGGCGACCAGCTCTTCGAGCTTGGCGCGTGAGAGCGAGAGGTCCAGATGCTTCGGCCCGCTTGCGTCGGCGGTGACGAAGGGCAGGTTGATCTGCGCGGTCGCCGTGGTGGAGAGCTCGATCTTGGCCTTCTCCGCAGCCTCGTACAGGCGCTGCAGGGCCATCTTGTCGACAGACAGGTCGATGCCCTGTTCACGCTTGAACTCGGCAACCATCCAGTCGACGATCGCCTTGTCGAAGTTGTCGCCGCCCAGGTGGTTGTCACCGGCGGTCGACTTGACCTCGAAGACGCCGTCGGCGATCTCCAGGACGGACACGTCGAACGTGCCGCCACCGAGGTCGAACACGAGGATCGTCTGATCAGTGTCCTTGTCGAGGCCGTAGGCGAGCGCGGCCGCGGTCGGCTCGTTGATGATGCGCTTGACCTCGAGGCCGGCGATCTTGCCGGCGTCGCGCGTGGCCTGACGCTGTGCATCGTTGAAGTAGGCGGGCACGGTCACAACGGCGTCCGTGACGGTCTCGCCGAGGAAGGCCTCGGCATCGGCCTTGAGCTTCTGAAGGATCATCGCGCTGATCTCCGGCGGCGAGTACTCCTTGCCGTCGACGTTCACACGCACGTCGCCGTTCGCGCCGCGAACGACCTCGTAGGGGACGATCTTCATTTCTTCGTCCACTTCGGCGTACTTGCGACCCATGAACCGCTTGATGCTGAACACGGTGTTCTCGGGGTTGGTGACGGCCTGGCGCTTTGCCACCGCGCCAACGAGCCGCTCACCGGTCTTCGAGAAGCCGACCACCGACGGTGTCGTGCGGCCGCCCTCGGCGTTCGGGAGCACCTCGGGCTCGCCGCCTGTCAGGACGGCGACGCACGAGTTGGTGGTCCCGAGGTCGATTCCGATCGTCTTTCCCATGTGTTTCGGTGCCTCCATTTGACGGCCGGGTGGCCGCACGTCGATTAGGTTGATGCGTGCATTCTGCGATATGAGTCGACCATTATCAAGTCATCTACGTTATGCCTTGGCTAATCTCAGATTCATTGCGGCACGGGACACCCCGAGGCCGATGTCGGCTCGTGATCTCAATCTCATGTAAAGGGTTAGTTTGGTGAGATCCTCCCTGTAAATCGCGGTATTCAGGCGAGCGACACGGCTTCGATGCCACCCTCCAGCGCCAGACGACGCGCGGCCGTCCCAAGACGTTTCAATGGCGCAGATCGAACGGGACCGTGCCGCCGACCGCGCCATCAGAGCGTCGATTGGCCAAAATCTCATTTGCAATTTCGCCCGAAGCCACGTGTCGGCACGCACAACGAGCGGCCTCGACACCCCCGCCGGGCCACCTGCCGAAAATCTCATTTGCGCGTTTTCCATCCGGCATATCCCCTCGCCGGTTTGTTGCAGGCGTCAAGGAATGCGGACGGAGATTGGGCCAGTCCATGTGCGGCGAACGGTGATCGCCGCGGCGAAGGCTTCAGGTCCCCGCGATCACAGCCGATTGACCTCCCGTGGATGCAACCTACACCCGACCGGCAATTGCAATCGTTGCCGCCGCCCTCGTCGGATGGATGGCCTACGAAAGTCTCTTCCAAGGCTTTCACCTCTCCATCCGACTCATGGTCTGGCTTGTCGGCCTCGCGACGCTCGGCTGGCTCGCCTACGAGCACTTCTACGGCGACGACTACCGCCCGAAAACGCTGATTGCGCTGAGCATCGTCCTTGCCGCCGTCGGTTTCCTCGAGTACCGAGCGCAATCGGCGGAGTTGCAGTTGAGCCGGGCGGCGACCATCGTCGCCAAACGACCGGTCAGCGTCCGCTGCCAAGGACTCCTCGGCCACATGGTCGACATCGGCCAAGAGCTCGGCACCGTCGCGTTCAACGCGGAGGGCGACCCCGCCGATGTGACGCATATCAAGCGCGAAGCGTGCGGATGGGCGATGGACTACGCGCGCGGCAACCGGCGCGTCACCGAGAACCACGCCGTCGCCATCGAAGTCATCGCCCACGAGGCCATCCACCTGCGCGGATGGCCCGACGAGGCCATTACCGAGTGCTACGGAATGCAGCACATGGTCGACGTCGCCAGGAGCCTTGGCGCCACCACCATCCAGGCCCAGCAGCTTGCCGAGCACTACTTCGACTCGATCTACCCGCGGATGCCCGACGAATACCGCAATGACGGCGACTGCCAGAACGAAGCGAAGTGGGACATCCACAAGGGAGATCCGGCCTGGCCGTAGCCGGCCGCGTTTCCCTGTGTGAACGCCGCGGTCGTCCGCGCACCCGGCCGATCACCAAGTCTCGAAGAAGAACCCAGGCGACATTGGGCATGGGCACCGCATCCGCGATACGGTCGATGGATGCCCCACTCCCGCGACGAGCCGCTCGGGCCAGACGTGATCCGGATCGCGATCGTCGTGATCGCGGGCGCCTTCATGTCCATTCTCGATACGACGATCGTCAATGTCGCGTTGTATGACCTCGGCATCTCCTTCAAGGAGGGGGTCGACAGCATCCAGTGGATCGTCACCGGCTACATGCTCGCCATGGCGGCGGTGATCCCCTTGTCCGGCTGGATTGCCCTCCGTGTCGGCCCCAAGCGCGTGTTCATCGTCTCCGCGGTGCTGTTCACCCTGTCGTCGCTTCTGTGCGCAATGGCCTGGTCACTGCCCTCGCTCATCGCCTTCCGCGTCCTCCAAGGGGTCGGCGGCGGCCTGTTGATGCCCGTCGGCCAGATGATGCTTGCCCAGGCCGCAGGCCCCAAACGCGTCGGCCGAGTCATGAGCCTCGTGGCGATCCCCATGCTGATCGCGCCGGTGCTCGGCCCGATGCTCGGCGGATTTCTCGTCGACGGACCCGGCTGGGAATGGATCTTCCTGGTCAACTTGCCGGTTGGCATCGCCGCGGTGATCTTGGCCGCCAAACTGCTGAAGCCCGACACGCGCGGCCAGGCCTGGAAGTTCGATCCGCTCGGCGTCGCACTCATGGCCGTCGGAGTTCCGGCCATCACCTATGGCCTGGCGGAGACCGGCTCAGCGGGAACAATCAGTACGCCCAAGGCATGGGCCCCGATCATCGTCGGCGCATCCCTGACAACGCTCTACGTGCTCTACGCACTCCGGCGCGAGCGTCCACTCCTGAACGTCCGCCTGTTCCAAAATCGCGGATTCTCCGCCGCATCAGTCACCGCCTTCGCGCTTGGCGCGACGCTCTTTGGCGGCATGATCCTGCTTCCCATGTACGAGCAGGGACCACGGATGGAGTCGGCGATGATGACCGGCCTGCTCCTCGCGCCACAGGGACTCGGCGCCGCCATCGGCGCCCCGATCGCGGGGCGGCTCACCGACCGCCATGGCGGAGGGATCGTCGCGATCGTCGGGCTCATCCTGCTGACAATCGCAACCGTGCCGTTCACGATGTTGAGCGCCACAACCCCACAGTGGCTCATCATGCTGGCGCTCCTTTTTCGGGGGATGGGGATCGGCGCATCGATGATGCCCGCATTCGCCGCGGCATATGCGGCACTCGACCGCTCCCAGATCCCCGACGCCACGTCACAGTTGAATGTGGTCCAGCGTGTCGGCGGCTCACTCGGCAGCGCCGTACTCGCCGTCATCCTCGGACGACGCCTCGCCGAGATCGGCGGCGGCACCTCCGCCAACCCGCAGCCCGGGGCCACCATCCCACTCCCGGTCCGCGAGAAGATGGCCGACGCGTATGCCTACACGCACTGGTGGGTGCTGGTGCTCGGAATGATCGCGCTCCTGCCGGCCACCGTGCTGTTTCGCGTCGAACGTGCCGCGCGCGCAGAGCGCCTCGCGGCCCTCTCCAGGCATACCGACTGACGGCGTGCGACCGGTTCCGGATTGACCTGCAACCATGAGACGACGGCGCACCGGAGCCCATCCGCCGGGGCCGTACGTCCTATTTGTCTAATGGATATTGAATTTAGAAGGCGCGAATCATAGGCTGGCTCCCGTCACCAACTCTGGAGCCCGTTTTGAAGCTGCGCCGTCTCACCGTCCCGCTCGCCGCGGTCACCGCCACCATCGCCGGATGCGGCGGGTCCGAGCCGGCGACCAAGGAACCCCCGCGCATCACGGCCCAGATCACCGATCAGGGATGCGCACAGGACGAGTACACATCACCGACGAACGGTGCGGTCACCTTCGACGTCACCAACCAGGCGTCCAAGAAGGGCGAGTTCGAGATTCTCTCCTCGCAGCCGTCCATCGTGTTCGAAGGGTTCTATGCGGCTGGACAGAGCAAGACCAGCACAGTGATGTTGCGCCCGGGCACCTACGTCGTGATCTGCGGAAACACCAACACGCCCAATCGTGCGCGCCTCGTGGTTGGAGGGAAGCAGAAGCCGGTCGACGCGGCGCAGCAGTCGACCGCGCTCACCGAGGCGGCCGCCACCTACACCACCTACGTTCGCTCCCAGGCGCGTGCGCTGGAGCAAGGCACGACCCGCTTCACCGATGCGGTGCGTGCAGGGAACGATGCCCGTGCGCGATCCCTGTACGCCGCCGTCCGTGAGCCATGGGAGCGCATCGAGCCCGTCGCCGAAGCATTCCCGGATGCCGATGCGGCCATCGACGCGCGTGCAGACGATCATGCGACAGGCGAGGCGGACGCGGCTTTCATCGGATTCCATGCGCTGGAGTACGGGCTGTGGGCCCAGGGTCGCATGGACGGCGCCACGGTGAACCTGACCCGCCTGGCAAACCGCCTCGACCGCGATGTTGCCGCGCTGGTTGGCCAGGTCAACACGCTGACGATCGCGCCGGCGACCATGGTCAATGGCGCGGCGGCCCTCATCGACGAGGCCGCGCAGACAAAAGTGACCGGCGAAGAGGAACGGTATTCGCATACCGACCTCAGCACGCTGGCAGCCAACATCGAAGGCTCCAAGTACGTGCTGGAGCTCATCGACGCGCCGCTCACCGCGGCCGCGCCACAACTTCGCGACGACATTCGCCGCGCGTTCACGGATGTGGAACGCATCCTCGGCAAGTACGAGCTTCCCAACGGGTACCGCTCCTACGAAGTCGTGTCGGCCGCCAACCGCAATGCGCTGAAGACATCGATGGCAAGCCTGAGCGAGTTGCTGGCCCAGGTTGCAGGAACGCTCAACCTCGAGATCACCGGGTAGCACGATGGACACTGATGACACGACTCCCGCCGTACCGGACGACACTGGTGCGACCACATCGCGCGGCCACCTGTCGCGTCGCGCGTTCCTCGGAGCACTTGCCGGCGTGGGGCTTGCCGGCGGCGGAGTGCTCGTCGGCAAGGGACTCGATCAGGATGAGCCGGCCCGCCTGTCGTTCCATGGTGAGAATCAACCGGGTGTGACAACGCCCGGCCCGTCGGATGCGATCGTCGCCGCCTTCGACACCACCGCCGGGTCCCGACACGAACTCGCGAGCACCCTCAAGGCGCTGTCGGGCGAGGCGGACAAGTTGATGTCGGGCGTGGTCGACCCGGACAAGGGTCCGCTCTACCCGCCGCCCGACAGCATGATCATCGGGCCGACGCCGCAACCGGCCGACCTCACCGTGACGATCGCGCTCGGGGCGTCGCTGTTTGACAACCGGTTCGGACTGGCCGACCACAAGCCGCGCCGGTTGCGGCCGATGGACCACTTCCCGAACGACCAGATCGACCGCGCGCGCGCCGACGGCGACCTGCTGATCCAGATCTGCGCGAGCTCACCGGAGGCGTGCAATCACGCGCTGCGGCGTCTGATGCGCGCGACGCGGGCAACCCTGACGCTTCGGTGGTTGATGCCCGGCTTCCAACAGCCGAACACCCTGTCCGGTGGCCGGACCTCGACCCGCAACCTGCTCGGCTTCAAGGATGGGACGGCAAATCCCGACGCCGCCAGCCGTCGTGAGATGGACGACCTCGTCTGGCTGCACTCATCCGACGACCCGGCAGCCTGGACTGTCGGCGGCACCTACATGGTGGTGCGGCTCATCCGAAATCGCGTCGAGTTCTGGGATCGCACGCCGACACTCGCCCAGGAGCGCATCTTTGGGCGCCACAAGGTGAGTGGCGCACCGCTGGGACATCCGGACGAGGCCACCGAGCCCGACTACGCCTCTGATCCGAAGGGCACGCGCATCCCGCTCAACTCCCATATCCGGCTCGCGAACCCTCGCACGGAACAGGCGAAACGCACCAGAATGCTTCGCCGCGGGTTCAGCTATGCGAGCGGCTTCACCCCCGACGGCCAGCTTGATCAGGGGTTGATCTTCGTGTGTTTCCAGCGCGACCTGGACGAGGCCTTCGTGGCGACGCAATCACGGCTCGACGGCGAACCGCTCGAGGAGTACATCACGCCGGTCGGCGGCGGCTACTTCTTCGTGCCACCGGGCGCCCGCACCGCGGGGGATTGGGTCGGCAGCGGACTGTTCACGTAGCGCACAGCCGCGGCGGGGGCAGTTAGTACGGTGACTCGTGCCGAGGTGATGGTGGCAGCCCCACCGGGACGATCGGCACTGGATTGGGCTCGGAGTCGGAGCTGATCAGCGCGCTCACCCACTGGGCGTCCGCGGTGTGATCGAGCAGCACGGACTTGACGAACAACGTTGCCGGGATGGCAAGCAGCGCGCCGAGCGGACCGAGCAGGAACGACCAGAACACCAATGAGACGAACGCCGTCGTGGCGTTGATTCCCACCGCGTCACCGGTGAGTTTCGGCTGGATGACCGTCTGCACCACGAAGTTGATGGAGGCGTAGACGATGATGACGACCACCATCTTGCTGACCCCGGAATCGAGCAGTGCGAGAAGGGCCGGAGGGATCAGCCCAAGCACGAAGCCGACGTTCGGGATGTAGTTGGTGACGAACGCCAAAATCGCCCACGTCAGGACGAGGGGAACGTCGATGATCTGCAGCGCGATGGCGTCGAGGATGGCGACGATCAGACCGAAGATGGTGCTGACGACCCAGTAGGTGCGGACTTTCGATCCGAACTCACGCAACCCGTCGGCAATGGGCGGCCGGGTGCGTGCGATCCAGTCGAGGCGGCGGGCGGTGCTCGACGCATCCATCGCGACGAAGATGATCAGCGTGACCACGAGCAGAAGGAATGACAAGCCGCTGCTCAACGTGCTGAGCAGGGTCCGTGCCACACCGGTGAAGTTGTTGACATCCAGCTTGCCGAAGATCTCGCGCAGCTCATCCTCGCCGACCCCGAATCTGGTGAGGCGCACGATGATGCTGTCGTACAGATCCTGGAACTGTTGGCTGTAGTCCGGAATGACCACCGCGAGCTTGGCGATCGAGTAGGCGACCGCGCCGATGATTCCGGCAAGGAGCGCGTAGACGGCGAGCAGTGCGGTCAAGCTCGCGAGCCAGCTCGGCAGACGACGGCGACGCAGCCAGGATTGGATCGGGTAGGCCGCGATCACCAGGTTGATCGCCAAGAAGACCGGCCCCACGATGTTCGCGGTCGCCCGGACGCCCACACCGAGCACCACGAGGGCGGCTCCGATCAGGATGCCCCACCGCAGCGGCGCGTCGCTGTCCTCGACATGGACTTCATGGACGATCGGGGTCTTTGATCGCGTGAACTGCATCACCGAGAGGTTACGTACCGGTCGGGACGTCATCGGTCGGCGACGAAAACGACGGTGTCCCGGGTGGCGTCGAGGACGGTGAGTCCGGGCACCTGCACGCTGGCGAGCGCGGACGGCGTTCGCGGCCCCTGTTCCAGCACGGCCCGGGCGAGACGCCCTTTGAGCGCCTTGCCGGCGTGCCCCATCGCGCGCGCACCACCGGCCGTGTTCGTCACGATGTGCACGCGACAGCGCCGGATGTCCGCGTCGGCGACGACCACCGCATGGTCATCGGGCAACAGGTCGAAGACCCAGGCCCCGGCGGCAGCCGCCTCCAGGGACGGACCGACCTGCCCGCGCCAGGAGGCTGCGAGTCCGCCGAGCGTTCCGGCGCGAGCGCCAATCGGCAGACGGTACGGCGGCAATGGATCATCGGCGCCCACAAGACCCCACAATCCGGAGACCACGACCACCCAGTCGCGAAGTCTCCGCCGCGCCGGGGCGGCCAGCGACGCCGGGTCGAGCGCATCCCACACCACACCGGTGTAGCGCTCGTATGCAGGCAGCGTCGGCGCATCGTCAATCGCCCGCCAGGTGGCGAGGGCGTCGGCAAGCGCCCGGTCGCTCACGCCAAACAACGTCGTCAGCGCGGCCCGACGCCGGATCTGGCCGTCGACCGCGGCGCGAACGGCCTGCCGATGCGGCGCGAGCTCCGAAAAGCGATGTGGCGCGCATGTCTGCCACGGATCGCCGGTTCCGCCGGAAGCCTTGCCGGCGGATGGGGGAAGCAGAAGGAGCGGGTGCGACGCCACGCGGCGAGGCTAGCCGCGCCGACGCAGATTCGCCTCGCCCAGGCCGGTGCGGTCGCGAATGGTGATGACCACGCTCGTCCCGCCCCACGGTGCGCCGGACACGGCGAACTCTCCGCCGAGTGTGACGAGCCGATTGGCAGCCGCCGCCAGGTGCAGCGTCGGCCCTGATGACGGCACGACCGCGCGACTTTCGGCGTTGCCGCGATCACCGAGTGTGACGGCCAAGACCTCGCCGTCACGACGCACCTCCACCCGAATCGAGCCGCCGTGCACGCAGCCGGTCGTTGCCATGTGCGCGAGCACCAGACCAACGGCATCGATCACACCGCCGGCGACAGATCGCGAAACGGCCGAGCCGGGCCTGGTCACGACCTCCGCCACCAGGGCGATCGCATGCGCCTCGGCAAGGCGCGCGGTTTCTTCACGAGCCGATTCGGCGATTTCGCCAACGTCAACCTGTGCGGGAACCGACGGTGTCGCAAGCCCGCTCAGTTGGGCACGGATCTGATCGAGCATCCCGATCAGGTGGTCCCGACTCGACGCCCGCGCATCGTCATGCTGACCGCGCATCGTGGCGAGTTGGGTCGACACCGCCGCACCCGACACGCCGAGTCGTGCACACAGCCCCGCGAGCGACACACCGGCGGTCTGCGCCCACGCGATGTCGTCGTCGGTGGGCCGCTCGGTCATCGACATGACGGCAACCAGGGTGTCGACTCGACCGAGTGCCTCGGCGCGCACAAGCGACCGGCGCACATTCATGTCGCCGGCCCGTGCGAGCGGGACCACGCACACTGGCGCGAGGCGAACACGAAACTCCCCGCAACGTTCGATGACGACGCTGGCACTGCCCTGGACAATCTCACACCGCGGTCCTCCACGCAGCGGGCCGCTACACTGGTGCAATGAACGTCCGAAGCCAACACCTCGCATGGTGGCGCCCGTCGACATACGGGCGCATCTCGGCTTCCTGACACGACCGGCCACTCGGCCGACCGACAACTGAAAGGAGTTGCGCCCAACGGGTGCAGCTTCGCGCGTGGTTCTGGCCGGGGAGCACTCGGCGCATACCACGATGAGCATCAACCACTACACGTTCGGCGACACCGACCTCGCCCTTGTACGCCTTGACCGACTGGCCGATGCGTACGAGACGACGAGCCGAGCGTTCCTGCGCAGCGTGATTCCACTCACGACAACCGCCCGGCCGCGATCTGTCGACCTGGGTTGCGGTCCGGGAAACACCACCCGACTCATCGCAGCCATGTTTCGTCCGAGCCGCCTGGACGCGTACGACGCCTCGGACCGATTCGTCGCAGTCGCACGCCGGCGGCTTGCGGAAAGCACGCTCGAGTCAGCCCGCCAAGCGTACGTCCATCACGACGACGTGACCGCCGGATCGTTCGCCCGCCACTGCCCGGACCTCGTTTACGCGCGTCACCTGCTGACGCATGTCGCAGAGCCGGCGGCGTTGCTGCGGCGCGCGTCGCGGGCGCTCGCGCCGGGTGGAGTCCTCGCGGTGGAGGAAACCGCCGGCCTCGACAATGCCGACCCGCTCTTTCGCCGCTACTACGAACTGGTGTCGGCGCTGCAGGCGCACTACGGGCAGCGGACCACCATCGGGCGGGATCTCGGGACCATGGCGTCGACGAACGGGTTGGTCGTCGTCGACTTCACGATCCGCGCCCACTCACTGCCGGCGACGACGATGGCCGCGCTGCACGAGGCGAACATCGCGACGTGGCGACATGACCCGTTCGCACGCGAGACGTTCGATCGGGCAGAGCTCACGGAGTTGCAACGGCACTTCTCGTCTGTGGCGCTGGGACACGTCGCGACCTCCGCGACCAGTGCACCGATCGGACAGCTCATCGTCCGCGCACCCACGGGGTGACGGGAGCCGCGGGCCGACGCGAGCAAGACCCGTCCAAGAGGCGCCACGACGCCAAACGGAGTATTGATATCGAATGTAAAGCAAAGGAGGACAGTCATGAGTCAAACAAGCGATGAGGCGCTCGCATTCATCAGCGACGGAGCCCGCATCGGTCGACTGGCGACCGTGGCCGACGACGGCTCGCCCCACGTGGTGCCGATCTGGTTCGAACGCGACGGGAAGCGCTTGCTCGTGCACACCCAGGCCGAAAGCCGCAAGGCCCGAAACATTCTCGCCACGGGACGGTTCGCATTGACCGTCGATGTCGACACCATTCCGTACAAAGGAGTCATGGTGAGTGGACCTGCGCGGGTCGTCCCGAACGGGGAGATCGACTCGATCGCACTCGTGGCCCGCCTTGCGACCGCCTATATGGGTCCCGACGCCGGACCGGGCTTCGCCGAATACGTCGGTTCCCTGCCGGGAGAGCACGTGACATTGGTGCTTGAGGTCGCCGACCACGAATCCTGGGACTTCTCAGGCTGACGCATCGACCCACCACGGCTGTCCGAAGATCCCCCGAACTCGAACAGCCGCGGTGCGATCGTTGCAGGCGTAAGATTACTTGGTCTCGCGGCCGTCTGGAGGCGAATGACCAATTGGGGGTTGATTGACCATGCTTCGTACGATTGAGGCGGGTTCGGCCCGCTTGGCGCTGGACGAGGTCGGATCCGGTTCGCCCACGGTCGTATTCCTGCACGCAGGTGTCGCCGACCGACGAAGCTGGGCGGCACAGTTGACCTGCCTGGCCTGCACCCATCGATGCGTCGCCTACGACCGCCGCGGCTTCGGGTCCACCACGTGCGATCCCGATGAGCCGTTCAGCCATGTGGCGGATCTGGCCGCGGTGATCGGTGACGGCCCGGCGGTCCTGGTCGGAAACTCGCAAGGGGGCCGGATCGCGATCGACTTCGCGCTGGCCGAACCGGAACGGGTGGCCGGACTGATCCTTGCGGGTACCGCCGTCAGCGGCTGGGAGGTCGACCTCACTCGCGCGCTCAGCGCCCCGGAGCGAGAACTTGTCCAGGCCATTGACGATGCCGAACTGGCGGGCGATCTGGAACGAGTGAACACGTTGGAGGCCCAGCTGTGGCTTGACGGCCTGCAGGGTGTCGTCGGCCGGGTCGACACCCCGATTCGCGACCTGTTTTTCGAGATGAATGCAGTGGCCCTGCGCGCCCCGTTTCTCACGGCTGAGGATGAACCGCCGTCGGCGGTGGAGCGACTGCACGAGATCGCGACTCCCACGCTCGTGGTGGACGGCGCGCTTGATCTGCAGTACATCCGGACCCGAACCGCCCGGCTGGCCGCCATCATCCCGGGCGCCCGCCATGAGATCATCGACGGTGCGGGACATTTGATGGCCTTGGAGGCGCCGGACGCGTTCAACCAGTTGTTGCTGGACTTCGTCGAGGGCCGCGACCCGATTCGCGCACGTTGACCACACCGCCGGGCCGGGGTGCCGCCATCAGGCGGTCCCGTGCCGGCGAATGGATTGGTGGACTCAGGCGGCGCGAGTGAGCCGCAGGGACCACTCGACGGGCCCTTCCACCAGGTACGTCACCGCGATAGCACCGTGTTCCCGATCGGCGATCTGGGCGAGCAAGGGCTTCGGGTTGTGCGGAGCGACGATGACCATCGAGTCGCCAGGGGCGATCGCCGTCAGTGCGCCGAAGACGCTCGCATGACGGATCGCATGCGGAATCAGCCGGACGTCGAGGACCGGCTCGCCGGTTTCTGCGCCACAGCCGCACGCGGGCTTGGTCACGTTGGTCACGGTGAGAGGGGTCTCGGACACGAATGCACTCCTTGGATCGGGGGGATGACGCGGTGGTCGCCTCTTTTACACAGTACAGATATGCAAAGTAGCGGACGGTGGGCGCCTTGGGCGAACACCGGGGTCCGATCGGCCCCTGCGAGCGCGGCGGTGGCGGTCACGGACAGTTAACCGTTCTGGTGTCTGACACCGAAACGGTTAACTGTCGTCGCGGCCTTCGAAGGGCTCGATGCCTAAGATGCCGCCATGGCCAAGAACGTACTGACCCCGCAGGCTGAGGACTTTCCTCGCTGGTACCAAGATGTGATCGCGAAGGCGGAGCTCGCCGACAACGGACCGGTGCGCGGCACCATGGTCATCCGCCCGTACGGGTGGGCGATCTGGGAGCGCATGCAGGCCGAAATGGATGCACGCATCAAGGCCGCCGGGGCGAAGAACGCCTACTTCCCGCTGTTCATCCCGGAGTCCTACCTCACGCGCGAGGCCGAGCACGTGGAGGGCTTCAGCCCCGAGCTTGCCGTCGTGACCCACGCCGGCGGGAAGAAGCTCGAAGAGCCCGTCATCGTCCGCCCCACCAGCGAGACGGTGATCGGCGAGTACATGGCCAAGTGGACGCAGTCCTACCGCGACCTGCCCCTGCTGCTCAACCAGTGGGCCAACGTCGTGCGCTGGGAGCTTCGCCCCCGACTGTTCCTTCGCACCAGCGAGTTCCTGTGGCAGGAAGGCCACACCGCGCACGCCACGTACGAGGATGCCCGCCTGTACGCCAAACGGATCCATGAAGAGGTGTACGCCGACTTCATGCGCCGCGAGCTGGCGATCCCCGTCGTGCTTGGTCGAAAGACCGCGAAAGAACGCTTCGCGGGCGCAACCAACACCCTCACGCTCGAAGGCATGATGGGCGACGGCAAGGCGCTTCAGATGGGAACCTCCCACGAGCTTGGCCAGAACTTCGCCACGGCGTTCGACATCAACTACCTGACCGAGGACAACCAGCGCGAGCTCTGCTGGACCACATCGTGGGGCACCTCGACCCGCATGGTCGGCGGACTGATCATGGCCCACGGCGACGACGACGGGCTTCGGGTGCCGCCGCGTATCGCACCGATCCAGGTGCTCGTGATGATCGTGAAGGATGGCGACGGCGTCGCCGATGCCGCCCGTCGCGTGGTCGCAGAGCTGACCGACGCCGGCGTGCGCGCAGAACTTGACGCACGCGACAGCGCGTTTGGACGACGCGCGATCGACGCCGAGATCAAGGGCATCCCCGTGCGCGTGGAAATCGGGCCGCGCGATCTGGAAGCCGGCGCCGTCACGATGGCGCGACGCATCGCCGGTGGCAAGAGTGCGGTACCGCTCGGTGAGCTGACGGCGGCGGTGACCGCGGCACTGACCGCCGATCACGACGCGCTCTACAACGAGGCCCTCGCCCGTCGCGAGTCGCGGACGGTCGCGTGCACCACCATCGAGGACGCCGCGCAGGCGGCGAAGGATGGCTGGGCGACGATCCCGTGGCGTGAGCTCGGGACAGATGGCGAAGCAAAGCTCGCCGAGTCGGCGATCTCGGTGCGGTGCCTTGTGCTTCCCGACGGGTCGGTGCCCCGCACCGAGGATGACGACGACGTGATCGCGGTGGTTGCGCGCGCCTACTGATCCGTGGAGTCGGAGCCCGCTGCGCCGCGACCGCGGCGCAGCGTCATTCCCACGACGCTCGACACCACGAGTGCGACGTACCCCAGACCCGCGATCTGTTCGATCATCACGATCGACCGTGAATGTGCCGTCACCGGGACGATGTCCGACAGTCCCGTGCTCGTCAGGGTCGTCACGCTGAGAAACAGGATCTCGAACCACGTGCGCGGATCATCGGCCCCCACGGCCCCGAACGCGGTCGGCTGGAGCGCTTGGATAACCACGAATGAGTATGCGAACGCCCACGCCAGCACCGTGAACGTGGCGCCCACCGCAAACAGCTCGTCACGCGTGATCCGTTGGTCGCTGAACATGTAGCGAAGAAGGCTCCCTCCGGCGACGAAGTACAGCAGCGCGTGCGCCACTCCACCGGCGACCACGAGCCCGGCGTGCGGTTCGATCGCATCGATGATGGACAACACGCCGGCAGCCACCGCCACCGCTGCGGCGGCCCAGATGAACACGGCTCGCCCGGTGATCGATCGCATGACGAGCGCGAGGGTGAGAATGGCAAGCGTCTCGAACACCGCGCGCCCAAGCGGACGGTCCTCCATGAACGGGTACACGATGATGCTGAGCATCTGGACCGTGAGCAGGAGCGCCGAGGGATGACGCCAGATGGCCCGTCCCCACGCCGATGCGCTCCAGGTGATCATCTCCCCCACCCTCAGGAGACCGCGACACGCATACGTGACACGGCTTCGGTGATGACCTCCGGTGAGGTGGCGTAGTTGAACCGCGCAAAGCCGACGGCGGTCGGGTCGTAGGCCAGTCCTGATGACAGCGCCACCCGCCCGCGGGCGACGAACTGCGCTGCCGGATCGTCGCCAAGCCCAAGCAAACGACAGTCGAGCCATGCCAGGTAGGTCGCACTCGATGGATGGATCACAACCTGCGGAAGCTCACGCGCCAGCAGCTCGCCAAGCAGCGCGCGATTGTCAGCCAGTTCCCCGGTGACCTGCGAAAGCCACGGACCACCGTCACGAAACGCCGCCGTCTGAGCGATGACGGCGAGATGGTTGGCGCCGTGGCGCACCACCTCGTGCAGGCGCCCGAGCGTCGCACGGGCACCTGTTCCCGGAAGTGCGAGCGCGGCTTTGAGCCCGGCGATGTTCCATGACTTGGACGCCGATACCAGCGCGATCCCCCGCTGCGCCGCGGCGAGTGACAGGTACGGGGTGAACGTCACGCCCGGATGAGTCAGCGGCGCGTGAATTTCGTCGCTCACCACGAGCACGCCGTGGCGATCGGCGAGCGTCGCAAGTTCGGTGAGCTCCTGCGCGCTGTGCACCGTCCCGGTGGGGTTGTGCGGGCTGCACAGCAGGTAGATCGAACCGGCGCCGGCGTCACGGAAAGCCCGGTCGAGCGACGCCATGTCCAATCGACCTGAAGTATCGAGCGGGGCGGTCACAAGCCTGCGGCGCGTGGACTCCACAAACCCGAAGAACGAGTCGTAGACCGGCGGGCTGATCACCACGGCGTCGCCCGGGTTGGTGAGCGCATGAATGATTTCCGCGACGCCGATCATCACGTCCGGCAGGACGAGCGCGTGGTCGGGGTCCACCTGCCAGCCCCAGCGCGCACCGGCGAAGTCGGCAAACGCCGCGGCAAACGGCGGAGCCCACCCGTAGCCGGTGTCACCACACGAAAGCGCCGTGGTCACGGCGTCGACCACCGGTTCGCATGGGCGTGCGTCCATCTCGGCCACCCAAACCGGAAGCACGTCCTGCGGGAACCAACGCCACTTCACACTCGTGCGTGTCGCACGAAGCTCGTCCAGGCTCGCCCCGAGGATGCGATCACTCATCGGCGGCAGTCACTTCCCAAACAATGGATGGCATGGACGCACAGTAGCGACGCGCGACGACGGGGCGCGCAGACACCGTCAGGCGGTGGTCGACCGCTGATAGGCCCGAATCGCCAGTGGCGCACAGATGGCGATGATCGCGCAGGCGGTGATCACGCTGTAGGCAACCGGGTGGCTCATGCTCCAGGCGCTCGCCCCGTCCGTTTCGCCGAGCGGGTTGCCAAGGAGTTTGCGCAGGGCCTGCGACCACGCGGAGACCGGATTCCACGCCACAAACGGACGAAGAACACCGCCGAATGACTGGTACGGCACGAAGGTCGTCGCCACGAACGTCAGCGGAAAGATCAGCACAAAGGCGAGCCCTTGCACCGCCTCCGGACTTGAGAGCAGCGCTGCGAGAAGCACGCCGACCCAGATCATCGCGAAGAGGATCAGGAGCATCAGCAGGTAGCCGCCGACGGCGTCCACGAACGACGAGTGGATGCGCCATCCGATCGCGAGACCGGTGACGGACATCAGCACAATCGGGATCAGCCCGCGAAGCAGTTGTGCGAGCGCGTGGCCCGCAAGGACCGATGCA
>CALMXK010000056.1 GCA_937871165.1 uncultured Actinomycetes bacterium
TTTCAAGCAGAAGACGGCATACGAGATTCGCCTTAGTCTCGTGGGCTCGGAGATGTGTATAAGAGACAGTCCTTGGAACGCGTGAACGCCTCGCGTACGCTCACCCCTTCGAAGATCAGGACCGGCAGGATCAGGTAGGTCGCGAGCGCCCAGCCGACGCCGATCACGGTCCCGATGATCTGGCCGACGATGCCGCCACGCTCCTCGATCGCCCGGATGATCGACTGCACGACCACGGAGACCGCCGCCCATGGCGCGATCCTGCGGGCGTGGTCGGACGCGGCCCGCAGCGCGCTTGCCACCGTGGGATCGCCGCCGTTCATGCGCTCGTCGGCGGCACACATCAGCGCGACGTTGAAGAAGATGGCGATGTACGACAGCACGTAGCTGACGAGCGCGAAGACCACCCACTCCAGCGGGCCCATGGCGTCGCGGACGGTGGCGGCCACGTCGATCAGCGCCCGGGCCTCGTCCCAAAACAGGCCGAAGAACGTCGCCGCGATGACGGCGATCGCCGCGACGCCCGACAACAGCGGCAGCAGCAACAGACTGCCGTCGCGGCGAAGCACGTCCCAGGACATCCGTGTGAGGTGCAGTCCCTTGCGAATCCGTTCCATCGAATCTCCAAATCCGGTTGCAGTACCAACAGGTATCGGCACCCGCTCGCGGGGAGTCAACCCGCTTCGTGTTCGGCGATCGGCACGGTGACCACGCGAAGCGCCGGTCCGGGCGTGAAACGGATGTCGGCGAACCGGCCGAGTGGCTCACCGTCGGCCTGAACCGCGATGGGATGGTCCACGCGCACGGCGACCTCGCGCAACGCCCACCCGTCGTGAATGCCCTCGCGCCCGATGTGGCTTCCCGCCTGGAGACCGCCGCGGATCACCGTCGTCAAGTTGCGCGGGCCGGTCTCCTCGATGCCCATCCAGCGAAGACGCCCGTCGAACGCGGCTCCCGGGGTCAGCTGCAGCGGACGCGCGCCGAAGAACGCGTACGGCGAACCGGCGGCGACAATGACGGCCGAGAGTTCCAGCTCGTCGTCGTCGTCGGCCTGCATTGTGATGCACGGCGCACGGCGCGTGGAGCGCACCGCTTCGGCCACCGAGACAAGCCCGAAACTCATCTGGCGCAGTGTCTGCTTGAGCAGCGGATGCGACTCGACCCGGTGGACGGTGTTCGCGTCGATTCCGACGCCGGCGTTCACGCAGAAGGTCCGGGTCAGCGTCTCGGTGTGCACCGCCCCGAGTCTGACGGTTCGGATCACCGGCGTCGCGAGTGCGGCGGCGAGAAGCGGAACAGCGTCGGTGGCGGGATGGGGCCACCCCATTGCGCGGGCGAAGACATTGGTGCTGCCGCCTGCGAGTGGAAGCAGCGCCACCGGTCCGTCGGCCAGCGCTCCCGCGATGTCGTTGACCGTTCCGTCGCCGCCGAGCGCAACCACGATGGTCGCCCCATCGGCCACCGCCTGGCGGGCCAGATCACCGGCGCGCATCTGGCGCGTGGTCTCATGCTCGGCCTCGAGCCCGTGTGCCGAGAGCGCCTTGACCACCTGGGCACGCAGCGGCCCGCGTGCTCGGGTTGCGGCCGGGTTCACGATCAGCACGACGCGGTCACTCACCGGCGAGTTCAACCCTCGCAAGAAATCCGGCGAGCATCCGGTCGAACGTCTCGGGCTGCTCCTTCATCACCCAGTGGGCGGCGCCCGGCACCCGCGCCAGGATCGCACCGGCGATCCCTCGAACGAGCTCATCCGACCGGGCCGGAGGGGTCAGGCGATCCTCGTCGCCAACCACCACCATGGTCGGCATCGCGATCTCATGCAGTCGATCCATCGCATTCCACGCGGCGCAGGCCTCGTAGTCCATCGCAAGCGTCTCGCCTCCGATGCGCGCGATGCGCTCGGCTTCCTCCTCCAGCGTCGCAGGCTCGATGTCGTGCCAGCCCCGGGTCAGCAGGCGGCGGGCCTCGATGGCCACGTCGGCTCGGGCGGCCACCGTCAACGCCGGCGGGACGGGGATCTGAGCGCCGGTTCCGACCAGCACCAGCCCGTCGACCAGATCCGGTTCGTTCAGGGCGACCTGCAGCGCGATCGCCCCACCCAGGGAGTGGCCAACAAGCACGTTGGGCCCGGGAACGTCCGCGATCGCCGCGCCGACCCATTCCGCGTATCCGCCGACCGTCTGAAGCGGCGCGCCGACCGGGTGGCCCGGAAGGCCGATCACCATGCTTCCGTCAAAGCGCGGCTCCTGGAACTCCCAGCTCTCGATGCCGCCGCCTGATCCATGGATGAAGATTGGCCGAGGTGCCATGGGTCCATCCTATGCTCACAACCACCCCGCGGCGGTCCACGGCAGGGGTCGATATGCGGTCTGGTAGCCTGCCCGGTCTGTGAATCCCCTGCTTATCGCGTGCGACTTCGATGGGACCATCACGCAGCGCGACACACTCCATGTCATCGTGGAGGAGTTCGGAGATCTCGCCCTTTGGGATGAGATCGAGCCCCGTCTGCGAAGCGGCGCCATGAATGTCGAGCAGGCCTTGCAGGCCGAATTCGACAGCGTTCGCGTGGACGTGGCGGATGTCCACCGGGTCGTCGCCGAACATGCGCCGGTCCGCCCCGGATTCCGCGACTTCGTGGAGTGGGCGACGGCCGCGGGGCATCAGGTGCTGGTGTGTTCCAACGGCTTTCGCTCAGTGATCGAGCCGGTGCTCGCCGGGCAGGGTCTCGACCTGGAGCTCGTGGCGAACGACGCTCGGTTCGATCGGTCCGGCACGACGATCATCTGGGACGACCGCGGCACGCGCTGTGAGCTGTGCGACCGTCCGTGCAAGCGGGGCCCGATGCGCGAGTATGCAAACGGGCGACGCATTGCCATGATTGGCGACGGGATTTCGGACCGATGCGGTTCGGGGATCGCCGACATCGTCTTCGCTCGCGCGGGACTTGCCGAGGATCTGGCCGCCCAGGGCCGAGAGTTCTTTCCGTTTAACGATTTCCACGACGTGCGCGCCGGATTTGCGCGCCTGGAGGATGACGCGTGAGTTGGCGTTCGCTACCCGCGGTGGTCGGGTCCGATGGAGGATGGGACGCGATGGAGCAGGCTGTCCTCGCGCGCTGGCGTGAGGACCAGGTCTTCGCGAAGAGTCTCGAGCTGCGCAAGGACGGCGAGCCGTTCGTGTTCTACGAGGGGCCGCCGACGGCAAACGGGCGGCCCGGAAGTCACCACGTGCTCTCGCGCGTGTTCAAGGACATCTTCCCGCGCTTCCAGACGATGCAGGGGCGCTTCGTGGAGCGTCGCGCGGGCTGGGACTGTCACGGCCTGCCGGTGGAGATCGAGGTCGAAAAGCAACTCGGCATCAGCGGCAAGCCCGAGATCGAAGCGTTCGGCATCGCGGAGTTCAACGCGCGGTGTCGCGAGTCGGTCAGCGGCTACCTGGACGAGTGGGAGCGCCTGACCGAGCGGATCGGCTTCTGGGTGGACATGTCCACGGCCTATCGCACGATGGACGCCACGTACGTCGAGTCGGTGTGGTGGAGTCTCGCCGCGTTGTGGGACAAGGGTCTGATCTACGAGGCCGACAAGGTGGTGCCGTACTGCCCGCGTTGCGGCACGGCGCTGTCGAGCCATGAGGTGGCGCAGGGCTACAAGGATGTCGACGACCCGTCGATCTTCGTGCGCTTCCCGTTGACGGACGACCCGACGCTCAGCCTGCTGGTGTGGACCACGACGCCCTGGACGCTGCCGAGCAACCAGGCCGCCGCGATCCATCCGAACGTGACCTACGCCGAGGTCGACAACGGCGGCGATCGCCTGATCCTCGCGAAAGCACTGGTGGACAAGGTGTTCGGCGAGGGCACCCCCGTGGTCCGCGAGATCGCCGCGTCCGACCTGGTCGGTCGCACCTACGACCCCCCGTTCCCGTTCGTCCCCGGTGCGCACCGCATCGTGTCCGCCGACTTCGTGACAACGGAGGACGGCACCGGCATCGTGCACATCGCCCCGGCATTCGGCGAGGACGACATGGCCGTCGGTCGCGCAAACGACCTGCCGCTCACCAACCCGGTGGACAAGCAGGGTCTGTTCACCGAACAGATCACCGGCTTCGCGGGTCGGTTCGTGAAGGACGCCGACCGCGACCTGATCGCGGATCTCAACAGTCGCGGACGCCTCTTTCGCGAGCTGACCTACACCCACACCTATCCGCACTGCTGGCGCTGCGCCACGCCGCTGCTCTACTACGCCAAGCCGTCCTGGTACATCCGCACCACCGACGTGCGCGAGCGCATGATGGAGCTCAACCAGACGGTCGGGTGGCATCCGTCCCGGGTGCGCGACGGGCGGTTCGGTCGCTGGCTCGAGGACAACGTGGACTGGGCGATCTCGCGGGAGCGCTACTGGGGCACACCCCTGCCGCTGTGGCGCTGCGACGAGTGTTCGCAGATCACGGCGGTCGGCGGGTTCGACGACCTGCGTGCCAAGGCGGTCAATCCTCCGGGCGAGGACTTCGATCCGCACCGGCCCTACGTCGACGACGTGGTCGTGCGGTGCGCGTGCGGTGGCGAGGCCCACCGTGTGCCCGAAGTGATCGACGTCTGGTACGACAGCGGCGCCATGCCGTTCGCCCAGCAGCACTACCCGTTCTCCGGTGAGCAGGCGCTCGAGGGCAAGTTTCCGGCCGACTACATCTGCGAGGCGCAGGACCAGACGCGCGGGTGGTTCTACTCGCTGCACGCGGAGGCCACGATGCTGTTCGACAGCGTCGCCTACCGCAACGTCGTGTGTCTGGGTCACATCCTCGACACCGACGGCCAGAAGATGAGCAAGACCAAGGGCAACGTCATCGAGCCGTGGACGGTGCTCGACAAGTACGGGGCGGACCCGTTTCGCTGGTACCTGCTCACGGCGCAGCAGGCCGGTGAGTCGTTTCGCTTCAGTCTGGACGCCATCGAAGAGGCCATGCGCCGCTTCCTGCTCACCGTGTGGAACACCTACTCGTTCCTCGTCACCTACGCGTCGCTTCCCGACGGGTGGTCGCCCGAGATGGGCGCGCCCGAGGTGGCCGACCGTCCGGCGATCGACCAGTGGGCGCTTGCGCGCTTGGACGAGACGGTGGACGAGGTGACGGCGCAGCTCGCGGACTATGACGCTGCGACCGCCGGTCGCGCCATCGCGAACTTCGTGGACGAGCTCTCCAACTGGTACGTGCGCACGTGTCGTCGCCGCTTTTGGCGTTCTGACGACCGTGCCGATCAGCAGGCCGCCTTCGCCACCTTGCACGAGTGCCTTGCCACCACGGCCAAGTTGCTTGCACCGTTTTGTCCGTTCCTGGCGGACGAGATGTACGTCAACCTCGTGGCGGCCCATGACTCGGCCGCCCCGTCGAGTGTGCACCTGGTCGACTGGCCCACCTCGGGCGGACGCGCCGACCCGCAGCTGGTGCACGCGATGGACGAGGTTCGTCGCGCGGTCTCACTCGGCCGCTCCGCACGGAAGGAAGCGAAGATCCGTGTACGCCAGCCGCTCGCCGAGGCGGTGGTCGCATGCGCTCCGGCCGACGCAGCCGCGATGGACGCCCACACCGGCCTGATCGCCGACGAGTTGAACGTCAAGTCGGTGCGCTTCGTGACCGACCCGGCCGATCTGCTGCACGTCACCATCAAGCCGAACTACCGCACGCTCGGGCCGCGCTTCGGCAAGTCCATGCCCGACGTTGCGACAGCGTTCGGTGCCTTGGACGGGCCGACGGTCGTCAACGCACTCGACGGCGGCGACTCGGTGTCCATCACCGTCGCCGGTGAGTCGCACGCCATCGGCGGCGACGATGTGCTGCGCGAAGTGCATCCGTCGGAGGGCTACGTGGTTGCCAACGACGGGCCGGTTGCCGTGGGTCTCGCCACCGAGCTGAACGACGATCTGCGGTTGGAAGGCCTCGCCCGCGAAGTCATCCACGCGGTGCAGGCCGCGCGCAAGGCCGCGGGACTTCGGGTTGAGGAGCACATCCTTTTGCACCTGGACGGTTCCGGTGCGATCCGCGAGGCGGTGCACGCACACGGGGCGCACATCCAGTCGGAGACCCTCAGCGATGAGATCTCGATCGGCCATGGCGCGCCGTTTGCGGGCATCCATCGCGAGGAGCACGTGCTCGACGGCGAGCCGCTCGCAGTACGGCTCGATCGGGTCGCGACCGCCGGATAGGCGACCGTCGTCGACACCCGCGGGTGAATCGGGGGCCGCTCGTCGGCCCCCGATGCGCCCCGGCGATGTTCCTGCGCCCGATCCGGACTGCCGTTCAGTGATCTGGAAGGCGCCGCAAATCAGTGTTTTCCGCGGTGTCGCCGCCCGTTAGGATGACGTGATGGGCAACAATAAAAACGGGACTCGCGACGCGCCGCCACCGAAGCGCAAGAAGATGGATCGCCAGATCTACGAGACGGAGCTGCTGAAGCTGCAGGCTGAGCTCGTGGAGATGCAGGAGTGGATCCGAAGCACGGGCCAGCGACTCGTCGTGGTCTTCGAGGGACGTGACGCCGCGGGCAAGGGCGGGGCCATCAAGCGCATGGTCGAGTACCTCAACCCGCGCGTGTGTCAGATCGTTGCGCTCCCGATGCCGACCGATCGTGAGCGCACGCAGTGGTACTTCCAGCGCTACATCCCGCATCTGCCGGCCGCCGGCGAGATCCGGCTGTTCGACCGGTCGTGGTACAACCGCGCCGGTGTCGAGCACGTGATGGGGTACTGCACCCCGCAGCAGCATCGGCGCTTCCTGCACCAGGTGCCGATCTTCGAACGCATGCTGATCGAAGAGGGCATCATCTTGCGCAAGTACTGGTTCAGCGTGAGCGACGCCGAGCAGCAGAAGCGGTTCAAGTCGCGGCTGACCGACCCCATGCGGCAGTGGAAGCTGTCGCCCACCGACATGGAATCCCTGACTCGGTGGGAGGACTACTCACGCGCCAAGGACGAGATGTTCGTGCACACGGACATCCCCGAGGCGCGCTGGAACGTGGTGGAGAGCGAGGACAAGAAGCGCGCCCGCCTCAACATGATCCATCACCTGCTGAGCTCGATTCCGTACGAGAAGGTGGACCGCCCCGCGCTCAAGTTGCCGAAGCGGCCCGAGTCGACCGGCTACCAGCGAACCGATCGAGGGCTGCAGCTCGAGGTGCCGGACTTTTCGGCGACGGTCGACGGCGAGCCGGCCGTCGACTACGACCGGGAGTCGTAACACGGGCTACCCGGTCTGGACGTTCTCCCGGCGCTGGGCGGCCCGGTAGTCGCTCGGCGCCGCGCCGCGGTTGCGCTTGAACGCCCGTGAGAAGTACAGCTGGTCGCGAAAGCCGGTGCGGTAGGCGATCTCGCCGATCGACAGGTCGCTGAACAACAGCAGGCGCGATGCCTCGAGCATCACCCGGTCGGAAATCAGCTCCTTCGTGGTTCGCCCCGACGCCTCGACAAGCGCACGCGAAAGCGCCGCCGCCGGCACCCGCAGCGCCTGGGCGTAGTGCGCGGCGTCGTGGTGGCGCGCGAAGTCCGTCTCCAGTTGGGCGCTGAAGCGGCGGTGCAGCTGAACGGCGTTGTCGGCAACAACCGGCCGCTCCGCCTGCGAGGCCGCGAGCCAACGCTCCACGAGCAGCAGGATCGTGGCGAGCAGATGCCGCTCCACATCCAGACTCGCACTGTCGGGAGGGCGTGCGAGTTCCGCGGTGAGCGCCGACACGAGCGCATTCATGTGCGTCGAATCGGAGGGTGGAACCGTCGCCACCTGGCAGCGTGGGGTGTGCAGGATCCAGGCGAGTCCACCGCAGTCGGCGAGCATCTCCTCCCGAAAGCGCACCACCGCGCCGACCAGGTCGACTCCTCGCTCAAGCACATGGACCTGACCACGTCCAATGATCGTGACCGAGCCCGGGGTGAACCCGGCCACGGCGCCGTCGATACGGTGGTGCCCCTCTCCGGAGCACACCCACAAGAGCTCGTGGTAGTCGTGACGGTGGGGGTCGCGAGCACCGTCGGCGCCGTCGCCGATCGCGGTGTTGCGGAACTGCATCACCTCGATCATCGCGTCGGGCCGCGCCAGCTTGTCCATCGGCAAGTTCGCGCGGTGGGGCGTCATGGTCGGACTCTGCCAGCTGGCGAGCCCTCACGCCGGGGCCGGGGCAGATGTCCCAGGACGCGCATTGTCCCTGCATCTGCGCTGGGCGGCGGGCGTATCATGCGGGCGATGTCGGCCCCTTCCCCGCGCCTTGGGCGTTGCACACCGGTTGCCGATCGTCGTGGCTGACCCGTCCGCGGCACCCGCGTTGGTGTCGGTCGTGATCGTCTCCTACCAGTGTCGCGATCATCTGCTCGACGTCCTTGGGGACCTGGACCTGATCCGACGCTCGATGTCGTTGCAGGTACTGCTCGTCGACAACGCCTCCACCGACGGTACGCCCGCGGCCGTTGCCGAGCGCTTCCCCTGGGTGCAGATGGAGGCGTCGGCCGTGAACCACGGATTCGGAGCGGCCAACAATCGCGCAATTGCGAAGGCCGACGGCGACGTGATCCTGCTGCTCAATCCGGACACCCGGATTACGGCCGAGGCGCTTCAGGCCTGCGCCACGGAACTTCGCCGTCATCCGACGGTCGGCATCCTGACCCCGCGTGTCGAGGATGAACATGGTCGGATCGATCCGAACTGTCGTCGCGGCTTCCCGACACTGTGGGGTGTGTTCTGCCACGTCACCCGCCTGGACCGCGTGCTGCGCGGGCGGCGGTCGCGGCGCTACACCGTGGGGTGGGTGCGCGACGACGAGATCGCCGATGTCGAGGCGGTGAGTGGCGCCGTGATGTTCTGCCGGGCGGACGTGCTGCACGAGCTCGGCGGTTTCGACGAGCGCTTTTTCATGTACGGCGAGGACATCGACCTGTGCCTGCGTGTCGCCGAACACGGCTGGCGCGTGCAGTACTGGCCACGCACAACGGTGGTTCATCTGGGCGGCAAGTCTGGAATGACGGTCAAGTCGCGTATCGCCTGGGCGCGCAGCATCGGCGACCTGCATCGCTACCACCGGCCTGGTTGGGACGGCCGCCTGGGTGGGCTCGCGGCAAGCGCCGCCGGCGGGCTGCTGGCACTCAGTCGGGCCGTCACGGACGCCGCACAGCGTCGCCGAACACCCCGCGGGTAGGTCACCCAACCCCTGGTTGGCGGGCCGATGGTCGCGCACCTGTGGGCCGTGCGTCCAATGGTGAGCCCTCCCTGAAGATCAAGGTTCCCTGCTCAGGTACTCTTTACAACCCTGTCGCAATTCGTGCGACGGTGCGCGAGAGCGCCCGTCGAGACGACTCCAACCGAGGGCCAGATGCCGAACACACACAGCTATAGCCTCACAATTCGCGCCGAGATCGAGTCAACGATCGGAAACTTCGGACGCGTCATGGCCGCGATCGGCGAGACCGGCGCGGACATTGGTGGGGTCGACATCGTACGGTCCTCGAAGGGCTCGATCATCCGCGACATCGCCATCTCCACGGCGGACGCGGAGCAGGGGCAGAAGGTCGTGGGTGTTCTTGACGCGCTGCCCGGCGTGACGGTGATCTCGGCACACGATCGTGTCACCCAGGCCCATGTCGGCGGCAAGATGACGATGGTGAACGCTGCGGCACTGACCAGTCGCGACGACTTGTCGATGGCGTACACGCCGGGTGTGGCCCGCGTGTGCATGGCGATCCACCACGACGAGGAGCGCACCTGGGATCTCACGATCCGCGGCAACAGCGTCGCGGTCATCACCGACGGCTCAAACGTGGTCGGCCAGGGTGACCTCGGTCCGCTCGCCGCGCTCCCGGCCGCCGAAGCGAAGTGCATGTTCTTGCGCGAGATGGCGGGCGTGGACGGCTTCCCCCTTCCGCTTGACGAGAAGGATCCGGACAAGATCGTCGCGACCATCGCCAAGATCGTCTCGGTGTTCGCCGGTGTGCACATCACCGACATGGCGGCGCCGAAGTGCTTCGAGATCCAGGACAAGCTGCGTGAGGTCATCGACATTCCGGTGATGCACGACATGCAGGGCGGCACCGCCGCGGCGATCCTCGCCGCGCTCATCAATGCGCTCGAACTCGCGGGCAAGTCGATGGCGGACGCCACCGTCGTGATCGCCGGGCTCGGCCCGAGCGGTGTGGCGACTGCGCGGCTGCTTCAGGCCGCCGGCGTCGGGGAGATCATCACCTGCCACCGTGGCGGCGCGCTTCACGCGGGCACCCCGCAGGAGCGTCCCGAGCTGCAGTGGATCGCCGAGAACACGAACCAGAATCGCAAGGAAGGGTCCGTCAAGGAACTCGTCAAGGGCGCGGACGTGTTCATCGGTCTGTCGGTCCCGGGTGTCATCGACGCCGACGACATCAAGACGATGGCCGACAAGCCGATCATCCTGGCGCTCGCAATGCCGACGCCGGACGTGAGCCCGGAGGCCGCGGCCGCCGGCGGCGCGTTCGTCTACGGCACCGGCCGTCCGGACCTTCCCAACCAGATCAGCTCGACGCTCGCCTTCCCGGGAATCTGGCGCGGCGCGCTCGACTGTCGCGCCAAGGACATCGACCGCTCGATGATCATGGCCGCCGCCAAGGCGATCGCCGCGAGCATGGGTGGCGCGGTCGGTCAGGATCACGTGATCCCCTCGGTGTTCGATCCGCAGCTGGTCCCCGCGGTGGCGAAGGCTGTGCGCGAGGCGGCGGAAGCCGCCGGCTTGGCCCGCATCACGGCTGCCGTCTAATCACGTTTCATGTGGGTGGTGCCGGGTCGTGAGGCCGGGCACCACCGACGGGCGTGCAGTTAACCGTTCTGGTGTCTGACACCAGAACGGTTAACTATTCATCCTGCAATTCGCAGGTTTTTGGCCCTCAGATCGACTGACCTGTCCTGTGGGCCGCTGCGCGGTGGCGGTCGGGCAGCTCCTCGGCGCGACGGGCATCCGATTCGGACAGGCAGGCCTTGCCGAATGCGGCGAGCTCGACCGTGATCAGGGTGTCGGCCCGTTCATCGGCGGACGCGATCGCCAGACCCATTTCGGCGGAGCTCAGTTCGTCGTTGGCGGTCGTCGTGTCGCGCACCAGGTCGATGACACGACGCCATGCGTCACGTGTCGCGCGTGCCGCATGAGCGAGATCTGCCCGGGACGTGACGCACCCTGCCGAGGATCCTTTGGCGGGCGCAGCCGACGTGGAGACCGCTTCTGCGCGCTCGAGCAACGTCTGGGCGAATCCCGCGAGGCAGATCGCGGTGTCGGCGGAAATGGTCGACCGATCCCGTGCCAGCTCGTCGCGACACGCGCCGGCGTCTGAAGCGACCTCGACCTCCGCGTCGACGTAGGTGACCAGCGCGGTGAGCGTGGCATCGGTGTCCTGCCGCGTCGTCGACCCACATCCGGACGCGAGCAGGACGGCGAGCACGACGAGTGAGCCCCGTGCAACGAGAACGCGCAGACCAGGAATCGTCGGTGTGATCACGTCAACCCATCGTACGCGGCGGCCGGTCGGCAGTGCTCACGTGATCTGCAACCCGGCGTCCTCGGGATCGGGCGCCTCCGCTTCAACGGCGCTTGTGCAGTGTCGGCACCGGATCGCATCGACCGCGATGAACTCCTTGCAGAACGGGCACTCCCGCTGCCCTTGGGCGCGGAAGTTTCCGAGGCCCGCGCGCTTGATCGCCGTGACGATGAGAAACAGGATTCCGGCAAGGATCACGAAGCTCACGAGCGACGCCAAGAACCTGCCGTAGTGCACCTCGCCACCGTTCAGGCCGAACGTCAGCGACTCCGTGGATCCCTGGCCGGTCACTGCGGCGACGACATCCATGATCACGTTGGTGGCGAGCGACTCCACCAGGCCGGCGAACGCCGCGCCGATGATGAAGCCGATCGCCAGATCGACCAGATTCCCACCGAAGGCGAAGGCCTTGAAGTCCTTCCACACGGTCCACCTCCTCACCCGAATTTTCGACGGCGCATTGTCGCAGCGTCGGCGGTCGGAGCCCCGGTGATGCCTGCCGAATTTGTTTGCCGACGGCGCCCCGGTAGCGTCACCGGACCGTCTGACTGGAGGAAGGACGACCATGAATGCTTTGTGGAAGGGCGCAATCCCGCGCGCCCGGTGGCTGTCGATGGTGGCGATCACCCTGACCGTCGGTGTCGGCTCGGCCAGCGCCAGCCCATTCCTCGGCGTCAAATGGTCGTCACGGACCGTGACCTACTTCGACGCCACCAACCGCCATTCCGCGGTGGCGGAAGCGGCCGCCCGATGGAACGGCAGTGGAGTGAACGTCCGCCTGGTTCGCACGACGAGTCGTCGGCGCGCCAACGTCGTGGTGAGTGCGAGTCGCTCCATCTCGGCGTGTGGCGCAGGCGTGACCGACTACACCGCCGCCAACGGACGGATGCGCCATGCCAACGTGTTGATCTACGGTGGCCGCTGCAGCCGCGAGAACCAGGTGTTCGCGCTCACCCACGAGTTCGGTCACGTCCTCGGCCTCGGGCATGAGACCACCAGGTGCTCGCTCATGAACCGGTCCGGCAGCGACCGGGGTGGCGACCGGTGTCCGATGCCGCCCTCCTCCTCGGTGTGGCGCTGCCGGGTGATCGAACAGATCGATGCCCAGCGGGCCGTGCGGCTGTACGGCGGTCGCGCCAAACCGGTGCGGCGCAATCCGTTCTGCCCTGTGCCGGCAAGGTCGTCATAGGCTGATTCACGCCGGGCCGCACGCTCCCGTGGGCGTGCGGTCCGCTAATCGATCAGCCGTCGGCCCATCATGCGGATCGGCAGCCAAAACAGGAGGGCGGTCAGCGCCACCAGCGCGGCGGCGTGCCCGAACGTCAGCCAGCTGACGGTGCCGAGCACCAGGTCGCGAGTGCCCTGGACCATGTGCGACAGTGGCAGACACCACCCGACGATCTGCGCCCACTGCGGCAGCTGATCGAACGGGAAGAAGATGCCGCCGAACAGGAACATCGGCGTCAGCAGGCCGGTGAAGAAGATGTTGTAGTGCTCGATGTTGGAGACGGCCGCCGTGTACAGCATCCCGATCACCGCGAAGCACAGGGCGCCGATCACGAACATGACCGGTACGAGCAGCGCCCACCAGGAGGCGATCAGGCCGAGGGCTGCCATCACGATGCCGAACACCGTGCCGTAGATGACCCCGCGGGTGGTGGCCCACATGTACTCGCCAACCACGACGTCACCCACCGACAGGGGGGTGGTGATCGCCGCCGAGTAGACGCGGCGCACGTAGATGCGCACGAAGGCGTTGTAGGTGGTCTCCAGGATTGCGCCGAACATGACGCTGGAGCAGGCGACGCCCGGGGCGATGAACTGCACGTAGTCGACGCCGTCGACCGTACGCAGATACGTGCCGAGCCCCATGCCCATGATCAGCAGGTAGGCGAGCGCCTCGACGAACCTGGGACCGAGTGTGGTGAGGATCGTCTTGCGCCCGATCAGGGCATTTCGCTGCCACATCGCGGCGGCGGAGCGCAGATGGACCTGGGTGTCGGCCGCCATCGCGCCGCCTACGGGTTGACGAGCACGAGCTTGCGCCCCGCCGTGCCGGCTGCCTGGCGCATCCACGCAACCGGGGCCTCCACCAAGGGAAGCGGCTCGACGGCCAGGCGAATCGCTCCGGCGTGGACCATGGCGAGCAGGTCGTGGTACGAGCGCGCCACGTCGGCGTGGGCCTCGGTGAACACGCTGAACCCACGGACGTCGAACCGTCCGCCGCGCAGGGATCCGCCCGGGACCGTGGCGGTGGTCGCCGCGGCGTTGCCCACCTGGATGAATCTGGCGCGCGGCGCCGCTGCGCCCAGGGCCATCTGGAACGGCGGCCCCCACAGCATGTCGATGATCAGGTCGGCGCCCGGCGCGCAGGAGTCGCGCAACTCGGTGGCCACGTCGCCGTCACCGATCGCGACGAACCAGTCGGCGCCCAGTCCGAGGGCACGTTCGACGCCCTCCTTGGTTCGCGAGACGGCAACGATGCGTCCCGCGCCGCTTTGGCGGGCGGTCTGGATGGCCACCTGGCCGACGACGCCGCTCGCTCCGAGCACCAGCACCGTCTCGCCCTCGCGCACTTCACCGCGGGTGCGAACACTCATCCACCCGGCGAGCCCTGCGATGCCGTAGGCCGCCGCCGTGGTGTCGTCCACATCGTCGGGCACCGGGATCAGGTGACCGTCGGGAACGCTGCAGTACTCGGCGAAGCCGCCGGTGGTGACGATGCCCCAGGCCCTGGTGCCGAGCGGCACGGTGTCCGATTCCACGACTTCGCCGACGACCTCGGCGCCGACGATGAACGGCGGATCGGGCATGTCGCCGTAGAAGCGCCCCGATCCGATCGCGAGGTCGACCGGGTTGACGCCGGCGGCAAGCATGCGAAGGACGCTGAATCCCGGCTGCCGCCTGGGCTCGTCGACCTCGTGGATTGACGGGGTTGCGCCCCAGGACGTGACCGTCAGTGCTTTCACAGGGCCTCGAGTGCCGTGGCGAAATCGTCCGCCATTCCGGTGTGACCGAACTTTGTCGCCTGATCGATACCGCTCAGATATGCGTCGGCAGCCTCGTCGGTGCGACCGAGGTGGGCGAGCGCATCGCCGAGCTTGCCCCACGCGTTGCCCTCATCCTCGGCGAGGGCGAGGTACGCCTGCAGTTCGTGCGCCGCTTCCTCCCACCGCTTCGCCCGCACAAGTTCGTTCGCGTATCCGTAGCGAGCGCGCGGCTCGTCCGGCTGGTCGGCGGCGAGCGTGCGAAAGAGGTCCAGACGATCCATCTGCAGGGACGTTAGCGGTCCCGGTGGGTCACCCGTCCTCACCGTCCCAGTAGTCGAGGATCGGCCCGGGCGGACCGTGAATGATCCGCGTCCCGTCGATGGCGCTGGCGCTGACCTTTCCCGAGTCCAGGTATTCGACGATGTCCGGGGCCACCATGGAGGACATCATGAGCACGCGGACCGGCGCTGCCGTGTCGTTTCGCACCTGGTGCGCGCCGGCGCGTCCGCGGACGAACACCGCCACGTCCCCTTCGGCGAGCACCTGCACACCGTCCGGGGTGCGCAGCGTCGGGGTGCCGCGCAGCACGATGAGCCACTCTTCGTTGGCGTGGTGGGCGTGGTAGGGCCACAAGCGGTCCCCGGCGGCGAGCTCATAGACGCTTCCGCCGAGCAACTCGGCGCCGAGTCGAGAGCCAACCCACCCGTCCTTGCTCGTCCAGCCGGGGCGCGTCTCTTCCCCGTCCCATTCGTCGCCGTACAGGTTGAACGTCTTCATGGCGCGAGCATACGCTGTGGTTTCGGCGACACCACGACCCGGTCCGACCATTAGGCTGGACCCATGGATGTCGCAAACCTGGAACGCGCAGACGCGTTCACCACCGCCGACGGCAGCACGATCCGCGAGCTGTTCGGTCCGGCCACCACCAACGCCGCCAATCAGAGTCTCGCGGAGGCCACCCTCGCGCCGAGCCAGTCGACGCAGCGTCACTACCACCGCCGTGCGGAAGAGATCTACTACATCACGCATGGCGCCGGGCACATGGAAATCGACGGCGTCGAGCGGGATGTCGCTCCCGGCGACGCGATCCTGATCCCGCCCGGGGCGTGGCACCAGATCACCGCGACGAGCGCTGAACCGCTGCGC
Organism: uncultured Actinomycetes bacterium; assembly: GCA_937871165.1. GTDB lineage: Bacteria > Actinomycetota > Thermoleophilia > Miltoncostaeales > Miltoncostaeaceae > CALMEC01. Next base: position 15,662 of record CALMXK010000056.1, read on the forward strand.
CTTCTGTGCTGCTGCTCGCCGCCGTACAGCCACGACGACACGTACTTCGCCTGAGCGGCGCCGGTCGGCGGCCCGTCGGCGCGCCGGTCCACGAACTTTGTGCTCCCGCAATACGACGTGATTCGCCGAGACCTGGACAAAACCCTGTGAGATCGTGCGGATCACCACGATGATGCGCGCCCGGCGGACCGGTGCTAGCGTGTCACAAAGTTTGCGCCGTGGCAGTGATTCCCGTTGCCAGCGCGATGAACTTTCAGGAAGCACCACCCGTTGACCCTGCGTGACTATCTTCCCGTGCTCGTCTTTTTCGCCATCGGCCTGGTGGTCGGCGGTGCGCTGCTCGGCGCGTCCTTCCTGTTTCGCCGCAAGCGGCGCAACAAGATCAAGGAGCTGCCCTATGAGAGCGGCATCCTCGCCACCGGTGCGGTTCGCCAGCGGTTCTCGATCGACTTCTATCTGACGGCCATGCTGTTCATCGTGTTCGACATCGAGCTCGCGTTCTTCTATCCGCTCGCCGTCGTGTTGAAGTCCGTGGGTGTCGCAGCCGTCGTGGAGCTCACGCTCTTCGTCGTGGTGCTCGGCGCCGGACTGGCCTACGTGTGGCGCAAGGGAGCACTCGAATGGCGCTGATTCCACCACCCGGCACACCGGCAGAGCGTTCCGCGCGCACCGGCGCCGACGTCGACTGGGACCTGCGCGACCCCGAGGTATCGGACTTCGTCAACCGGGGGCTCTTGCTCACCACCGTCGACAAGGTCCGCGCCTGGGCGCAAGCCTCGTCGGTCTTCCCGGCCACATTCGGCCTCGCATGCTGCGCGATCGAGATGATGCACACCGTCGCGCCGCGCATCGACATCGCGCGCTTCGGCGCCGAGGTGTTTCGCGCGAGCCCGCGCCAGGCCGACCTGATGATCGTGTCCGGTCGCGTGTCGCAGAAGATGGCGCCGGTCCTGCGCCACATCTATGAGCAGATGCTCGAGCCCAAGTGGGTCATCTCGATGGGCGCCTGCGCGTCCAGCGGCGGCGTGTTCAACAACTACGCACTCGTGCAGGGTGTCGACAAGATCGTGCCGGTCGACGTGTACGTGCCCGGTTGCCCGCCCCGTCCCGAGGGTTTGATCGAGGGCTTCCAGCTGTTGCAGACCAAGATGGGCTCATCCAAGGGCCAGCGGTCGAGCAAGCAGCTGATGGCCGACCTTGAGCAAGAGAAGGCACAATCCTGAGCGACATCGCCATCATGCTTGGGAGCGCCCGCCCCGGAGCGATCGTCGACGAATACGAGGAATTCGGCGAGACCACGATCGAGGTCAAGTCCGAACGGCTGCTCGACGTCTGCCGGTTCCTGCAAGGCCCGCCGGCGTCGTTCACCATGCTGACCGACGTCACCTGCGTGGACTTCCCCGAGGAGCCCGGCCGTTTTCGCATGGCCTACCAGCTGTACTCGATGGAGAGTGCCGCCCGAATCCGTCTTCGTGTCTGGGCCGGCGCCGAGGATCCCCGAGTCGATTCGGTCGTCCCGGTCTGGCCGGGCGCCAACTGGTTGGAGCGCGAGGTGTACGACATGTTCGGGGTGCGGTTCACCGGCCACCCGGACCTGGCGCGCATCCTGATGCCCGACGACTGGGTGGGCCATCCGTTGCGCAAGGACTACCCGCTCGGCGGCGAGGAGGTGGCGTTCAGCGATGAGCTCTGAACCGACGCCACCACAAAATGACGAAGGCATCGCCGGCGGATTCCCGCTGGCATCCGAAGCGCGCGGCGTGCTGGAGGCAGCGCGACGCGAGGGTCGTGGCCTGACCGAGACCGAGCGCGCCATCGCGCAGGTGGAGGCGTTCACACCCGAGGAGGCTTCGGCGCGCATCGCGCTGAACGAGGCCGTGGAGGAGGATCCCGGCATTCGCAGGCCGATGGTCATCAACCTCGGACCGCAGCATCCCTCCACCCACGGTGTGATGCGCCTCATCACCGAGCTCGACGGCGAGACGGTGCTCGATCTGCACCCGGTGATCGGCTACCTGCACACCGGCATCGAAAAGCAGTGCGAAAACAAGACGTGGTGGCAGGCCATCACGCTCGTGACGCGCATGGACTACCTGTCGCCGTACTCCAACACCCTGGCGTACTGCACGTCGGTGGAGAAGTTGCTCGGCCTCGAGGTGCCGGTGCGCGCCCAGTACCTGCGCGTGATCATGCTCGAGCTCAACCGCATCGCCAGTCACCTGGTGTGGCTCGGCACGAGCGGCCTGGAACTCGGCGCCATCTCGGTGTTCTTCTTCACCTACCGTGAACGCGACGCGGCGCTCGACCTGGGCGAGATGATCTCGGGCGAGCGGATGAACAGCCGCTACTTCCAGGTCGGTGGATGTGCCGACGACATGCCCGACGGCTTCGAAGCCGAGCTGCGCAAGTTCGTCGACGCCATGCCCGGCCATGTGGACGAGTACGAGCAGCTGGTGGCCGGGAACCAGATTTGGCTGGATCGTCTGGTGGGTGTGGGTGTTCTGCCGGCCGACGAGCTGGTCGCGCTCGGAGTCACAGGCCCGGCGCTGCGGGCCGCCGGTGTGCCGCACGATCTGCGCAGGTCCAACCCGTACACCGGGTACGAGCGCTTCGAGTTCGACATTCCGACGTTCGAGAACGGTGACGCCTACGATCGCTTCCGCGTGCGCATGCGCGAGATCCGCGAGTCCACGAAGATCATCCAACAGGCACTCGACTCGATTCCCGAGGGCAGCCACATCGCCGACGACCGCAAGGTCGTCCTGCCGCCGCGCGAAGAGCTCGCCGTCTCGATGGAGGCGCTGATCCACCACTTCAAGCTGGTCACCGAGGGCTACCGCGTGCCGGCGGGCGAGGTGTACAGCGGCGTGGAAAGCCCGCGCGGTGAGATCGGGTGCTACGTGGCGAGCGACGGCGGCACAAAGCCGTACCGCGTCCACATGCGCGACGCGAGCTTCGTCAACCTGCAGGCGCTGCGCCCCATGGCGAAGGGCCAATACCTGGCCGATCTCGTCGCGATGATCGGTTCACTCGACAACGTGATGGGGGGCGTGGACCGATGACCGCAGCCGACATCAAGGCGCACATCGATCCGATCCGCCACGAGTACGCCGACGGGCGCTCACTCGTGCTGCCCGCCCTGAAGTACGCACAGACCGAGCAGGGGTGGCTGCCGCCGGAGGCGCTCGCCGCCGTCGCCGAGGCCACCGGCTACTCGCAGGCGTACGTCGAAAGTGTCGCCTCCTTCTACGACCGCCTCTACCTTGAGCCGGTCGGCAAGCGCGTGGTGTCCGTGTGCATCACCCTCTCGTGCATGCTGCGCGGCAGCGACGAGCTGATCGAGGGAATGTGCGAGCACCTGGGGGTGGAACACAGCCACGGCGCGGTCACCACTCCCGACGGCGCGATCACCATCCAGGAGGCCCAGTGCCTTGGCGCCTGCGACAAGGCGCCGTGCATCCAGGTGGACGCCGAGAACACCATCGGCCCGCTCGGGCAATCCGAGGCCAACGCGCTACTCGACGAGCTGCGCGCCGCCGACCGTCCACGCGAGCTTTGGCGGTAGCGCGATGCCGATCATGAACAACGTGTACCGGCACACCACCGCCGGCAAACATCTGACGGACCTGGCCGATTACGAGGCCGCCGGCGGGTACGTGGCGCTCAAGAAGGCGCTCGGCATGGATTCCGACGACGTGCTCTACCAGTTCCACCGGTCCGGCCTTCGCGGCCGCGGCGGCGCCGGCTTCCCGATGGGGCGCAAGGCGAGCTTCCTGCCGAAGGATTCGCCGCACCCCTCATACGTGGTGTGCAACGGCGACGAGTCCGAGCCGGGCACCTTCAAGGACCGCGAGATCATCGAGTTCAACCCCTTCCAGTTGTTGGAAGGGATCGTGATGGCCGGCTACGCCGTGCGCTCGCACCAGACCTACATCTATCTGCGCGGCGAGTACGAGCACCAGGCGAACGTGTTGCGCGCGGCACTCGCGCAAGCCAAGGCGGCCGGCTACGTCGGCGACAACATCGCCGGGTCGGGCTACGCCTGCAACGTGACCATCTACCTGGGTGCGGGTGCGTACATCTGCGGTGAGGAGACGGCGCTGCTCGAGAGCCTCGAGGGCAAGCGCGGCCAGCCGCGGTTGAAGCCGCCGTTTCCCGCGGTGGCCGGCCTGTACCACTCGCCCACGCTCATCAACAACGTCGAGACGCTGGCCGCTCTTCCGCCGATCATCGAGAACGGCGGCGACTGGTATGCGGCGATCGGTCCGGAAAAGAGCCCCGGCAGCAAGCTGTTTTCGATCTCCGGTCACGTGATGAAGCCGGGCAACTACGAGATCGTGCTCGGCGACACCACGCTGCGCGAGCTGATCTTCGACATCGCGGGCGGGCTTCGTCCGGGACGCGCCTTCAAGACCTGTTGGGTCGGCGGTTCCAGTGTGCCGGTCCTGACCGAGGAGCACCTCGACACGCCGCTCGACTACGAGTCGCTGCAGGGCGTCGGGACGTTCCTTGGCTCCGGTGGCTGCATCGTGATGGACGACTCCGGCTGCGTCGTTCGTGCGTCGCTGCGGTTGGCGCACTTCTATCGCCACGAGAGCTGCGGCAAGTGCAGCCCGTGTCGTGAGGGCACCAACTGGATGGAGAAGATTCTGCAGCGCATGGTCGACGGCACCGGACGCATGGAGGATCTGGAGCTGCTCGATTCGCTCTTCGGCCGCATCTCCGGCAAGACGCTTTGTCCGCTCGCCGACGGCGCAATCGCGCCGATCAAGAGTTCCATCAAGTATTTCCGTGACGACTTCGTGCGCGTGATCGAAAACGGATCGCCTCGCCCGGAGCCGATGTGGGAGGTCGCAGGTGTCTGACGCGTTGCCCACCAAGCCGACCATGGTCACGATCTCGATCAACGGCAAAGAGGTCCAGGCGAAGCCCGGAACGATTCTGGTCGAGGCCGCCGCCCAGGCGGGCATCGAGATCCCGATCTTCTGTTACGAGCCCCGCCTCGGCCCGCCGATCGGCGCCTGCCGCATGTGCCTGGTCGAGGTGGAGGGCATGCGCGGCCTCCAGACCGCCTGCTCCACCCCGGTTGCCCCGGACATGGTGGTGCACACCAACAACGAGGCGGCCGCGACCGCCCAGGACGGCGTGCTCGAGCTCCTGCTCGCCAACCATCCGCTCGACTGCCCGGTGTGCGACAAGGGCGGCGAGTGCCCGCTGCAGGACCGCACCTTCAAGTTCGGTCCCGGCGAGACGCGATTCGTGGAGCCCAAGCGCCACTTCCCCAAGCCGCTCGATCTGTCGACCGAGGTCGCCATCGATCGTGAGCGCTGCATCGCGTGTTTCCGCTGCATCCGGTTCAGCCAGGACGTCTCCGAAGACGGCCAGCTCGGGTTCCAGGAGCGCGGCGCGGGCACCGAAGTCGCCACCTTCAGCGGCGAACCGTACGAGAGCCGCTTCAGCGGCAACATCATCGACCTGTGCCCGGTCGGCGCGCTCACCAGCATCCCGTACCGATTCGTCTCGCGTCCCTGGGACGTGCAGAACGCGCCATCGGTGTGCGGGCTGTGCCCGGTGGGGTGCAACACCGAACTCACGATGCGCGAAGGCGAGACCAAGCGCACCACCGGTCGCCCCAATCCGAACATGACAGTGGAAGAGGGCTGGCTCTGCGACAAGGGCCGTTGGGGCTACCCGGCGGCATGGTCGGCCGATCGCATCCTTCGCCCACTCGTGCGCGACGCAAACGGCACGATGGTGGAAACCTCGCTCGAGGCTGCCGTCGATGCGGCTGCCCGGCTGATCGCCGCGTCGTCGGCCACCCAAATCCTCGTCGGTGCGGCCTCCACGGTGGAGGACGGATTCCTGGCGCAGGAGCTCGCCGCAGTGCTGCCGAACGCGGCGGCGTCGCGACTGGGCTTCCCCGACAGCGCAGACCTGGAGCCGCTTCGCGCATTGCCGCGCGCAGAGCTCAGCGACATCGACACGGCAGGCGCCGTGGCGGTGGTCGGCGGCGACGTCACCAATCGTCACCCGATCGTCGAACTTCGCCTGCGCAAGCTGGTGCGAAACCGCGGTGCCCTGGCGATGGTGGGACCGCGCACGAGTCCGCTCGACGCACGTGCCACGTTCGGCGCCCGCACGGCGCCCGGGCAGCTTTCGAGTGGCCTCGCGGTACTCGCCGCGGCACTCGAGGGTGCGTCCGCTCCGCTCATCATCTGGGATGAGGCCGATCTGGCCAACGAGCCCGCCGCCGCGGCGGAGCTTGCGCGCATCGCCACAGCGGCCGGCGCACGTCAGATCGAGTTGGCGGTGGACGTCAACGGGCGCGGCCTTCGTGCCCTCGGACTTCCGTGTCAGACCGCTCCCGTCGCCGCCGGGGCACTGGTCGCGGTCAATGCCGATCCGCTCGAGTCTCCCGGCGCGATGGCCTGGGCCGACGCAATCGACGGCGTTGGCGCCATCATCGCGGTGGCGACACATCGGTCGGCCATCACCGAGCGCGCCGACGTGGTGTTGCCGACATTGATGCACCATGAGGTGGAGGGCGTTCTCGTGTCCACCACCGGACGTGCGCAGCGTCTTCGCCCTGGATCGCGCGGACCACGGGAGGCGGCAGCCGCATGGGAGCTGCTGATCGCGCTCAGCCACCGCACCGGCACGCCACTTCCGTTTCGTACGCCCGCCCAGGCATTCGCCGCCGTGGCGGCGGCGCGCCCGCCGTTTGCCGGTCTGAGCTACAGCGTCGTGGGCGACGAGGGTGCGCCGACCACCCACGTGGCGCAGTCGTCCGCGCCGCAGCGATCGACCGACGCCGTCGGCGACGGGATTGCGCTGGTGGTCACCACCGAGATCTTCGGCGACGCCGTCTCATGGCGCTCGGATGCCCTCGTGTCACGCCGTACGCCCGCGCACCTGGTGCTTGCTCCGCAGCAAGCAGCGACGCTGGGGCTTGTTCAGGACCAGCGTGCACGGGTGAGCTCGCCGTTTGGCACCTGCATCCTGCCGGTGGTCGTTGACGCCCAGGCGCCCGAGGGTGCGGCGTTCGTGGCGATGGGACCGCCCGCATCCGGGACCTCCGCACTTCTTGCCGGTGAGCAAGTACCGGTGAACGTGATGATCGAGGTGGCCGAATGATCCAGGAGGCCTTCCTCGTCATCCTCATCAAAGCCGTGGTCGTGGTGTTCATCGTGGTCACGACCTTCGCGTACCTGATGCTCCTGGAGCGCAAGCTCATGGGACGCATGCAGCTTCGCTACGGCCCCAACCGCACCGGCCCGTTCGGCCTGCTGCAACCGGCGGCCGACCTGGTGAAGATGCTGTTGAAAGAGGACTTCACGCCGGCAGGCGCCAACAAGGTGCTGTTCCAACTCGCGCCCGTCATGGCCGTGTTCGCCGCCGTGGGATCGCTGTCGGTGATTCCGTTCGGCGACAGCGTCACCCTGTGGGGCCACCACGTGAACCTGTACGGCACCGACCTGAACGTTGGGCTGCTGCTCGTGTTCGCCCTCTCGGGGATCGGCTTCTACGGCTTGATCCTGGGCGGCTACGCCAGCGGCAACAAGTACGCGCTTCTTGGCGCCGCGCGAAGTGCGGCCCAGCTCGTGAGCTACGAGGTCGCCATGGGCCTTTCGGTCGTCGGCGTGCTGATGCTCGCGCAGAGCCTGTCGCTCGTGGACATCGTCCACGCCCAGGCGGACACCGTCTGGTACATCCTGTTGCAGCCGGTCGGGTTCATCCTGTTCATGCTCGCCGGACTCGCCGAGACCAACCGCCCGCCGTTCGACCTGCCCGAGGCCGAAGGTGAGCTCGTCGCCGGCTACCACACCGAGTACGGCGGAACGAAGTTCGCCGGATTCGCGATGGCCGAGTATCTGAACATGATCGTGGTCACCTCCATCGCGGCCACCCTGTTCCTCGGAGGATTCAGCGGCCCGTGGTTGCCCGGTCCGATCTGGCTGGCCATCAAGGTCTTCATCCTGATCGTCGGTCTCATCTGGATTCGCGCCACGATGCCGCGCCTTCGCTACGACCGGCTGATGAAGTTCGGCTGGAAGATCCTGCTCCCGCTCGCAACTCTCAACCTGCTCATCACCGCGCTCGTCGTGGGACTGGGCTTCCCGAACAAGTGAGCATGATTCGATGAGCATTCAGGCCACACTCAAGGGATTCGGCGTCACTTTCAAAGCGATGCTGACCAAGCCCGAGACGATCGGGTACCCCGAGCACAAGACCCCCGTGCATCCGCGCTTTCGCGGCCGCCATCGTCTGTGGCGCTACGAGAACGGTCTGGAGAAGTGCGTCGGCTGCTCCCTGTGCGCCGCGGCCTGCCCGTCGGACTGCATTCGTGTCGTGGCCGAAGAGAACCACCCCGATGAGCGCGTCTCCGCCGGTGAGCGGTTCGCGCGCATCTACGAGATCAACATGTCCCGCTGCATCTTCTGCGGATACTGCGAGATCGCGTGCCCGTTCGATGCGATCACACTCGAGAACGAGTACGAGCTCAGCGAGTACGACCGGCCGCGCGATCTGATCTACACCAAGTCCCAGCTGCTCATGCCGCACCCGAAGTCCGTGCCCAACCGCACGCCGGAGGCCGCCAATGGGTGAGCAGATCGCATTCGGCCTGACCGCGGCGGGCATCGTGGGCTGCGCCCTCCTGGTGGTCTTGCTGAAGAACGCCTTCCAGGCCGCCGTCGCGCTGATCGGCACGCTGGTGTCGGTGGCCATCTTGTTCGTGCTGCAGCACGCGCCGTTCGTGGCGTTTGTTCAGATCATCGTCTACGCCGGCGCGATCGTGACGCTGTTCTTGTTCGTGCTCGCCTACCTGGGTGAGCGGGCGCTCTCCGATCCGGACCGGTTGGAACACTTCGAGGTGTTCTCGTGGATCACGATCCTGGTGATCACCGCGATGGGCGCCATCGTCATGTTCACGACCGCGCTCCCCAACTTCCACACGGTTCCCGAGACGACCGAGGACATCGGCAGCCCCACCGCGCTCGGTTTCGCGTTCCTGCGTGAGCATCTGCTGCCGTTCGAGGCTACGTCGCTCGTGCTGCTCGTCGGCGCCGTCGGCGCCGTCGTCCTTGCGAAGCGCGCTGTGATGGCGGAGGGCGGACGATGAACGCGCTCGCTCACGCCGCCGCCGTGACCGGCGTGCCCCACAGCAGCTACATCGGCCTGTCCGTGCTCCTGTTCGCCATCGGCCTGTTCGGTGTCGCGCGTCGGCGCAATCCGCTGCTGCTGCTGCTCTCGGTCGAGTTGCTGTTGAACGCGGCCAACGTCGCGCTCATCGGTTTCAGCCGGTACTGGAACAACTCGGATGGTCAGATCTTCGCGCTGGTCGTGATGGTGGTTGCCGCGGCGGAGGTCGTGATCGGTCTCGGTCTCGTGGTCGCCGTGTTCCGCCAGCGACGTGCGCTTGATGTCGATGAGATGACGGAGCTTCGCGGATGATCGGCACCTTGGGATGGATCGTCCTCGGACTGCCGCTGCTCGGCGCACTGGTGCTCATGGCATTCGGTGCGAAGGAGCCACCCAAGCGGGTGACGCAGCTCGTCGGGTGCGGATCCATCGGGCTGGCGTTCCTGGCCACCGTCGTCGCCTTTTTCTCGATGCTCTCGGAGCACGCCGAGGAGCGCACGCACGTGTCGCGTCTGTGGGAGTGGATCGACATCGGACAGGGTCTGAAGGTGGACCTTGCGATCCGCATCGACCAGCTGTCGATCATGATGATGCTGGTGATCACGGGCGTCGGCTTCCTGATCCACCTGTACTCCACCGAGTACATGGCCCACGAAGACGGATATCGACGCTTCTTCGCCGAGATGAACTTCTTCGTGTTCTCGATGTTGCTGCTCGTCGAAGCCGCCAACTTCGTCTTCTTGATCGTCGGCTGGGCGCTGGTCGGTCTGGCGAGCTATCTGCTGATCGGCTTCTACTACGACCGGCCGGTCGCGGTCGCCGCGGCGAAGAAGGCGTTCGTGATCAATGTGCTCGGCGACATCGGCATGGTGATCGCGTGCTTCCTGCTCGTGCGAGAACTCGGCACGCTGGACTACGACCAGGTGTTTGCACTGGCCCCGCAGTTCATCCCTGCAGGGGGCGGCGTGGCCCTGTCGATCGCGCTGCTGCTGTTCGTCGGTGCCATGGCGAAAAGCGCGCAGGCGCCGCTGCACACGTGGTTGCCCGACGCGATGGAGGGCCCGACCCCGGTCAGTGCCCTGATCCACGCGGCGACCATGGTGACCGCCGGCGTGTACCTGGTGGTACGCACCCACGTGCTGTTTGAACTGTCGCCGCTCGCCATGAACATCGTGGCCGGGGTCGGCGCCTTCACTCTGCTGATGGCCGCCACCATCGCGATCGCCCAGGTGGACATCAAGCGTGTACTGGCGTGGAGCACCGTCAGCCAGATCGGCTACATGATCATGGCGACCGGGCTCGGCGCCTACGCCTCCGGCATGTTCCACTTCCTGACCCACGCGTTCTTCAAGGCGCTGCTGTTCCTGACGGCCGGCATCATCATCCATGCCCTGCACGGTGAGCAGAGCCTCGACAAGATGGGCGCGCTTCGCAAACCGCTGCGCTTCGCCTACTTCGCGTTTGCGACCGGCTGCCTGGCGATTGCCGGCGTGCCCGGCTTCTCAGGCTTCTTCAGCAAGGACGAGATCATCTCCATGGCCGCGGCCCAAGGCACCTACGGCTGGGTGCTGTTCGGGGTCTCGACCCTGGGTGCGTTCCTGACCGCCTTCTACATGTTCCGGTTGCTGCTGCGGGTGTTCCACGGCACTGAGCCCGAGGGCGGCTACCACGGCGAGTTCCACATGTCCGGGGCCGCAATGACGGTTCCGGTCGCGATCCTCACCGTGCTCTCCATCATCGGCGGCTGGATTCAGGTGCCGTTCGGATGGAAGAAGGTCACCGACTGGCTCGAGCCCGTCGTCGGAGGGATTCCGCAGAAGGTCAACGCGGACGGCACACTGACCGCGGTTGGTCATGTCGCCGCGGAGCCGAGCCACAATCTCGAGGTCATCACGATCAGCGCGTCGCTCGCGGTCGCACTGCTCGGCATCCTGCTCGCCTGGTACATCTTCGCGAACGGTCCGGAGCGTCGACTGCGGATCAGCGCCCGCCACCCGCACCTGCGCAGCTTCCTGGAGGACGCCTGGCGCTTCGACGAGGTGTACGACGAGACGGTTGTACTCGCCGGCCGCGCGTCCGGTGACGGTCTGCGCGATCACGTGGAACCGAAGGTCGTGATCGGCGCCGGCCGCGGCGTGCAGGAGCTGTTCAGTGACATGGCGCGATTCATGCACCAAATCCAATCGGGCCTCGTCCGCACCTACGCCGTCGCACTGATGGCCGGGCTTGCTGCAGTCGCCGTCATCTTCATCCTGGTGAGCCGCTGATGTCGCTGACCACCGTCCTCATCCTGCTCCCGCTGGTTGGCGCCGCGTTGACGTTGCTCGTCCCCGCGGGCAACCGGGACGGCGCACGCTCGATCGGCGTCCTGATCGCCCTCGTGGCCTTCGGGTTCAACATCGCCGCCTTCGCAAAGTTCGACCAGTCACGTGGCGCATTGCAGCTTGGTGACCGGGCGTCATGGATCAGCGACCTCGCGGTGGAGTGGAACGTCGGTCTCGACGGCATCTCCATCTGGATGACGCTGCTGACCACGGGCCTGTTCCTGCTGGCGTTCATCGCGATCGCCGCACGCATGCCCGACTCGCATCCACGTGCGCTCATCGCGCTGTTGCTGCTTGCCGAATGCGGGCTTCTCGGTGTGTTCGCCGCCGGTGATCTGGTGCTGTTCTACATCTTCTGGGAGGCGATGCTCGTTCCGTTCGCGCTCCTCATCTGGATGTGGGGTGACCGCACCCGCGGTCGCGCCGCCGCCAGCTTCGTCATCTACACGATGGTCGGCAGTCTGCTGATGCTGGTCGCCATCTTGTCGGCGGCGTTCATGGCAAAGGGGCCGAACGGGACGCTCACGTTCGCGATCGCCGACCTTGCCAACCATGAGTGGACGCAGTCGCAGAGCACGTGGCTGTTCGCAGCGTTCGCGCTGGCATTCCTGATCAAGCTGCCGATGTTCCCGTTCCACGGGTGGATGGCGGGCGCCTACTCGTCCGCACCGCTCGTCGTGACCGCGCTGCTGTCGGCGGTCATGAGCAAGGCCGGCGCATTCGGCCTCTTGCACATCGCGGTCCCCTTGTTTCCGGTCGGCGCCGAACAGCTCGCGCTGCCGGTGGGAAGTCTTGCGGTCTGCAGCATCATTTACGGCTCGCTGATGGCATGGCGCGCACAGACCATGCGCATGCTCGTGGCCTACTCCAGCCTGGCGCACCTCGGGTTCATCGTGCTCGGCATCATGTCGTTCACCTCGATCGGGGCCGAGGGTGCCGTCTTGCAGATGTTCAACCACGGTGTGGTGACCGCGGCGGCCTTCGCCATCGTCGGCATCATCGCCCGGGCCAAGCACGGCACCGAAGAGATGGATCAGATCTCGGGTCTTGCCAAGGGGGCGCCATGGTTGGCGGGCATCTTCCTCGTCGTCACCATGGCGGCGCTGGCGATCCCGGGATCGAACGCCTTCGCCGGTGAGTTCTTCATCTTGATCGGAACATTCGAGCGCCACCCGGTGCTGGCGGTGCTCGCCTGCTTCGGTACCGCGTACGCCGCCGTCTACATGCTGCGGTTGTACCAGACCACGATGAACGGACCGCTCGACGGCGAGCCCAAGAAGGCTGAGCTGCGCGGCCTGGATGTGCTCTACCTGGCGCCGCTTGTGGCGGCCATGGTGGTCGTCGGGCTCTGGCCCGCCGCCGTTACCCGAACGACGAAGGCGTCGGTGGAGTGCGCGACGACCGCGGCAGGCTCGCTCGGTCTCGTCACCGCCGAGGGTCAGCCTCCACGAACTGCACCGATCACGACTGAACTGCTGGGCTGCCGGTGAACACCTCCGTACTGACACCGTTTCTGATCGTGTCCGGCGCCGGTGTGCTGGCGCTGCTGCTCGGTGTGTTGCCGGCGCGGCGCGCGGCACGGATGCTGCCGACAGCCACGGGCATCGTCGCGTTGGTCGCGGCGATCATCATGTCGCGCGTCCAGTGGGGCGGCCCGGATGAGACGGCGCTCGCGTCCAACTACCTGAGCGACCGGTTCACCCTCCTGCTCGACTCCATCCTCGCCGTCATCGGCATCGCGGTGCTGCTGCTTGCGTGGCGTGAATCGTCATCGGCCGACAAGCGCGGCGAGTACGCGGGGCTGATCCTGTTGTCGGTGGCGGGAATGATGCTCGTCGCCGCCGCGGGCACGACGATCGTGCTCTTCCTCGGCATCGAGCTCTTCTCGGTGTCGCTGTACATCCTCTGCGCACTGGAGACGTGGCGCTCACGTTCACTTGAGGCCGGCCTGAAGTACCTGATCGTCGGTGCCGTGGGCTCGGGAATCCTCGTCTACGGACTCGCCCTGCTGTACGGCGCCACCGGCACGACGGTCCTTTCGGAGATGCAGCATGCGTTGATCGACGGCGACATGCTGCGCGATCCGCTCCCGATTGCCGCGCTCACGATGATCGTCGTGGGGCTGGGCTTCAAGGCCTCCGCGGTCCCGTTCCACATGTGGACGCCGGATGTCTACGACGGGGCGCCGACGCCCATCACGGCGTTCATGGCGACCGGCACGAAGGTTGCCGCATTCGCGGCCTTCATTCGGCTCTTCAGCGATTCGCTGCTCGGGATGTTCGACGACTGGCGACTGCCGGTTGCGATCCTGGCGGCGGTCACCGTCATCATCGGCAACATCGCCGCCCTGTTGCAGCCTGGGATGAAACGGATGCTCGCGTACTCGGGAGTGGCCCAAGCCGGGTACCTGCTCATCGGTATCGCTGCGGGCAGCGTGGCCGGCGTCGAAGCGGTGTTGTACTACCTGCTGGCGTACACCGCCATGACGATGGCCGCATTTGCCGTCGTGGTGATGCGTGAGCGCGAGGTGCTCGACGGCGACCAGATCGGTGCGCTTCGCGGCATCGGGCGCTCGCGCCCGATGATGGGCGTGGTACTGACCCTCGCGATGCTGTCGCTCGCAGGCTTCCCGCCCCTGGCGGGCTTCATCGGCAAGTTCATGCTCTTCGGCGCAGCCGTCGATGCGGACCTCACCTGGCTTGCCATCGTCGGCGCGGTCGGCAGCATGATCAGTCTGGGCTATTACCTGAAGGTTGTCGCCGTGGCATGGCAGTCGGGACCGCCGGTCGACGACACCACCTACCGCACGCCGCGGTCCGTCACGATCGTGGCTGTCGTGTCCGCCGCTGCGATCGTCCTTGTGGCGCTGTTCGCCGACCCGCTGCTCACCCTGTGCAGCGACGCCGCGCAGGGCCTCATCGGCACCATCAACCGGTAGCGGCTCAACGCGGCGACAACTTGCGGTGTTACAAGCAAGTTGTGCTCAGCCCTCCGTGATGATGTGGACGACCGGTCACATGCGTCGCCAAATCCGGGCAACGCCGGGCACGAGTAGCCAAACTGTGTCCGCATGACCGATTCGACAACCACGACGCCTGCCACCACCCGGGTCTGGCCGTTGATTGTCGTGGGTCTCGTCGCCGGCATCTTTTCCACCCTCTTCGGTGTCGGTGGAGGGACGGTGATGGTGCCGCTCCTGGTGTTGCTGCTGGCATACGACGCCAAGGTCGCGACCGCGACGTCGCTCGCAGCCATCATCGTCACCGCGACGGTCGGCGTCATTTCGCACGCCGAGTTGGGGCATGTCGATTGGCGCTACGCCATGTTGATCGGCGTTCCGGCGATCGGCGGACTGTTCGTCGGGCTGTGGATCAAGGACCGAATGAGCGTGCGGAGCCTGACGATCTGGTTCGCGGTGTTGATGGTTGCGATCGCCATCTGGATGCTGATTGAACAGTCGGCCGCAGGTGGAAAACCTGAGGTGACGGCGGTGTCCGCCACGGTGATGGTTGCGCTTGGCGTCGTGGCCGGCATGCTTGCCGGGCTCTTCGGGGTTGGCGGCGGCATCGTGTTCGTTCCTGCACTTGCCCTGATTCTCGGCATGTCCCAGAAATTGGCGATCGGCACCTCCCTGCTTGCGATCGTGCCGGTGTCGCTTGTGGGATCGTGGCGCCAGCACCGTGCCGGAACCGTGCGGTGGCGCGCGGCGTTGACCATGGGGGCGGCCTCCACCGTGACCGCGTGGCTCGGTGCGCAGATCACCGACGCCGTGTCCGCACGGTGGCTGCGGATCGGATTCGCCTGTCTGATGGTCTTCACCGCGTGGCAACTCGCCAAACGGGCCGTTGCCACCCATCCGGCGCCCCAGCCAGCGGACTGATCCCGCAGGTTCGTGGTCGTGTGGCGCGCGGTGCGGCAAATCACGGTCGACACCGGGGTTTCGCCACGTCGGCCCCAGGAAGCCTCTCAGGAATACCTTCAGCGATCCTCAACGTGAGCACAAGGTCTTCTGCCATTACGAGTTTCATACAACAGGATCCTCAAGGTCTTTCGCCTCACGCCCGATGCACCACACGCAGATATCTCTCTCGTGGCGCGTGATCGACAGCTCGATCGGTGCCTCGTGAGCGTCTGCAGACTCATCACACCGAGAGGGTATGGCCGCCATCAGGCAGTCGAGGAACACTGCTGGAAGCACTTCCGTTCGCGAGACCTCGCGCACGCCCAAGCGGGCGTCGCGAGCTCGCGCCCGGCTTCGCATCGCAGGGCGCCTTGTGGGAGTCTCGGCAATCGTCGGTGTGCTCGTGGCGCCGGTCGTGCTGGAGGCGAACCCTGCCAGTGGGCCGGGGCGGTTCTCCACCACCAACACCGGTAACCTCAACAGCACGGTGCCGAGCGGAACATGCCGCGCGCGCGTGTCCGCCACGGGCGGTGGTGGTGGTTCGCCGAACTATGGCGCATCCGGTGGACGCGGTGGCGCCAACGCGACGATCAACGCAACGTTCGACGTCCTGCCGCTCCAACCATGGGCGGCCAGCGTCGGTGGCGGCGGCGCGTCGAACACGACCGGCGGCATCAACGGCGGTGGCAGTTCGAGCGCGGTCTTCGGACATCAAGGTGGCGGTGGCGGTGGCCGAACCATTGTCACGATCGGCGGACAGCAGGTTGTCATCGCCGGTGGTGGTGGCGGTGGTGGAGCAAACCATCAGTCGAGCCCGATCGGCAACGGCGGCAACGCGGGCATCCTGTCTGCCGCCGGTGTCGGCGTCGGCGCGAACGGCACCAACGGTCAGGACAGTCCGACCAGTGTCACGGTCGGTGGTGGCCGTGGTGGCCAGGCGGCCGCGGGTGGCGCGGGCAGAGTGAACACGGCCAGCGGCGCGATCAGCGGTTCGGCTGGTGGCGGCATTGGAACGGGCAATGGCGGCAACGCCGGCCCCGACCCGAACTGGGACGGCGGCGGCGGCGGTGGCGCCGGCTACACCGGTGGCGGTGGCGGCGCGGCCACTTCCGCAACCGCGTCGTTCTCAGTCACCGGTGGTGGTGGCGGTGGTGGCTCAAGCTACGTCGCGTCGCAGTCGCCGACGGTCACAGCGACGGCTCCCACTGCGATCAGCGGATCCAACGGTACGATTGCGGGGGCCGGCAACCCAGGCGCCAACGGTCAGGTGAGCCTCGACTGGGTGCCCTGTCTGTACGACTTGACCACGACCAAGACGGTGTCCCCGAGCCCCGTGATCGCAGGCCAGACGGCGACATGGACGCTGACGGTCACCAACAATGGTCCCGATGCGATGACCCTCGGCGACACGGTCACCATCGGCGACACCCTTCCCGGCCCTGGCACCCAGGTCGTGTCCGTGACGGCCTCGGGCGGAAGCAACGCCAACCTCACGCGCGGCGCGATCACCTGTTCGGGCATCACCGTCGGATCGCCGATGCCGGCATCCACCGATTGTTCGCGTGCATACTCCGCGGTCGCCGGCACCCCGGGCTCACCGAGCGGTGGCGTCCGCGGCATTGATTCCGGTGAGTCCATCACCATCGTCTACACCCAGGCGATTCCGGCATCGACCGCGCCGACCACCTACACAAACACGGCAACGGTCCAGGATCGTCCGTCGATGACCGGCACGACGGACCTGGTCGGCACCATCGTGACCGACACGGCCGTGCGTGCCCTGCCCGTCCAGTCGAGCGCGGACCTGCGCATCACCAAGACCGCGAGCGCCCCGACCGTCACTGCAAGTGGCGCACTCACCTACACCCTGCTGATCGAGAACCTCGGCATCTCGGACGCGTCAAGCGTGACCGTGACCGATCCGTTGCCCGCCGGCAGCACGTTCACGTCCGCATCGGCGGGTTGTACCGACTCGAGCGGAACCGTCACATGTGCAGTCGGGACGCTCGCCGCGGGCACCTCGACGACGCGCACGATCACGATCGCCGCGCCATCCACGGCGGGCACCATTTCCAACACGGCCACCGTCAGCTCCTCGAGCACGGATCCCGTCTCGACGAACAACTCCTCCACCGTCGCCACCAACGTCGTCGCGGACGCCGACCTGGGTGTCACCAAGACGGTCAACACGGCGACTCCGCCAGTCAACGGGAACGTGACCTTCACGGTGACCGCGACCAACAGCGGGCCGCAGGCCGCGACGGGCGTCGTGGTCGACGACCTGCTTCCGGCGGGCCTGACGTTCGTGTCGGCGACGCCGTCGGTCGGCACCTACAACTCAGGCACCGGCGTGTGGACGATCGGCAATCTGGCGAATACCGCAAGCGCCACGCTCACGATCACCGCCACGGCCACTTCAGCCGCTTCGGTGACGAACACGGCGACGATCAGCTCTCCGAACGTCGCCGACGCCAACGCGACAAACAACACCGCTTCGGCGTCCGTCAACGCCACCGACGCCGATCTGGATGTCACCAAAACGGTCGACGATGCCAGCCCGAATCTGAACGGCAACGTGACGTACACGATCTCCGTGCACAACAACGGTGCGGACACCGCCACGGGAGTGACGGTCACTGATCTGCTCCCGTCGGGGCTGACCTACGTCAGCGACAACGGAAGCGGCGCGTACGTGTCGAGCACCGGCGTGTGGTCTGCGGGGTCCCTCACCAACGGACAGACGAAGACGCTGCAGATCACCGCACAGGTGACCACGGCCAATCCCGTCACGAACACAGCGACCATCACCGGATCGTCGCAGTTCGATCCGACGAGTTCGAACAACACCAGTAGCGTCGCCGTGGATGCGCGCACCGCCAATCTGGGTGTGACGAAGTCGGTGAGTAGTGCGTCGCCGGATGTGAACGGGAATGTGACGTACACGGTGACGGTGTCCAATAGTGGTCCGGATGGTGCGACGGGTGTGGTGGTCAATGACCTGTTGCCGTCGGGTGCGACGTATGTGTCGGATAACGGCAGTGGCGCGTATGTCAGCTCGACGGGTGTGTGGACGGTTGGGGCGCTTGCGAATGGTGCGTCGCGGTCGTTGCAGATCGTTGCGACGATCACGTCGCACACGCTTGTCACGAATACGGCGACGGTGACGTCGACGAGTACGGACACGGTGTCGGGCAACAACTCGGCGAGTGTGGGTGTGAATGCGAAGGATGCGAACCTCGCGATCACGAAGTCGGTGAACACCGCGTCGCCGGATCTGAATGGCAATGTGACGTACACGCTGACGGTGACCAACAACGGTCCGGATACTGCGGCTGCGGTGTCGGTCAATGATCTGCTGCCGTCGGGGTTGACGTATGTGTCGGACAACGGTTCGGGTGCGTATGTGAGCTCGACGGGTGTGTGGACGATTGGGTCGATGACGAGTGGTGCGTCGACGTCGTTGCAGATCACTGCGACGGTGACGACCACAAACCCGGTGACGAACACCGCAACGGTGGCGAGTGCCACCACATTCGATCCGGCGACCTCGAACAACAGCGCGTCGGTTGCAGTGGATGCGCGCGCCGCCGACCTTGCCGTCACGAAGTCGGTCAACAACGCCACACCCGACGTCAACGGCAACGTGGTGTTCAGCGTGACGGTGACCAACAACGGTCCCGACGCCGCGACCGGTGTGTCGGTCAGCGACCTGCTTCCGAGCGGGCTCACCTACGTCAGCGACAACGGGAGCGGCGCGTACGTGTCGAGCACCGGCGTCTGGACGATCGGCGCACTCGCGAACGGCGCATCTCGGACCCTGCAGATCACCGCCACGGTGACCGTCAACACCGCCGTCACGAACACGGCGACCGTCACCTCCACGAGCACCGATCCGACGAGCGCCAACAACAGCGCAAGCGTCACCGTCGACGCCAAGGAAGCCGACGTCCGCATCACCAAGTCGGTCAGTGACACCACCCCGAACCTCGGGGACACCGTCACCTACACGCTGACCGTCACCAACAACGGACCGTCAGCGGCCACCAACGTGGTCGTGCATGACCTGTTGCCGTCGGGTGTGACGTTCTTGAGCGCGTCGCCCGCCATCAGCGGCACGGACGTGCTCGGCCAGTACTGGAATGTCGGCTCCCTCGCAAACGGCGCGTCCCAGACGATCACGGTGTCTGCACGGGTGGACAGCGTGAGCGCGCAGACAAATACCGCGGTTGTGTCGGCGGACCAGTTCGACACGAACACGGCCAACAACACCGCGCAGGCGACGACGAGCGCCAAGCAGGCGAACCTTGCCGTCACGAAGACCGTGGACAACGCGACGCCGCAGGTGGGCGGCAACGTCACCTACACCGTCACGGTCACCAACAACGGTCCGGACAGCGCGAGCGCAGTGGTCGTCAATGACGTGCTGCCTTCGGGGCTGACCTACGTCAGCGACGATGGTGCAGGCGCGTATGTCAGCTCGACCGGTGTGTGGACGATCGGGACGCTCGCCAATGGTGCGACGCGGACGTTGCACATCACTGCGACGGCAACCGGCCCGTCGGCGGTCACGAACACGGCGACGGTGAGCAGCGGCACCTACGACCCGGCGGCCGGCAACAACACGGCGTCGGTTGTGGTGAACGCGAAGGACGCGGACCTGGATGTGACCAAGACGGTCAGCGACTCCAGCCCGAACCTGAACGCCAACGTCACCTACACCATCTCCGTGCACAACAACGGACCCGACACCGCAGCCGGCGTCGCAGTCACCGACCTGCTTCCGAGTGGGTTGACCTACGTATCGGACAACGGCAGCGGCGCATATGTGTCAAGTACCGGCGTGTGGACGGCCGGATCCCTCACCAGCGGACAAACCAAGACCCTGACCATCACCGCGACGGTCACGAGTACGGCCCCGGTGACCAACACCGCCAGCATCACCGCCTCGTCGGTGTTCGACCCGACGGCCTCGAACAACACGAGCTCAGTGGCCGTTGATGCGCGCGCGGCGAACCTCGCGATGACGAAGACGGTGAGCAATGCGACGCCAGATGTGAATGGCAACGTCACCTACACGCTGACGGTCGCGAACAATGGTCCTGACGCCGCGGCCGGCGTTGCCGTGAATGACCTGCTGCCCTCGGGCGCCACGTATGTGAGCGACAACGGCGCGGGTGCGTACGTGTCGAGCACCGGCGTGTGGACGATCGGCGGCATGGCCAACGGTGCGTCCACCTCGCTCCAGATCACGGCGAAGATCACGACGCAAACGGCGATCACCAACACGGCGAGCGTCACCTCAACCAGCACCGACACCGTGTCGGGCAACAACACGGCGAGCGTCGTCGTGAATGCGAAGGATGCGAACCTCGCGATCACCAAGACCGTGAACAATGCGTCACCGGATCTGAACGGCAATGTCACGTACACGCTGACGGTGACGAACAATGGTCCGGACACCGCTGCGAGCGTGACGGCGAATGACCTGCTGCCGTCGGGTCTCACGTACGTGAGCGACAACGGCTCCGGTGCATACGTCAGCTCAACGGGAGTGTGGACGATCGGTTCCCTTGCGAGTGGCGCGTCGACGTCGTTGCAGATCACTGCGACGGTGACGACGACGAGCCCCGTCACGAACACAGCGACGGTCGCGAGCGCAACCACCTACGATCCGACGAGTTCGAACAACACCAGTAGCGTCGCCGTGGATGCGCGCACCGCCAATCTGGGTGTGACGAAGTCGGTGAGTAGTGCGTCGCCGGATGTGAACGGGAATGTGACGTACACGGTGACGGTGTCCAATAGTGGTCCGGATGGTGCGACGGGTGTGGTGGTCAATGACCTGTTGCCGTCGGGTGCGACGTATGTGTCGGATAACGGCAGTGGCGCGTATGTCAGCTCGACGGGTGTGTGGACGGTTGGGGCGCTTGCGAATGGTGCGTCGCGGTCGTTGCAGATCGTTGCGACGATCACGTCGCACACGCTTGTCACGAATACGGCGACGGTGACGTCGACGAGTACGGACACGGTGTCGGGCAACAACTCGGCGAGTGTGGGTGTGAATGCGAAGGATGCGAACCTGGCGATCACGAAGTCGGTGAATACCGCGTCGCCGGATCTGAATGGCAATGTGACGTACACGCTGACGGTGACCAACAACGGTCCGGACACCGCTGCGAGTGTGACGGCGAATGACCTGCTGCCGAGCGGCCTCACCTACGTGAGCGACAACGGGTCCGGTGCGTATGTGAGCTCAACGGGTGTGTGGACGATCGGCTCGCTGACCAGCGGCGCATCCACCGCGCTGCAGATCACGGCGACGGTCACCACCACGAGCCCGGTGACGAACACCGCGACGGTGGCGAGTGCGACGACCTTCGACCCGACCACCTCGAACAACAGCGCGTCGGTCGCAGTGGATGCGCGCGCCGCCGACCTGGCCGTCACGAAGTCGGTCAACAACGCCACACCGGACGTCAACGGCAACGTCACCTACACGATCACCGTTTTGAACAACGGTCCCGACGCCGCCACGGGCGTCACGGTGAACGACCTGCTGCCGACTGGCGCCATCTATGTGAGCGACACGGGGGCCGGCGCGTACGTCAGCTCGACCGGTGTGTGGACGATCGGCTCCGTTGCGAACGGGGCGTCGACGTCGTTGCAGATCACCGCGACGATCACGACGCCGAACGCCGTCACGAACACTGCGACCGTCACCTCGACGAGTACGGACACGGAGTCGGGCAACGACTCCGCCTCGGTCGGTGTGAATGCGAAGGATGCGGATCTTGAGGTTGCGAAGTCGGTGAGTGACGCGTCGGCGAATGTCGGCGACAACGTCACCTACACGGTGACGGTCACGAACAATGGTCCGGATTCGGCGACGGGTATTGCGGTCACCGACCAGCTGCCGGCCGGTGTCACGTATGTCAGCGATGACGGGTCGGGTGCGTACGTCAGCTCGACGGGTGTGTGGAGTGTCGGGACGCTTGCGAGTGGTGCGAGCGCGACCCTGCACATTGTGGCGAGTGTGGATGTGAATACGGCGGTGACGAACACCGCGTCGATCACGGCGTCGTCGGTGTTCGATCCCACGACCTCCAACAACACCGACACCGCGACCGTCGACGCACCCGAAGCCGACGTCCGCGTCACCAAGTCGGTCGATGATTCCACGCCGAACCTCGGCGACACCGTCACCTACACGCTCACCGTCAGCAACAACGGTCCATGGAGCGCGACGAACGTCGTGGTGCATGACCTGCTGCCGTCGGGTGTGACGTTCCTGAGCGCGTCGCCCGCCATCAGCGGCACGGACGTGCTCGGCCAGTACTGGAATGTCGGCACCCTCGCGAGCGGTGCGTCCCAGACGATCACGGTGTCGGCGCGGGTCGACAGTTTGAGCGCGCAGACGAACACGGCGGTGGTGTCGGCGGACCAGTTCGACACGAACACGGCCAACAACACCGCGCAGGCGACAACCAGCGCCAAGCAAGCGAGCCTGGCGGTCACGAAGACCGTCGACACCGCGACCCCGCAGGTCGGCGCCAACGTGGTGTTTACGGTCACTGTGACCAACAGCGGCCCGGATGCGGCGAACTCGGTTGTGGTGAACGATCTGCTGCCGGCGGGACTCACCTACGTCAGTGATGACGTGAGCGGCGCCTACGTCAGCTCCACCGGTGTGTGGACGATCGGCGCCCTGGCCAACGGCGCGTCACGGACGTTGCACATCACGGCCACCGTGACGAGTCCGAGTGCGGTGACGAACACTGCGACGGTGAGCAGCGGCACCTACGATCCGACGGCGGGCAACAACACGGCGTCTGTGAGTGTGAACGCCAAGGACGCGGACCTGGACGTCACCAAGACGATCAGCGACGCCAGCCCGAACCTGAACGACACCGTGACCTACACGATCTCGGTGCACAACAACGGTCCGGACGACACGACCGGCGTCGCTGTCACAGACCTGCTGCCGACGGGCTTGACCTACGTCTCGGACACCGGCTCGGGCTCCTACGCCAGCGCCACCGGCGTGTGGACGGTCGGCGGGCTCACCAGCGGCCAGACCAAGACCGTGCAGATCACGGCCACGGTCACCAGCACCGCGGTTGTGACCAACACCGCAACCATCACTGCGTCGTCGCTCTTCGATCCGACGAGCTCGAACAACACCAGTTCAGTCGCTGTCGATGCGCGTGCCGCCGACCTGGCGATCAGCAAGACGGTCAACAACCCGACGCCGGACGTGAACGGCAACGTCACCTACACCGTCACCGTCACGAACAACGGACCGGACGCCGCCACCGGCGTTGCGGTGAGCGACCTGCTGCCGAGTGGCCTCACATACGTGAGCGACACCGGTGCCGGCGCGTACGTCAGCTCGACCGGCGTGTGGACGATCGGCTCGATGACCAGCGGCGCGTCCACCTCGCTGCAGATCACCGCCACCGTCACCACACACAGTCTGGTCACCAACACCGCGACCATCACCTCAACGAGCACCGACACCAATTCGGGCAACGACACCGCAAGTGTCGACGTGAATGCGAAGGATGCGAACCTGGCGATCACCAAGACGGTGAGCAACGCGACGCCGAATCTGAACGGCAACGTCACCTACACGCTGACGGTCACCAACAACGGTCCGGACACTGCGGCGAGTGTGACGGCGAATGACCTGCTGCCGAGCGGCCTCACCTACGTGAGCGACACCGGTGCGGGCGCGTATGTGTCGAGCACGGGCGTGTGGACGATCGGAGCGATGACCAGCGGCACGTCGACATCACTGCAGATCACGGCCAAGGTCACCACCACGAGCCCCGTCACGAACACCGCGACGGTGTCGAGCGCCACCACATTCGATCCGGCGAGTGCCGACAACACGGCATCGGTCGTCGTCGACGCGCGCGCTTCGGATCTTGCGATCACCAAGACGGTGAACACCGCAACGCCGGATGTGGACGGCAACGTCGTCTACACCCTGACCGTGACCAACAACGGTCCGGACGCGGCGACCGGCGTCACGGTCAACGATCTCCTCCCGTCCGGCGCCACCTATGTGAGCGATACCGGCGCGGGCACCTACTTCTCGGCAACCGGCGTGTGGACGATCGGCTCACTTGCGAACGGCGCCTCGACGTCGCTCCAAGTCACGGCGAAGATCACCACCCATACCGTCGTCACAAACTCCGCAGCAGTCACGTCGACGAGTACGGACCCGGTGTCGGGCAACAACGCCGCAAGCGTCGACGTGAATGCGAAGGATGCGAACCTGGCGATCACGAAGTCGGTGAACACCGCGTCACCGGATCTGAACGGCAATGTGACGTACACGCTGACGGTGACCAACAACGGTCCGGACACCGCTGCGAGCGTGACGGCGAATGACCTGCTGCCGAGCGGCCTCACCTACGTGAGCGACAACGGTTCGGGTGCGTATGTGAGCTCGACGGGTGTGTGGACGATCGGCTCGCTGACCAGCGGCGCATCCAC
>CALMXK010000057.1 GCA_937871165.1 uncultured Actinomycetes bacterium
TTTCAAGCAGAAGACGGCATACGAGATTCGCCTTAGTCTCGTGGGCTCGGAGATGTGTATAAGAGACAGCCCCCCGTATCGATTGGATCGGACCTGAGGCGCGACGCCCCAATCCGGCCAACCACCAGTTCGATCTCGAGGCCGCGTGCGCAGCCGAGGTGGATGGCCAGCGCCGCGAAGCGCGCGCCGTCGCACTCGTGCGACGCTAGTGTCGCGCGTTTCAGAGGCGCGACGCTAGGCCGGCCGACGGGCCTCGCGAATCGCCTGGCGGAATTTTCCGAGCATCCGACGCATCTCGAGGAACTCCTCGACGTCGCCACGCTCACGGGCGCTGGTCGCGCGACGTTCGATGGTCCGTTCGTTCAACCGGTATGTGGCTTCGCGAAGCTCATCGACCGTGGGCGGGTGCTGCACGGTCAGTGCCCGCAGCTCGACACCGAGTCCTGCAAGGTCCTCCGGCCATCCGGCCACCTGGACCCCGCTCGCAAGGAGCTCGTACGCCCGGCGGTGCTCCGGGCGGTCAAATGTGGCCCCCGGGTCGCTGATGATCTGCACGAACTCCGCCGAGACGTCGGGCAGGGAGACGACCATGGCAAGCCATCGCCGCTCGCGCACCTCGTCGACGTCAAGTCCCGATGTGGCGGCCACACGAGTGGCCGGCGCGTTGCTGTCGGTCCCGGAGACCGACGCACGGCGAAGGCGCTCCTCCGTGGCCGCCGACAAGCCCAGGCGACCCGTCGCGATGCGAAGCGCTTCATCTTTCTCAAGCCCCTCCGGGAACCTGGCGAGCAGTGTCGCGATCTCACCGAACGCCTGCTCTCGATCAGCTGCGGTGCGACCGGACCGGTCGATGCGCGCGCGCACCAGGTAGGACATCATCGGCTCCGGGTTCTCAACCACCTCGCGGAGTGCTGCGAGGCCGGTCTCGTCGCCCGCCAGGTCCCCGGGATCGCGTCCTGCCGGAAGGGGCACGGCGCTGATGCGCACAGCCACACCGCTCGCGGCTTCCACCGACCGCCACACCGCTTCCTGACCCGCGCGATCCCCGTCGAAGCACAGTCGAACCTCGTCGGTGGCGCGAGCGAGCAGCCGCAGCTGCTCATTGGTGAGTGACGTCCCCATGCAGGCGACCGCGTTGTCGTAGCCGGCTTTCGCAAGTGCGAGCACGTCGGTGTAGCCCTCGCACACCGCGATCCATCCGAGCTTCGCACCACTCACCCTGGCGCGGTCCAGGGCGAACAGGAGCCGGCGCTTTTGGAACGTGCGCCCCTCCGGCGAGTTGACGTACTTGGCGCGCTCGTTCGGATCGAGGGTGCGTCCCCCGAAGCCCTGCACCTGGCCCCGGGCGTTGGCGATCGGAAACATGATGCGCGCAGTGAAGAAGTCCTGAACCGACCCTCCCCGGTCGCGTGCGAGACCGGCCTCCGCCAAGTCCCGTCGCTGGTACCCCTGTTTCAGCGCGCGCGCCGCCAACAACCCGCCGGCGCGGGGGGCGTACCCCACACCGTAGGAGCGCAGCAGATCCTCCGAGAAGCCCCGCGCGATCAGATATGCGCGAGCCGGTGCCGCTTCGTCCGACTTCCACAGATATGCGCTGTAGAAGTCGCGTGCCCGGCCGAGCACCTCGGTGCGCCGCTGAGTGGCTGCACGAGCCGCATCCTCCTGCGGCGACGACTCGGCGTACCGAAGCTCGATTCCGAAGCGTTCGGCAAGCGCCTCGACCGCCTCGTTGAACGACCCGGCGCCTTCCCGCTCGCGCATCCACGTAATGGCGTCGCCTTTTGCGCCGCACCCGAAGCAGTAGTAGTTGCGATGGTCGGGCAGGATCGTGAACGACGGCGAGCGCTCGTCATGGAACGGGCAGCGGCCCCACCACCGACCGCTTCGACGTGTGAGCTCGACCCGACCGCGCAGCAGCTCGACAAGGTCGGCAACCTGGCGGACCTGATCAACGCTTTCGGGATCAATGCGCGGCACGGCTGCAGCCTACGTGCAGACGTCGTGAAATGGCACCTGGTCAGACAGCGGGGATCGACCTCACGCGATGAGCGATGTCGCGAGCCACAACGCAACGAGCGTGGCAAGCAGCATGAAACCGTCGAGCATCCCGCCGATCTTCTTCCACTTGCGCGCTGCGGCTTCGTCGCCCGCATCCTCGGCGCGTCGCACGCGCGGGCCCTGCCACATGCCGTGGACAACCACGGCCACGCCGATCAGCAGCAGCAGGATCAGCTTGGCGAGGATCTTCTGCCCGTAGTCGGTCGATGTCAGGTCGGCGAACTTGAGGTCGCGGTGCGACATCAGCCCGTTGCCCGTCACCAAGATCAGCACCCAGGCGGCGCCGCCGATCACGCCGAAGCGCTTGGCGACATTGGTGATCAGCGCGCGGGAGGCGCCTCGGTCACCCGACGCGCGGGCTGCCGGCACGGCGATGAGGCCGAGAAAGAGCATGCCACCCAGCCACATGGCGACACCGAGAACATGTGCGAAACGCACGAGATTCCAGAAGGTCATGGCCGGATCATGACAGCCCGCCGGACTTGCGGCCGCTCGGGCGGGTCGTGGCCGAGGGGCAGATGTCGGCGAGCACGCAGAGCCCGCATCGGGGGCGGCGAGCGATGCACACGGCACGTCCGTGGTAGATCATCCGCATGGTTGTGTCCGACCAGGCCGACTTGGGGAAGACCCCCATCAGATCCCGCTCCACCGCGACCGGCTCGGTCGCCGTGGTCAGTCCGAGCAGCCGCGACAGACGAAGCACATGGGTGTCCACAACGACTCCGGGCACACCGAACCAGTGGCCAAGCATCACGTTCGCCGTCTTTCGCCCCACACCGGGCAGCGCGACGAGTTCCTTCATCGTTCCGGGGATCTCGCCACCGTGGCGCTCCATGACCGCCGTCGCCATGCCGATGAGCGACACCGTCTTGGCGCGGAAGAACCCGGTCGGATAGACCAGTTGTTCGACCTCGTGGGGATCGGCCTGTGCCATTGTCGCGGCATCGGGAAACCGGGCGAACAGGGCCGGGGTCGTCTGGTTGACCCGCGCGTCGGTGCACTGTGCCGACAAGATCACGGCGGCAAGCAGCTGAAACGCGCTTTCGTGATCAAGCGGGATCGTGATGACCGGGTATTCCTCCGCCAATCGCGCGGCAACGACCCGACCTCTTCCCCGTGGCGTGCGCGGTCGTCCCATCGCCTGGCAGGGTATCGTCCGCGTCACGTTGATGGACGCATTCGATGTCATCGTCGTCGGGGCCGGCCCCGCCGGTTCGACCGCCGCTTACCGGCTCGCTCAACAAGGTGCGCGTGTCGCACTGCTGGACCGGGCGACGTTTCCGCGCGACAAACCCTGTGGCGGCGGGATCACCGTGCGCGGGCTGCAGCACCTGCCCATCGACGTCACCCCTGTCGTCGAGGATCGCATCACGTCCTTGGAGTTGGGGTTTCGTGGCGGCCCGCGCCTGGTCAAGGAATCATCCTCCCCGCTCGTGCTGATGACGCAACGACGCCGACTGGACGAGTACTTGGCGACGACGGCCGCCGAGGCGGGCGCCGACTTCCGCGACGGCGTACGCGTACGCGGCATCGATCTCGACGAGCGGGGAGCGACGGTCCGCTCGGACCAGGGCACCCTGCGCGCAAGCATCGTCATCGGCGCCGACGGATGCAACGGCGTCAGCGCGAAAGCGCTCGGCCTGGGCGCCGGGGTTGCCTACGGCATCGCCTATGAGGGCAACGTGCCGCTCGATGCGGTCGGCGAGCACTCGTGGCGCAGCCGTCTGTTGCTCGAGTTCTCGACGGTCCCGGGCGGGTATGCGTGGCTCTTTCCCAAGGCGGACCATGTGAACGTGGGCGTGGGCGGCTGGGCGGCTGAGGCGTCGCAGATGCGTCGACACCTGGCACTTTTGTGTGGTCGGCTCGGCATCGATGCGTCGTTGGTCGAGGCAGCCCGGGGATACCGCCTTCCGCTGCGCGATCCGCGTGCGCCCGTGGCCCGACAACGCGCGGTGATCGTTGGCGACGCAGCAGGCCTTGTGGATCCGATGTCCGGCGACGGGATGTTCGAGGCGTTCCTGTCCTCACGGCTCGCGGTCGAGACCATCACGGATGTGCTGCACGGAACCGTGCCCGACGTCCGTCAGTACGAGCGGCGATTGAACGGGGCCCTCGCGCGACACCGAATGGTCTCGTGGATCGGCAAGCGGGTGTTCGACCAATTTCCCGGCGCCGCTCGACGGCTGGCCGCATCGGACGCGGTGTGGTCACGGGTCGAGGCGCGGGTTCGCGGCGACCGACCGCACCGTCCGCGGTCGGCGGGCTCCCCGCGTGCGGAGGCGATCGGACGCGCGTTCGCACTTGGCACTCACTCACTGCGCGGGGGCTGATCTCACGCAACCGGCGTGAAATTGCCGGTTTCGCGCCCCTTCTTTGCAGTTCCTTTGAAGGACACGCCTCGAAAGCAAAGGCGATGGAGCCGATAGTACGTGCACGGGCTGAACCGCCATTGACTCGCTGAGGAGAACGTATGACCCCCGCATGGAACCTTCGAAAGAATCTCGCGATCGCCGCCCTGGCCGCGGTCATGGGTGTCGGTGCCGCCGCCGCCGTGGCGACGTCCGGTGATTCGGCCTCGACCACCGACGGGACGACGACATCGTCGACCACTATCGGATCGACGACGTCGACCACCGGTTCGACCACATCGACGACGACCACCGACGACGACAGTGAGGACGACCGGTGCGACGACGACCACGACGGCAGCGATGACAGCTCCGACAGCGACGACGACAACGACGGCGTCGACGATCACTCGGACCGTGACCACGACAACGACGGCGTGAAGAACCGCTACGACCGTGATGACGACAACGACGGCGTCAAGGATCGCTACGACCGTGACCGTGACAACGACGGTGTCGGTGACAAGGTCGACAGCGACGACGACGACGATTGCGTCGTCGATCCGGCCGACAAGGACATGGACAACGACGGCACCCCGTCGAATCTCGACGGTGACGACGACGGCGACGGCGTCCGTGACCGCTACGACGGCGATCGCGACAACGACGGCGTCATCAATCGGTACGACCGCGACTTCGACAACGACGGCACGGTCAACGGACTCGACAGGGACATCGACAACGATGGCCGTGGCAACGCCGTGGACCGCGACGACGACAACGACGGCACGCTGGACGTGAACGACCGGCGCATCGGCTAGCACCCCCGGACAGACTGACCCGAGGCCCGGTGGCTGCGCCACCGGGCCCGCGGTCATGCTGCGGGCAGACCCCGCTCCCTGCGGTCGGCCAGTCGCAGATGGTCACCGTCGACCGTGATGATCGGGCTTCGGCGAAACCGACCTCGGGCGACCGTCGCCAACCGGCGTCGAACCCACTCCCGCGGATCGACCGCGTCGGCAGGCGCCAGCG
>CALMXK010000058.1 GCA_937871165.1 uncultured Actinomycetes bacterium
TGATACGGCGACCACCGAGATCTACACTAGATCGCTCGTCGGCAGCGTCAGATGTGTATAAGAGACAGCCATCGGCCGCAACGTCAATCAGATTCGCAACACGGCCACACTTGACGGCGTGCAGCGGTCGGCCGGTCCTGGCGGCGCCACCGATCCGGGGTCACTGGTGACAAACAACGTGCCGCAGGTGACCGCGACGGCAGCGAATCCGCTTCAAGTCGCAAAGCTGACGATCGCCAAGCGTGGTCCGGCGCGTCTTCGCGGTGGACAGACCGGCGCATGGTTCATCACGGTTCGCAACGTCGGTGGGGTCCCTGCGACGAATGTCGTGATCACCGACATCCTGCCGAGCGGGTTCACGTTTGTCCGGACGGGCCCCACCCCCATCTTTGCCAATGGCCGTGCCATGTGGACGATCCCTGTCCTTGCTCCGGGCCAGTCGCAGACGCGACGCATCTGGCTGCGTGCCGACAACACGATCGTCGGGGCGAGGACCAACGTGGCAACGGTTCGTGGCGCGAACGTTGCGGGCGCCGCCGTCCGCGGGGCTGCACGCACCCTGGTGCGGCGAGGCGCCGCGGCTCGGATCCCGAGCGTGACCGGCTAGAGCAGCTTCGCACTTAACCATTCTGGTGCCTGGCACCGGAATGGTTAAGTGCCGAACGCTGACGCAGTGGCTGCCGATCCCGGCTGACACAATCACCGCATGGAGCAACGCGTCTCGCTTGTCACGCTCGGTGTGCACGACCTTTCGCGCTCGCGCGCGTTCTACGCGGCCCTCGGGTGGGTCGGCCGGTCACCGGACGACGATGTCGTCTTCTTTCAAGCCGGCGGGATCGTAGTGGCGCTGTGGAGCCGGACCAAACTTGCCGCCGACAGTGGTGTCACCGACACCGGCGGTTGGGGTGGCATCACCTTGGCGCTCAACGTCGGCTCGTCTGCGGAGGTGGACGAGGTCATCGCACAGGCCGGCGCGGCGGGTGCGACCATCCCGCGCGCGGGTGCGCCCACGTCGTGGGGCGGCTACTCGGGCATGTTCGTCGATCCCGACGGGCATGCCTGGGAGGTTGCGCACAACCCGTTCTGGCATGTCGACGAGCACGGCCGCACACTGCTCGGCCAAGGGTGAGACCGCAGCACCGTGCCGTCGTCGAGGTCCGGCGAGTGATCGCTCGGATCACGCACGCAGTTAACCGTTCTGGTGTCTGACACCAGAACGGTTAACTGCAAACGTCGCTAGTAGCGGTAGTGGTCGGCCTTGAACGGGCCGGTCACCGGCACGCCGAGGTAGTCGGCCTGCTCCGGCGACAGCTCGGTCAGCTCCACACCGAGGGCATCCAGATGAAGGCGCGCGACCTTCTCGTCCAGGTGCTTCGGAAGGACGTGCACCTGCTTGCCGTAATCACGGTGCTTCGTGAACAGCTCGACCTGCGCGATCGTCTGGTTGGTGAACGAGTTGGACATCACGAAGCTGGGATGCCCGGTCGCGTTGCCCAGGTTCAACAGGCGACCTTCGGACAGCACGATGATCGCGTGCCCATCCGGGAAGACCCACTTGTCGACCTGCGGCTTGATGTTGATCTTCTCGACACCCGGGAACGTGGTCAGGCCGGCCATGTCGATCTCGTTGTCGAAGTGGCCGATGTTGCCCACGATCGCCTGATGCTTCATCCGGCTCATGTGCGTCGCCGTGATGATGTCCTTGTTGCCGGTGCAGGTGATGAAGATGTCCGCCTTGTCGACGACGTCGTCCAGGCGACGCACCTCGTAGCCCTGCATGGACGCCTGCAGCGCACAGATCGGGTCAATCTCGGTCACGATCACACGCGCGCCCTGGCCGCGAAGCGACTCCGCGCAGCCCTTGCCGACATCGCCGAAGCCGCAGACGACGGCGACCTTGCCGCCGATCATCACGTCGGTGGCGCGGTTGAGGCCGTCGATCAGGCTGTGACGACACCCGTAGAGGTTGTCGAACTTGCTCTTGGTGACCGAGTCGTTGACGTTGATCGCCGGGAAAAGCAGCTCTTCACGCTCGGCAAGCTGGTAGAGGCGATGCACACCGGTGGTGGTCTCCTCGGTGACGCCGCGGATGTTGGCTGCGATGGTGGTCCAACGCTTGGGGTCCTCCTGCAGGCTGCGCTGCAGGACCTCGAGGATGATGCGGAACTCGTCCGAATCGGCGCTTGCCGGGTCCGGCACCGCACCGGCGGCTTCGAACTCCACGCCCTTGTGGACGAGCAGCGTGGCGTCGCCACCGTCATCCAGGATCATGTTCGGTCCACCACCGTCGGGCCACAGGAGGATCCGCTCGGTACACCACCAGTACTCATCGAGCGTCTCGCCCTTCCAGGCGTACACCGGCACACCCTGCGGGTCGTCGGGCGTCCCGTTCGGACCGACCGCGATCGCGGCGGCCGCGTGGTCCTGGGTCGAGAAAATGTTGCAGCTGGCCCACCGCACCTCGGCGCCCAAAGCGACGAGCGTCTCGATGAGCACGGCAGTCTGCACCGTCATGTGC
>CALMXK010000059.1 GCA_937871165.1 uncultured Actinomycetes bacterium
GAGCCATTCCTCTGCGGCGCGGCGGGCGTCGTCGCGAAGGCGCCCGGACTCGTCGCGTTCGATCTGCAACCGTTCGCGGCGCTCGATCACGGCGGCGGACGAAGCCCGACGTGAGCTGAGTGCCGTACTCACGCGGCGCAATGCCCGCTCGCTCGCTGCGCGACGACGGCGAATCCGCTCACGCGCGGCGGTGCACTCCGTGACCCTGGCGGCGACCTGATCGACCACCTCACGAAGCGCAGCTTCCTCTTCGACGGCACGCTTGTGGAGGGCGCGCTTCGCCCACTCCCCGCGCGCAGCACTCACCACGCCCGTTCGGGGGACGAAGGCGACCCCGTCGGCCGTCACGAACACACCGTCGTGGTCACTCGGAACCGACGCAAAGTCGTCGATCATCCATGCGGCGGTGAGGAGGCGCTCCACATGCGGTCGCGTGTGATCCGGGCAGACCGTGATCACATCGACAAGCGGACGCGCGCCCTGCGGGGTGGTCATACGAGCGATCGGAGCCGCCGGAATCACGACATTTGCGACACCGTCGGCGATCGCCTGCCGGGCCGTCTCCAGGTCTTGCCCGATCATCGCCTCGGCGAGCGCGCCGATCGCCGCGGCAACCGCGCGCTCGGTGCCTCGCTCGACCTCAAGCCCGTCGCCGAGCACGGACGGCCCGTTCGCGCCCTTCGTCTCCGGAGCCAGCAGGCGCGCAGCAGCCGCGGCCTCGCGGACGCGTTGCTCGGCGGCGCGCAGCTCGCCCGTGACCTCGTCGAGTTCCGCCTGCGCAGCATCGACACGGCCATGGTCGCGTTGCAGTCGCCGTTCGGCGATGTCGGCCCGACGCTCGTCGCGCCCCAAGTCGATTTCGGTTTCGCTTGCAAGACCCGCAAGCGCCTCGTCCGCCCGTGCCATCGCGGCCTCGGCCTGGTCGGCCCGGTGGCGCGCATCCGTCAGGGCTCCTTGTGCAGACGCCAACTCCGCACCGGCTCGCCGCACCCGCTCACTCGCCTCCATCTCGGCGCCGCGGGCGGCAAGCTCGTCTTGCTCTGCGCCACCGAGCAGCTGCTGCGCAGCTTCGAGTGCTTGAGTGACCGCGACGATCTCCGCCGCGACGTCCCGCTCTGCGGCTTCCAGCTCGACCAGGCGACGCGCGGCATCGGCCTTCGCCGCGCCCAGGCGCTCCTGCCGGGACTCCAGCTCGCTCACACGCTCGCTCGCCAGCTCCGCCCGTCCGGTGATCCGCTCGGTCGCCGCGCGCAGAACCTGAGCCATCGCGTCGGCGCGCTCGAGGGCGCCGGTCGCCGCGGCGCGCGCTTCGACAGCCCGGTCGCGAGCGGTCCTGGCCGCGTCGAGCGTGGACTGCGCGGCCTGATCGACCTGGGTCAACTCGCTATTCGCGGACTGTGCCGCCTGAAGCTGCGAGGCAGCCGCGACGGCACGGGCAAGACGCTCACGCTCGCGCAGCGATTCGATGCGAAGCTCAAGCTCAGCGGCCCGCTCGGCTGCACGGGCTTGACGCTCCAGCGCCTTGGCGCGTCCACCGAGTTCCGTCGCCAGGTCGCGCGCACGGTCAAGCTGATCGGCGATCCGTGTGAGCTTCTGCTCGGCGCGCTTGCGCCGGCGCTTTGCCACGCCGACACCCGCGGCCTCGTCGAGCATCCCTCGCAGTGCGTCGGGCTTGCTCGTCGCGATCGCCTCCACCTGACCCTGGCGGATCACCGCAAGAGAATCGGTGCCGAGACCGCGGACCGACAGCGCCTCCTGCAGGTCGAGCAAACGACATGCGGAGGAGCCGATGCGGTACACCGCATCACCATTTCGCGTGAGCCGCCGGCTGACCTCGATCTCAGGGCGTGCACCGGATTCGTCGGCATCGAAATGCAAGCCGATCTCGGCAAACCCAGCCGCCGGACGGTTGCCAGACCCGGAATACAACATGTCCTGCATGCCAGGGGCACGAAGCTTTCCCGCGCGCTGCTCACCGAGCGCCCAGACGATCGATTCGGCCAGGTTGCTCTTGCCGGAACCGTTCGGGCCGACGATCACGTTCAGTCCGGGGCCGAGATCCAGATTGATGGGATCGGCGAACGACTTGAAGCCGCGAAGTGAAATCCGTTTCAGCATGTGTGTCCCGTCCTGCTCATGCGCTCTGCGCAGTTATCCGGCGATCCGTCGTTCAAGTGCCTCGGCCGCCGCAACCTGCTCCGACGCCTGTTTGGTGCTGCCAACGCCGATCCCGGCCTCGGCGCCGCCGACGAGCACTCGCGTGGTGAACACCCGTGCGTGTGCCGGACCCTCGCGGCCGACGAGTTCGTACTGCACCTCGAGATGCTCGCGTGCCGCATGTTCCTGGAGTGCGGTCTTGGCATCGCGCTTTCCGAGTGTCGCATCGGCGATGACGGCGCTGAAGGCGTCGACCACCGCCGGGGCGGTCTCATCCGGCCCGAGATCCTCCCAGCACGCCCCGATCAGCGACTCGGTCAGTGCCGCCTGCACGTTGCGCTGCGCGGACATCTGCTTCGCCGACTCCCGAAACCGCGCGGGAGCGGCCGCGACGAATGTCTCGGGAAGCCCGAGATCACGGGCCACCCGAGCGCATGCCTCGCGCCCCACCACCTGTTGGCGCATCCATGCGAGGTCACCCTCGGATGCATCAGGATGGCGACGCAGAAGCTCCTGAGTCACCGCCAATGCGACGACGGTGTCACCGAGAAATTCCAGGCGCTCATACGACGCAACGCGCGACCGCGCCCAGGAACGGTGTGTCAGCGCATGCTGACGCCGTTCCGGGTCAAGTCGTTCGATGAGCCGCAGAAGACCATGGGGCGAGATGGTCTGCAACGGGGTCTGTCGCTACTTGGCGTTCGTGACCACGTACTCGACGGCGTCATTGACCGTCTGGATCTTCTCCGCATCCTCATCCGGGATCTTGACCCCGAACTTGTCCTCCATGCTCATGATGAGCTCAACCAGGTCCAGGGAGTCTGCGTTGAGGTCTTCCTGAAACGAGGCCTCGGACTTCACGTCGTCGCCCGAAACCCCAAGCTGCTCGACGATGATTTCCTTGACCTGCTCAAATGCTTGATCGCGGTCCACTCCACTCCCTTTCAACGGTTCGTTCTCGAACGTCGTGTGACGTTATCAATACCTGCGGACGCCACAGGACGTCGGCCCTCGATGTCGGCCGGTCTCAGTCGGTCGCCAGACCGGACTGCACCCGATCCACAAGACCTTCACGGGCGCCGCGGGCGCCCATCACGATGGCATTTCGCATGGCCTCGCCGCTCGCGTTCCCATGCGTGATGATCATGAGCCCGCGCACACCGAGCAGATATGCCCCACCGTAGGTGTCGGCATTGAATTTTGTCCGCAGCCGCAGGAACGCCGGTTTGGCGATCAGGCCGCCGATCTTGCCGCGAAGGCTGCTTTGCAGGCCGTCGCGGATGGCGCGGAACAAGACCGCACCGGAGCCCTCGTACAACTTCAGCGCGACGTTGCCAGTGAAGCCGTCCGTCACGACCACGTCAACGCTGCCCTGGGGGATGTCGCGACCTTCGACGTTGCCGATGAACCCCTCGGACCCCTGCAGCATCTGGTTGACCGCCTGCACCATCTCCGTGCCTTTGCCGTCCTCCTCCCCGATGGAGAGCAGGCCGACCCGTGGCGCGGCGATCTGCAGGACGTCGCGCGCGAGCAGACGACCCATCAGGGCGAACTGCACCAGGTACTCCGGCTTGCATTCGGCGTTGGCACCGGCGTCGAGGAGCGTCACCGGCCCTTGCGCCGATGGAAGCACGACGGCGATCGCAGGACGGATCACCCCGGGCAGACGCCGCAGGTGCAGTGTCGCGGCAGCGAGACTCGCCCCGGTGTTGCCCGGCGAGATCACCCCGGCCGCACGGCCTTCGGCCACGAGCTTGGTGGCGACCACAAGTGACGACTCCGGTTTGGCGCGCACGGCCTTCGCCCCGTCCTCACTGGACGAGACGACGTCGGGCGCGTGAACCACTTCGATGTCCGCGTCCGTGGTGTCATGGCGTGCGAGCTCCGCACGAAGTGTCGCCTCGTCACCTACGAGCAGAATCTTGACACCGTCGCGCGCACCGAGAATCGCCGCGCGGACAGGCTCGAGCGGAGCGTTGTCACCGCCCATGCCGTCGAGTGCCAAGACCACATTGTCAGCCATGTTCTACCGCGCCCAGCGATGCCACACCGTGTGGCACACGCCGAGAATCAGTCTTCGACGTCGATCACCACGCGACCACGGTAGTGGCCGCACACGACGCATGCGTGGTGCGGACGGACCGGGCTCGCGCAGCGCGGGCAGGTGCCGAGGCGAGCGGCCTCAATGGAATGTGTCGCCCGGCGTGTGTCACGCCGCTGACGGGAGGTCTTTCGCTTCGGAACAGCCATCGCGCGTTTCGAATCCTTCGTCGCTGATTGTCGTCGGACCGCGGAAGGTTAGCGGTTTCCCGCCCTTCGCGCCACCCGTCCTACTCCTCGGGGTGCTCCAGCCGTGCCGCAATGTCGCGGAGCGCATCCCAGCGGCTGTCGGTGCCGGTCGGCGCGCACCCGCACGGACCGGCGTTCAACGAAACGCCGCACGTGGGACACAGCCCCGCGCAGTCGTCCCGGCACACGATCGGATTGGGCACGCCGTCGAGCAGCGCGTCGCGCGCCATCGAGAGGGCGTCCAGACCGTCCTGGTTGATGTACTCGCTGTCGAGATCCTCGTCGAACCCCTCGCCGGCCGGCCGCTCGAAGCGACTGAAGTCCGACGTGTCGGCCCGCAGTGGCACGACCGCGTCCTCCAAACAGCGCCAGCACGGCCCGTGCAGGTGTCCGCTCAGTCGCACATGAAGATGCCACCCGGTGTACGCGTGGCTGACGTCGAGGGTTGCCACGGCGTCATCGGCGACGACGTCGTAGGTGGAGCCGCCGAAGATGGCCTGACTGGGTGGAACCTCCAGCGTGAACGACGTCGCCTCACCGGCACGCAGGTCCAGTGCGCGCAGGTCCAAGTGACCTTCGGCGTCGACAGATGTGGGTCGCTTCTCCCGCCTGGCTGCCACCACGTCTCCCGTCAGGACGAGATGTCGTCGTGATGGTCGAAACGCTGGCCGATGGGGGGCGAGATTGCCTCACCCGTCGCGTCGGACGGGCCGGTGCCGCGCTGCAGACGCTCGCGCCCACGACCGACGGCGGCAAGGAACTTGCCGAGGTTGGTCTCAAGGGTGGAGAGCACCTCGTCGGCGTAATCCTCGGCGCCCAGGCGCACCTCGCGTTCACGCACACGCGCCTCTTCGAGGATCTGGGCGGCCTCGCGCTCGGCGCGCTTGACGATCTCTTCCTGACTCGCCTCGTGGGAGGCCTTGTCACGCGCGTCGGCCAACAGACGGTCGGCCTCCCGTTTGGCCTCGGCGAGCATCTCCTGACGCTCCTTGACGATCCAGCGCGACTGCTTGATCTCCTCGGGGATCGTGGAGCGCATCTGATCGAGCAGCTCGTATATCTCTTCGCGATCGATCTTGACCTGGTCGGAGAACGGCACTGTCCGCGCGTTGTGGATCAGATCGTCCAGCTTGTCGATGAGCGCCATTACATCCATGGAGTTACTCCTTCTCGGTCGCCGCTCGGCGGGCAAATGCGTCGACCACGTTGGCAGGGACCCACGCCTCAACATTACCGCCCCAGACGGCGATCTCTTTCACGCCACTTGAAGAAATAAAGCTGAAGTTCGCTGAAGCCGGGAAATAGACGGTTTCGATGTCCGGCGCCAGATGTTTGTTGATCTGCGCCATTTGGAACTCGTAGTCGAAGTCGGAGATGGCCCGCAGGCCCTTGACCAGGGCGGACGCCCCCAGGTCGCGCGCAAACTGGATGATCAGACTGTTGAACGCCTCGACGCGAATGTTCGGCAGGTGCGCGCAGGCGTCGCGAACGAACCCCATCCGCTCATCGGCGCTGAACATCGGCGATTTCTTCGTCGATCCCACGGAGACGCCGACGATCACTTCTTCGAAGACCCTGGAGGCCCGCTCGATGATGTCGATGTGCCCCTTGGTGACCGGGTCGTACGTTCCCGGACAGACCGCGATTCGCTTCCCGCTCATTTGCTCACGTCCGTATGGATGATGGTGATCGAGGTACTCCCGTAGGTGCGGTCGACGCGACTGGCGACGCTGAGCCCCGGAATCTCCACCGGACCGCCTGACGCCGCCCCCTCGACGACGATCGTCGCACCGGGTTCGAGAACCGGAACGAGGAGGCCGGCGAGGTCGCCCGTGATGCGGGGCAGGAGGCTATATGGCGGGTCCAACAGGCACAAGCCGTACCGACGCCCGGCGGCGGCCTCATCGACCAGTGCGCGGCGCCAGTCGGCGCGGCGCACGCGCAGGCGCTCACCGTCCTCCAACAACGCCGCGTTGGTGCGGATCGACTGCAACGCGCCCGGAGCCGTGTCGATGCACAGCGCGCGCCGCGCGCCGCGCGACAGCGCCTCCATTGCAAGCGCGCCGGAGCCGGCGAACAGGTCGAGCACCTCGCAGTCGGTGATGTCGCCAAGGATCGCGAACATGGACTCCCGAACGCGGTCCGATGTCGGGCGCGTGTCGGTGCCGGCCGGTGCGACCAGCCGTCGTCCGCGCATGTCGCCGGCGATGATCCTCATGCGTCGAGCAGCCGCGGAATGTCATGGAAGCGTTCCTGCACCGCGGCGCGCAGCAGCGCATGTTCAGGGCGCGTCAGCCGGGGGTCGTCGCGCAGCGTCCGCCGCGCGATCTGCCGGGCTTGGGCCAGTTCGCGACGGTCGCGGGCGAGTCGTGCGTAGCGCAGGTCGGTGGCGCCGGACTGGCGGGTGCCGAGCACCGTCCCTTCCCCGCGAAGATCGAGATCGAGCTCTGCCAGGCGAAAGCCGTCCGTCGTCTGGGTGAGGGCCTCCAACCGACGGATTCCCTCGTCACTCGTCGGTTCGCCGAACAGCATGCACAGGCCGGGTGCCGTGCCACGTCCCACGCGTCCGCGCAGCTGGTGGAGCTGAGCGATGCCGAATCGGTCGGCGCCCTCGATGATGATCACCGTGGCGTTCGGGACGTCGATGCCGACCTCCACAACCGTGGTGGCCACCAGGACGTCAGTCTCACCCGATGCGAACCGTGACATCGCCTCGCGCTTCTCGTCACCCTTTTGTGCGCCGTGGGCGAGTCCGACGGTGAACGCGGCAAACGGCCCCGCTCGCAGCCGGTCGGCTTCCTCCGTGGCTGCGCGTGCCTGCGCAACCGCCCCCGCATCCACGAGTGGGCAGATGACGTAGGCCTGCCGACCGGCCCGAAGCTCGGCGCGCACCCGGTCGTAGGCGCGTTCGCGCTCGGCCTCGCGCACCTTCTGCACGAGGATCTGCTTGGCCACCAGGATGGCGTTGCGCCCGAAGTCCTGCAGCGGCAGTTCCCAGCGCACTTCGTCGCCGATACCCACCTAATCGCCGAACTCGAGCTGCGCTTCTTCCAGCGAGATGTCGGTGTCCGGGTCGTCCAGTTCCTCGACCACGGTCTTGACCATCTCGACGGTCATCTCGCCCGTCACCGGATCGACCTTGGCGTAGATGTTCGCCTCGGCGCCCAGCTTCTTGCGGGCAGCCGACTGCAGGCCGGCCTCGAGCGACTCGATGATGATCGCCTTGTCGATGTTCTTTTCCCTGACGATTTCCGTCAGGGCGTTCAGGACGTTGTGGTCCATGCGCTAACTCTCCTGCTTGTCCTTGCCGTCGGCCGGCTTGGCGCCGTCCCGGTTCTTGGGTCGGCCCTTGCGGCGTGCCGGACGTTCGCGGCGCGCCTGCTGTTTCGCATCCTTCTTCTGCCGGCGGTCCGCGTGGATGATCGCCTGCACATCGAACTCGGGATCGAGATTGCCTTCGCGCAGGCGATTGAACCCGATGGTCACCGGCTTGGCCTCCGAAGCCGGCGCCGTCGGCGCCGCTGCGGGCTTCGCTTCGCCCTCGGAC
>CALMXK010000060.1 GCA_937871165.1 uncultured Actinomycetes bacterium
CAAGCAGAAGACGGCATACGAGATTCGCCTTAGTCTCGTGGGCTCGGAGATGTGTATA
Organism: uncultured Actinomycetes bacterium; assembly: GCA_937871165.1. Classification (GTDB taxonomy): domain Bacteria; phylum Actinomycetota; class Thermoleophilia; order Miltoncostaeales; family Miltoncostaeaceae; genus CALMEC01. The sequence goes on from CALMXK010000060.1 coordinate 59, forward strand.
AGAGACAGGGATTGACGAGCTCAAGGGGATTTCGGTTCTCGAGCTTTCCGAGCGCATCAAGGCGATCGAAGAGGCCTTCGGCGTGACTGCAGCCGCTCCGGTTGCCGTGGCTGCCGCACCGGCCGGTGGTGGCGGCGATGACGCCGGCGCTGCTGCTGAGCAGGATTCCTTCACGGTGGTGCTCGAGAGCGCCGGCGACAAGAAGATCCAGGTCATCAAGGTGGTCCGTCAGGTCACCGGGCTTGGTCTGAAGGAAGCGAAGGACCTCGTCGACGGTGCCCCGGGCAACGTCAAGGAGGGTGCGAACAAGGAAGAGGCCGAGAAGATCAAGGCCGACCTTGAAGAGGCCGGCGCAAGCGTCGCCCTCAAGTAAGTCCTTCGGGATGAGCTGTGCTGACGGGCCGTCCGGTGAACGCCGGGCGGCTCGTCGTCATTTCGGCCGGTGCGCCGTGGGCTGCGTTGGCGGGGTGCGTTACGGGGCGGGGCGGCGCGCGCCGACCGGGGGTGCTGCAATCCGCTGGCCGGCTCCTGTCGGCGCAGCCGCTTCACCTGGCGCAGGCGGTCGCGGCCTCGATGGCACGGATGCCGGCGCCTGCCTGATCTGCGGTGTCGCACTCGGCTGGGGCCGCGCCGCGTCTGCGACGGGGCGGGGCGGGGCGGTGGACGCCTGCGGCGCCGCCGTCTTTGCTCGGGTCTCGGTCGGCCCGGCGGCACCGTAGGTCGGCGACGGTGGTGTGCGTCGGCGCACGCGAGTGGCATCGGGTGGAGTTGCTGCGGCGACTGGAGTTGCCGGGACCTGCCGGGGCGGCGCCTGGCGTGGTGCGGCGGCCGGTGCGGGAGCAGGCGCAGGCGGCGCTGCGGGACGGCCGAGGCTGGGGGCGGCGGGAGCCGCCGTCGCTGTTGGCACGGGGCTGGCGGCGGCGCTGGGGGTCTGGCGGCGGCGCGGCGCGGCCGGTGGTTTCGGTGCGGCGGCCGGTCGCGTCGATGGGGCCGGGGTCGGTGGGGTCGGGTCGGGTGAGGCAGTCTGGGAGGCCGGCGCCTCGGCCGGTTGCAGCGGCCGTGCGATGAGCGCCTTTTCCTTGGAGAACACTCCGTCCACCCAGCTCTTGTGGCCGTGCCGCTCCCACTTCATGCCGCGACGAATCGCGCCGAGGGCGCCGTTCATGCGGCACTCCTGTGCTTGACGGTGAAACAGCCCGGTTTGCATCGCTACGAAGTTGCCAAGCGTGCCGTCGCCCGAGATCCCCGTCGGCCCCCGTTCGGCCAGTCGCGCACGTGTCGCGAGGTGCTCCACGATCAGGTCGTGCACCGCTGCGCCGGGCCGGATCTGCCAGGCGTCGGTGCGCTCAAGTCCAAACGCCATCGTCGATGTCGGCTGCGAGCTCGTCGTGGTCAGGGTGCGTCCGTCGTCGAGCGCGCTCAGCAGTGTGACGGCCACGGCCTCCGGCGCATGCGTGCCACGTCGGCCCTGGGCCACACAGGCGTAGACCCGCTCTCCGCGGTGCGTCAGTACCCGGGTGAACCCTGCCGGCGAAACGGGAATGCGAAAGGTGCAGTCGGCGATCGGTTGAAATCCGGCGGATCGAAGGTCGCGCAGTGACTGCCGGATCGCGTCTTCGTCGAGCCACGTGAGGTCGCCCGGTGGCGTCGGCGTGTAGGTCACACGGTCATCCGCCGCCGTGCGCACGGTCCGATCGATGCGCCACAGCTCCAGTGAAAGAAGGACAACGGCGGCCGCCCCGCCGCCGATCGGCCCCACGAGCCACCACCCAACCGCGAGTGGCCCAGCCGCGACAACGGCAAGACGAATCATCAACGGGAGAAAGAAGCGAGAGCCCATCCTCACCGGTATCGGTCATCGGGACGCGATCCTCAACAACCCTCCAACAATTCCGCGCAGTGGGACGGTGGTCGAAATCACCCTGAAACACTGGACACGAGGGCATTGCATCACGCAGAATGTCGCAACTCGTAAGCCCACCTCACCAGGAGGACCCCGTATGCCGCTTGAGGCCGACGTTAAGAGCAAGTTGCGTGACCGCGTCTCGACCGCCAACAAGTCGAACGTCGATGACGTCGTCGCCGAGGTCGAGGCCGCCCGCGCCGGCCTTCCCGAGGATGACAAGGACTTCGCCCGCCTCGGTGGCTGGCTTGAGGATCTCGCCGTGGTCAAGGGCGGCGGCGTCCCCGGCAAGTTTTAGTCCTCATCGTTTCGTCGGTGCCTGTCGCCGACGAACTGGTGATGTTGCTTCACCTGGGCCTGCATCCGCGGGCCCAGGCTCATTTGCCCGGTGGTCGGGCGTGCTGAAAGGGAATTCCGTGAAACGGTTTCGCATTGCTGCCCTCGCCCTCGTTGGAGCGGCGCTCATCGCCGGCTGCGGTGGCAGCAGCACGACTGAGCCGACGGCAACGGGCGCGAGCATCGCCGCGCCCACCGACGGGACGCTCTTTACCGATCCCGCCGGGGCTTACTCGATCACCACAGGGCCGGATTGGACAGCTGGCACCGGCCAGACGGCAATCGCGGCGACGTTCTGGATGTTGAAGGGGGGCGACGCCGAATTCAGCGACAACGTCAACATCCTGACCCAGGCGGTCCCGGACGGGATGGACCTGGACGAGTACACCAAGGTCTCGCTTGAGAACGCACCGAAGCTCATCCAAAACCTGAACGTGATCACCAACGAGCGGATCACCCTTGCTTCCGGTCAGCCCGCGTCCCGACTGCGCTTCTCCGGGACGACATCCGGAAAGACGTTGGAGTTCCTGCAGGTCTACGCCGTGGCGGGGAAGCGCGCCGTCGTGGTGACGCTGACGGCTCCGGCCAGTCGGATCGACGGTGACATCGCGGCCGCCGAGCCGTACATGCGCACGCTCAAGGCCAACTCCTAACTCGTCTCGTCGTGCGGGGCCGCGCCGTTGGGCGCGTCCCGCACGAAGCGGTTACCTGCGCCGTGACGGCGGGCGGCCCCAGGCTGTGCCGAGCATGCGCTGCAGGCGGCGGGTCTCGGCGATGGCGTTCACCGGCCGGGGGTCGCTCGGGAGTGACGCCGTCTTGGTGCGACGCAGTCTGCTTGCCCGGCCCTCGCGCATCTCGACCCAGCGCTCATAGTCGTTGATGAGCGACACCAGGTTGTCGGCGGCCTCGAGCGCTGCGGCCGAGTCGTCGAACGGCTTCTGGTTGAACAGCAAAGCCCCGAGACCGGGGTCGTAGCGCAGCTCGCCGAGTCGTGAACTGGCGGCGAGAATGCCGTTCGTGCCGACGCGGATGGCCGTCCCGTGCCAATCGCGCTTCAAGGTTCCCTCTTCGTGCGCAGACGGGCGAAACCCGTACGCGCGCATCCGCCGACGCTCACCAGGCTGCATCCACACGTCGTACGCGACCCGGGCGATCGGGACGATCTGCGCCGTCCAATCGATCAATTCGTTGGGCTCGTTCATCGGTGTCGGGAACGTCGAGGACATCCCACGCATTATAGGACGATGAGAAAAACCCCGTATATGCGGGGTATTTCCAAAAAGTGCCGCAAAATGGCCCTATTGGGCTTTGACGAGGCGAGGTCTGTGCTAGCCTTTCCGGTTGCGCTTTGACCCGTCGCCGCCCTTATTCCGCCCCGATCGAGCTCACGTCAGGAGGTCCTAGGACTTGAGCACCACCAAGCCTGCCCGCGTCCGCCGTTCGTTTTCCCGCCTCGAAAAAGTACTCGAGGTGCCCCACCTTATCGACATCCAGCGTCGATCCTTTGAGTGGTTCCTCAATGAGGGACTGCGCGAGACCATCGACGACATCTCCCCGATCATGGATTTCTCGGGAACCCTGGCCGTCGAATTCGGGGTGTACACGATCGGCGGTTGGCAGCCGGGTGAGCCGCTGGACTACATCCAGCCGAACAACCCGATCAAGGAATGCCGCGAAAAGGACTTGACCTACGCGGCCCCGCTCACGATGGAAGTGAGCTTCATCAACCAGGAGACCGGCGAGATCCGTCGCCAGAAGGTCTTCATGGGTGACCTGCCGCTCATGACCGAGCGCGGCACCTTCATCATCAACGGCACTGAGCGCGTCATCGTGACGCAGCTCGTGCGTTCGCCTGGCGCGTACATCATGGAACCGAAGGATCGCGAGAAGCAGGTCTTCGTCGCGAACCTCATGCCTGCGCGCGGCTCATGGCTTGAACTCGAGATCGACAAGAAGGGTCTCGTCAACGTCCGCATCGACCGCAAGCGCAAGCTGCCGGTCACGACGCTGCTGTTCGCCATCGGCTACACCCGCGACGACATCGCGAACCTCTTCCCGCATCCGACGGAGAAGGGTCGCGTCAACCCGTTCATCGAGGCCACCCTCGAGAAGGACCCCACCGAGGGTGCCGCGGCAACCGGCAACAAGAAGAGCTTGAAGGAGATCGAGGCCTCCACGGCCGAGATGCAGAAGCTCTACGCCGAGATGCTCGTCTCCCACTCCGACGAGCGCGCTCGTCTGGCCACCGAGATCGAGAAGCTCGAGAAGAAGGTCGAGCAGCGTGCCGGCGAGACCATGCAGCAGGCGCTCATCGAGGTCTTCAAGAAGCAGCGTCCCGGTGAGCCCCCGACGGTGGACACCTCGCGTTCACTCGTGCGCTCGCTGTTTTACGACCCCAAGCGCTACGACCTGACCAAGGTCGGCCGCTACAAGCTGAACGCGCGCCTCGGCAGTGAGCTGCCGACCAGCGTTCGTACGCTTACCAACCCGCGCTTCACCGGCGGCGTCTCCGGTATGAGCGACGACCTCGTGCGTCTGATCAAGGAGCTCGTGGACCTGCCGATCAAGGCCGGCATCCCCGAGGACAGCAAGGACTTCGCCGCCGACGGCTCGCTTGTGCCGCGCGACGAGCTCATCCATGACCTGGACGAGTACGAGCACTTCGGCAACCGTCGCCTGCGCACTGTCGGCGAGCTGGTGCAGGAGGCCTTCCGTGTCGGCTTCTACCGCATGGAGCGCGTCGTTCGCGAGCGGATGAGCACCGAGGATGCGGACACCATTACGCCGCAGACCATCATCAACATCCGTCCGGTCGTGGCTGCGCTCAAGGAGTTCTTCGGCTCCTCGCAGCTGTCGCAGTTCATGGACCAGACCAACTCGCTGGCCGGCCTGACCCACCGCCGTCGCCTCTCGGCGCTCGGCGCGGGCGGACTGACCCGTGAGCGCGCCCCCATCGAGGTGCGCGACGTCCACACCACCCACTACGGGCGCATGTGTCCGATCGAGACGCCGGAAGGCCCGAACATCGGTCTCATCGGCTCCCTGTCGAGCTACGCGACGATCAACGAGTACGGCTTCATCCAGACGCCCTACCGCAAGGTCGTGAAGGGTGTCGTGACCGACGAGGTCGTCCGTCTGGACGCCACGCAGGAAGAGCACCAGGTGATCGCCCAGGCGAACGCCGAGGTGGACGCCAAGGGCAAGCTGGTCGGCCCGGTCGAGTGTCGAAAGGGTGGCCAGCCCATCGCTGCCAACCCGACCGACGTCGACTACATGGACGTCTCGCCGGAGCAGATCGTCTCGGTCGGCACCGCGCTCATCCCGTTCCTCGAGCACAACGACGCAAACCGCGCGCTCATGGGCGCCAACATGCAGCGTCAGGCCGTGCCGCTTCTCATCACCGAGGCTCCGCTCATCGGAACCGGCATGGAGCGTCGCGCCGCAATCGACACCGGTGACGTCGTGGTCAGCAGGGTCGACGGGCACATCGCGTCCGTTGACGCCGATCACGTCATCGTCGAGGACCGCACCGGTGAGCTTCACCGCGCGGACTTCGAGAAGTTCACCCGCTCGAACCAGGGCACGATGATCCACCAGAAGCCGATCGTCCGTGTGGGCGACAAGGTGAACGCCGGCGACGTGCTCGCCGACGGCAGCTCCACCAACATGGGTGAGCTCGCACTTGGCAAGAACATGCTCGTCGCCTTCATGAGCTGGGAGGGCTACAACTACGAGGACGCCATCATCGTCTCCGAGCGCCTTGTGAAAGACGACGTCCTGTCGTCCATTCACATCGAGGAGTACGAGATCGACGCCCGGGCCACCAAGCTCGGCGCCGAGGAGATCACTCGTGACATCCCGAACCGCTCGGAGGAGTCGCTGCGCGACCTCGACGAGCGCGGCATCGTGCGCATCGGCGCCGAAGTCGCATCGGGCGATCTGCTCGTCGGCAAGGTCACCCCGAAGGGTGAGACCGAGCTGACGGCGGAAGAGAAGCTCATCCGCGCCATCTTCAAGGAGAAGGCCGGTGAGGTCCGCGACACCTCGCTCAAGGTTCCCCACGGCGAGGGTGGCAAGGTCATCGACGTCAAGGTCTTCAGCCGTGAGAACGGCGACGACCTGCCCCCGGGTGTCAACGAGCTCGTGCGCGTCTTCGTCGCGAAGCGCCGCAAGATCGCCGAAGGCGACAAGCTCGCCGGACGCCACGGCAACAAGGGTGTCATCTCGAAGATCGTCCCCGAAGAGGACATGCCGTTCCTCGAGGACGGGACGCCGATCGACATGATCCTCAATCCGCTTGGCGTGCCGAGCCGCATGAACATCGGCCAGATCCTCGAAGTCCACTTGGGCTGGGCCGCAAAGGGCCTTGGCCAGAAGATCCAGCGGATGCTCGACGCACAGGCGAAGATCGCCGACCTGCGCAAGTTCCTCGACGAGATCTACAACCACGACAACACCTGTCTCTTATACACATCTCCGAGCCCACGAGACTAAGGCGAATATCGTATGCCGT
>CALMXK010000061.1 GCA_937871165.1 uncultured Actinomycetes bacterium
TTTCAAGCAGAAGACGGCATACGAGATTCGCCTTAGTCTCGTGGGCTCGGAGATGTGTATAAGAGACAGAGCCAAGGGTGTCTCGCATCAGTTGCCTGTATCAGGTGTCGATGCGGTCATCGCGTTCGATGGTGTGTCGGCGTCGATCGTGTCATCGCGGTCGATCATCGACTGGGATACGAAGCGGCGGGACACGCGCTGCGCAGGGCCGCCCGCCAAACCGCCGACAACCAGACCGCGCGAACGCCTGAGTCGTCGCTTGCTGCAGTCACCGATCCCGGGGCGCTTCAGCAGCCTGCACCGACTGGTGTGCCTACCGGATCTTGGCCAACCTGGTTGCCGGCGGGATCGGGTCTCACGTCCAACTTTACCGGATGCGTGCCCGCGCACGTCAGTTGGTGAGCGTGCTCGCCGGGTTGCAAGCCGCCAGAGATGGGAGTAAGTCGGCGAGGGTGGATTCGACAGCGCCTATCACGTCCTGCCGGTTCTCGCCTGGGTCCCACCCACCTCGCTTCACGGATAATCGGAGAGCACGCTACAGTCTTCGCCGTGAAGCATTTTAGAGTACCGGGAGTCTTTGTTGTAGTTGTCGCCATCGCCGCCGCAGCGTCAGGATGCAGTCGTGAAACAGCGGCGGTGCCAAGCACTTTGCGACGCGATGAAGCGAACGACGAGTCCGTCGGATCTGAAACATCGGCCGAAGTAGCCCCCCAGGCGTTCGTTCCGTTCAACGTCTCGAGGTCACCGCTTCACCCAATGATTGACTCCCTGGCGGAGCCTGTCGGCGCAATGGAATTCGGTGACTCACCAGATGCGTTTGGGTTGATCGCCGATGTGTGCAAGGTCGCTGCATCGATTTACATCGATGAGCTGAATGAGGTCAGTTCCATTCCGCCCGATTCCTATGCGACGCTTGAAGTGGGCGACTTTCGTTCCAGAGATCGATACGTGATCACCCGAGATTCTCTATTCGTCGGGAGGGAATTCGCGTACCCCCATATTCGCTGTGCATTGCAGGTCCTCGATCAGTACGGCGGGGTCGCAGGGGCTGAAATGATCGTCGCCTCTTATGCAGATGACGCGTCTGAAAGCTGGCCATCGAATGTTGTCGAGTCGTGGGACTTTCCCATCGAAGTTTCGGCACCGCCGGATACAACATGGGTCCGCCCCCCTAGCCTGAACGTAGCAGGAGCCGGCTCGGAGGTGGGCGTGACATTCGCGTCACGTCCAAACTTGCTTCTCGGCATCAATCACTGGGTTTTTGGAAATGATGAATCTGCCGTGAACTACGACCCCGACAACTTCTACTTTGGTCTCGCGGGTGACGTGTTCGACCGTTGGATCATCACCGGCGACCCATTTAGCGTAGTCGACAGCATCACCGGGTCTGCCGGCTAGCTAGTGGTGTGTCGCCGAAGTGATCGCGTCGGCGGTCGCGACCTCCACTCTGATCATCGTTAGGAGCGGCGACGTCGCCAATCTCGCGACGCACCACTAGTGTCCGTCGTGGAAACAACCCAGTCGCGTATGATCTGACATGGTTCAGGTCATGGATGTGTCGCCGGAAACCCGGGTGGAACTGGAGCGGATGGTGCGGTCGTCGGTGTTGCCGCATCGTAAGGTGGTACGGGCGACAGCGTTGTCGGAGTTGGCTGACGGTCGCTCGGGTCGTTCGACACCAAAGCTGTTGCGCACCTACCCGAACATGGTCGCGGCGTGGCGCGACCGATTCCTCTAGGCCGGTGTAGATGGTGTCGGCGTGATTGCCCGGGTCGTGGTCGCAAGCCTGAAATCGAGCCCGCAACGGTGGAAGCGATCGTGCATAACACGTTGCACACCGTGCCCGATGATGGTTCGACGTGTTGGTCGACCCGCTCGCTCGGCGCGAAACACGGTGTTGGCAAAGACACAGTGCAGCGGATCTGGAAGGCGCGGAATCTGCGGCCGTGGCAGGTCGACACGTTCAAGCTGTCCAATGACAAGGACTTCGAAGCGAAGCTCGTCGATGTCGTCGGGTTGTATCTCGATCCGCCGGAGCGGGCGGTGGTGTTCTCCTTCGATGAAAAGACCCAGTGCCAAGCGCTCGATCGGACACAGCCGTCATTGCCGATCAAACCGGGGCGGGGCCGGACGATGACGCATGACTACAAGCGCAACGGCACCGTCGATCTGTTCGCGGCGATGAACATCGCGACCGGTGAGGTGCTCCATGACACCAAGCGCCGTCATGCCGGCGCCGACGTGTTGGCGTTCTTCAAGTGGATCGACATGCACGTCCCCCGCGAGCTCGACGTGCACGTCGTGTTGGACAACCTCTCGGCACACAAATCTGAGCCGGTCCGCACCTGGCTCGCGGATCCGAAACGGGCTCGTTGGCATCTGCACTTCACACCGACATCGGCGTCGTGGTTGAACCTGATCGAGGGCTGGTTCTCGGTGCTGACACGCAAGGCGTTGAAGAACACGAGCTTCACCTCCACACGGCAACTCGAGGCAGCGATCGACGTGTGGGCATCACACTGGAACAACGACCCGCAACCGTTCGTGTGGACCAAGACCGTCGACGACATCATCACCAAGGTCAAGCGAGGACGAGCCACCCTCGATCGCGTCACTGAATCCGCGACGCACCACTAGGAACGCGTCAAGGGCCTGGTCAGCGGCCTTGGCCGGCGGCTGAATGAGTGCATGAACACAGCACTCGTGCTGTCTCTTATACACATCT
>CALMXK010000062.1 GCA_937871165.1 uncultured Actinomycetes bacterium
CCCCGCCGACGGGGTGGCGCCCACCGCTTGGGTCGGCGACTGTGCACTTCGCAGCTGCGGGTGCGCGGCCTCGAGCTCGTCAAGCTCACGAACCCACCCGTCATAGACCGCGTCGTCGACATCCGGGGCGTCGCGCACGTAGTACGCCTGTGCCGCGGCGCGGATCAAGTCGCGAAGCTCCACGACCCGTGCGACCGGATCGCTCACGTGCCGAGCAGCACCGACTCGAGTTGCGCGGCGGTGTCGACGAGGTGCGTCGGGTTCAGCGCCTGGAGGGCCTCACGAGAGAAGAATCCCCATGTGACGCCGATCGTCGTGAGCCCGGCGGCCGCACCCGCCTGAATGTCGAACGGGGCATCCCCCACGTAACAGGCGTTTTGTGGCGACGCTCCCAGGCGATCCAGCGCCACCGCGATCGGCATCGGATCTGGCTTGTGCCGCTCCGAATCTTCAGAGGCGACGATTACGTCGAAGAAGTGCCGGATCGGCAGCACATCGAATGCGAGTTGGGCTGTGGGACCGCTCTTGCTCGTGACGATACCGAGGGTCCTTCCAGCCGCTCGGAGCCGCTCCAGCAGCCCGTCGACGCCGGCGTAGGCGGCAAGCAACTCGGCAGTGTGCGCGTGGTTCCACTCGCGGTACACCCGCAGGAGCTGCTCGGCATGGGGCACCGAGAAGGCGCGCATCTGATCGATGAGCGGCCGCCCGACGTTCGCCACGAGCTCCTCGTCGCTCAGGGATGTGCCGAGCACTGCGTCCACCGCGTACCGGTGCGACTCACGGATCAGCGCGACGGAGTCGATGACCGTGCCGTCCAGGTCGAACAGGATCGGGTCGAAGCCGCCCATCACGCGTCCCCTGCCAACAGCGCGTCCAGATCGATCGTGTCCAGACGACTGATCCCCTTGGAATCGGTGAGGTTGAAATGCAGCGGCGTGACGGAGATGAACCCGTCCTCGATGGCCGAGCTGTCGGTGCCCTCCTCCGCATAGTGGCCGGGCTGGCCACCGTAGATCAGGTACTGACGACGCCCGTCGATGTCGCTTTGCAGCAGCAGCTCGTCGTTGTAGATACGCCGCCCGAGTCGCGTCGCCCGTGCCCCGGCGACGCTCTCGGGGACCTCGCCGGGAGCGTTGACGTTCAACAACATCTGGCGGGGGAATGTGGGCTCGGCCACGATCGGAACCAACTTCGCGACAAAGGCCGCGACCGCGCGAAAGTCGTATTCGGCGGTGCCGGTGTCCCAGTGTTCACGGTTGGTCGACTGTTGGGACACGGCGATGGCCGGCCATCCGAGCAGCACGCCTTCCAGGGCGGCTGCGACGGTTCCGGAGTACGTCACGTCGTCGCCGAGGTTGACCCCGTGGTTGATGCCGCTCACGACGATGTCGGGGATCTGCTGGTCGAGCAGCCCGAGCACTGCGAAGCGGACGCAGTCGACCGGTGTGCCGTCGGTGGCGAAGCCTCGCGAGCCGTCGGGCAACCGGCGTTCCTCGACGTGCAGGGGCCTGCCGATCGTGATGCTGCGGGCTGTGGCGCTGCGGTTGCTGTCGGGGGCGATGACACTGACGTCGCCGAGGGGATCGAGCGCCTGCTTCAGCGCGAACAGCCCGGGCGAGTCAATGCCGTCGTCGTTGGTGACGAGGATGTGCATCAGTGCATCGAGTATGCCATGCGCCGTCGGGGCACTCGACGAACGTCAGCGGCGAAAGACCCACCAGCGGTAAAAGCCCTCGCGCTCATCGGACGCGATTGCCGCCTCGGCGGTCGGATCGTCCGGATCAATGCGGAACAGGTCGCCCAGGTACGTGGCGGGATCGTCGGCACGCCCCCACGACGACAGTGCCGTGGTGACCGCTTCCAGCGGTGACGTTCCGCCACCGTCGTAAACGGCCCCGCACCCCGGGCAGCTGCCCGGCACCGGCTCTTCGGATCCATCCGTCACCGTCGTCCGGCACAGTGGACACACGAGGCGGATACTCACCGCGCTATCCGAGCAAGGGGATCGCAAGCGACGCGGCGCCGACCAGCACCGCACCGATGGCTGCGAACGGGACGCCGCGGCTTCCGAGCAACCGCCAGCCGCCCAGGTATCCGAGCGTCGCGGTGACCGTCGCGATCAGTACGAGCGCACCCTGTAGCGGGCGCACCATGTCCATCGACAGTGCGACACCGCCGAGCACAGCCGACAGCAACGCCGACGTGCCGATGGACTCGACCGCCTCGCCGTCATGGCGCCGCAACATCCCCGCCTCGAACACCAGCCAGGCGCCCACAAGCAGGTCCCAGCCGCCGATCACGACGCGGACCACGCTGCGGGTGCCGGTTGTCGCCAACCATGTGCGCACCAGCGCGCCGCCCGTGATGAGCAACAGGATTGCAAGCACCGCGACCGCCGGCCACAACACGTCGAGTGCACCCCGCTGGCGCGCGTCCAACCGGGTTGCCGGAGGCAGTTCGTTCATGTGCGACGCCCGGTAGCGCGCGCCGCTCACGACCTTGCGCCAGACAAGCACGGCGATCACGAACAAGATGGCGCCGACGCCGAGCCCGATCAGGAACGAAACCCAGGCTGCACCATGCGGCGAGCGTCCGTTGACCCGAAGGATGTTGTACACCACCGCCCATCCGATGATGACGGACGTGAAGAGCCACGATGCCAGGCGCGACGGCGGCAGCTGCGCTGCCGGAAGCGACTGGGGTGGTGGTGACGGGGTCGAGATCTTGCGAATTGGCACGGCGATCAATCTTGACAGGTCAGGAGCGCTTTGTGTCCGCAGGCGTGGTCCCGCTCAGCATTGCGACAAGGCGCCGGATCGCACGTCCCCGGTGCGAAATCGCCCCCTTCTCCTCACGGGCCATTTGCGCCATGGTCCGCCCTGCCGTGTCCTCCATCGGCTGGAAGACGGGGTCGTATCCAAACCCCCGGTCACCACGCGGTGCCACGGTGATCACGCCGGGGCAGCTGCCTTCGGCCACGTAGATGGTCCCGTTCGGGCCAAGCCCCACGAGGACGGTGGCGAAACACGCGCGCCGATCGTCAACGGTGTCGAGTTCCTCGAGCAAGCGCCGGCAGTTGTCCGCGTAGGTGGCGTTGGCGCCCGCATACCGCGAGGAGAACACCCCCGGCCGACCGCCGAGTGCATGCACGAACAGGCCGGAATCGTCGGCGATGACGAGCGTGTCGTCGTCGGTCGACTTCCGAAGTTCGGCGGCTTTCAACCACGCGTTTTGCATCAGGGTGCTGCCGGTCTCGTCCACGTCGAAGCCCTCTGGCGCACCGGAGACGTTCATGCCGGCAAGGAGTGGAGCGATCTCGCGAACCTTGTCGACGTTCCCCGTCGCGAGCATCACGTTCACGGCATCAGCGCCTTGACCTGCAAGCCGCGCAGCTCCGCGATGCCGCCTTCGGCCAGGTCCAGCATGCCGTCGAGCTCCGCACGCGTGAACGTCTGGCCCTCCGCAGTGGCCTGCACCTCGACGATCTTCCCGGAACCGGTCATCACGACGTTCATGTCGACCTCGGCCGTGGAGTCCTCGGTGTAACACAGGTCGAGCAGCCCGGCCTCGTTCACGATGCCGACACTCACCGCGGCCACCGAATCGGTGAGCGGCAGTTCTTTGATGGCGCCACGGTCGACAAGACCGGCGAGCGCCAGGTGCAGCGCAACGTAGCCACCGGTGATCCCGGCGCACCGGGTGCCCCCGTCGGCCTGGATCACGTCGCAGTCGACCCAGACCATCCGCTCGCCGAGTGCCTTCAGATCGGTCACGGCACGAAGCGACCGGCCGATCAGGCGCTGGATCTCCTGGGTGCGCCCGTCGACCTTGCCACGCGACGATTCGCGTTGGCGGCGCTCCCCGGTGGAGCCGGGCAGCATGCCGTATTCGGCGCTGACCCACCCGCGGCCTTTGCCGCGCAGCCAGGGCGGGACGCTGTCCTCCACCATGGCCGTGCAAATCAATCGTGTGTTGCCCACGCTGATCAGCACACTTCCGTGTGCCGATTCGATGAAGCCCGGGGTGATCGTTGTGGGTCGAATCTGGTCGACCGCTCGTCCGTCTGCGCGCATGGAGTCGAGGATAGTAGGCTCGCCCGGATGACCAACACCCCTGAGGACCTTGCCAGAGCACTTGTCGACGCCGAACATGCGGTGATCCTGACCGGAGCGGGGATCTCCACCGAGAGCGGCGTCCCCGACTTTCGCTCCAAGGGCGGGATCTGGGAACGCTACGACCCGATGGTCGCGGGGTCGCTCGACATGTTCATCCGGGACCCGAAGTACTTCTGGGAGTATCACCGCCCGCGGTACGAGCAGGTTGCCGCCGTGGACCCGAACGCGGCACACCGCGTGGTGGCCGAACTGCAACGGCGCGGCATCGTGAAAGCGCTCATCACCCAGAACATCGACGGCTTGCACGGTCGCGCGGGAAGTGACGATCCCATCGAGGTGCACGGCTCGCTCACGGGTGGACGGTGCCTGCGATGCGACCACCGGGTGTCACGGGACGAGCTGTTGGAGCGCGCCGACGCGGCCGACGACGGCGTGCCGCGCTGCAACTGTGGATTCCAGCTGAAGAGCCACGTCGTGCTCTTCGGCGAAATGCTTCCGGCCGAGGCCATGGAACGAATGTTCGAAGAAACCGAGCGTGCCGATCTGATGCTGGTGATCGGGTCGAGCCTCGTCGTCTCGCCCGTTGCGGACCTGCCGGCCATCGTCCTGCAGAAGGGTGGAACACTCGCGATCCTCACCGAGAGCGAGACCCCCTACGACCACAAGGCCCAGATCCGGCTTCACACCAAGGCGGGTGAGACACTGCCGCTCGTGCTGGCCGAAATCGAACGTCTGACGGCCGCCGCGTGAGTACCCGCCGCGTGACGGTTCCACCCCACTACGAAGGTCCGACGCTTCTTGTCAGCGTGACCGGGTCAGACCGGCCCGGGATTAGCGCGTCGATCTTCGACGCGTTGCGTGCGTTTTCCATCGACGTGTTGGACGTGGAGCAAGCGGTGCTTCGCGGGCAGCTCAATCTCGCGATCCTCGTGGGGCTCGACAACCCCGATGAGGAGCGACGCATTGAAGATGCCGTCGCGAACGTCTGTGTCCATCTTGGGCTTCGAGTCATGTGCACGCCGGGTCAGGGTGATACGCCAAGTCCACGAACCGGGCGAGTGATCGTCACGATGCTCGGCCACCCGTTGAATCCGGCACAGGTCGCCGCCGTCACCTCGACGATCCGTGCGGGCGGTGGCAACATCGACCGCATCCGCCGCCTGTCGCATTGGCCGGTCACGACGCTGCAACTGAACGTCTCAGGCGCCACGGCGGGCGAGCTCACCCACGCACTCGCCCAGGTGTCGGTGGAGCATTCCGTCGACGTGGCCGTCTCTGCCGCAGGCCTTGCGCGGCGTGGACAGCGCCTCGTGGTGATGGATGTCGATTCCACACTCATCACCGGCGAGGTGATCGAAATGCTGGCCGCCCACGCGGGCGCCCGCGACGAGGTGGCACGGATCACCGAACGCGCCATGCGCGGCGAGATTGACTTCACCGAGAGCCTGCACGCCCGCGTGGCGACGCTCGCGGGCCTGGAGGCCGGGGTGCTCGACCGGGTCCGCAACGAGATTCAGCTGACGCCTGGTGCGCGGACCCTCTGCCGCACGCTCACCGAACTCGGCTTTTCGGTGGCACTGGTGTCCGGCGGATTTCTGGAGATCGTCGGGCCGCTCGGCGAAGCGGTGGGCGCGAAGTACGTGCGCGCAAACCGCCTTGAGATCGTGGACGGCCGGTTGACGGGCCGGGTGGTCGGCCCAGTGATCGACCGCGCGGCCAAGGCTGCGGCGTTGCGTGAATTTGCGGCGTCCGAAGGGTTGGCGCTGGAGCGCACCGTCGCGATCGGGGACGGCGCAAACGACCTGGAGATGCTCGCGACGGCGGGCTTCGGCATTGCCTTCAACGCCAAACCCGTGGTCGCCGCGCAGGCCGATACCGCCGTGAGCGTGCCCTATCTGGATTCCGTGCTGTTCCTGCTCGGGATCAGCGCCGAGGATGTCGCCGAGGCGGGCGCGGTGTAGCGCGCCATCGGGCGCAGGAACACGGCACCCGTCAAATCAGGTGGTGGCCGCTCGGCGCCGGTACCCTTCTCACATGGATCCGCATTCGCCGGCGCGCCGTCGGCTCGCCATCATTCAAACCGGTGGCACGATCGGCAGCCAACCGGACAAACACGGCGATCTGCGGCCGTCCAAACGCCTGCTGACCGATCGCATCTCGGACTTGTCGACTTTTTCGACACGGGTCTACCAGCCGTTCACGCTCCCGAGCCCCCACATCACCCCGACGCACATGCACCAGCTGCGTGACCTGATCCACGCGATCGAGGGCGACGTGGATGGAATCGTGGTCACGCACGGCACGGACACACTGGAAGAGACAAGCTTCTACCTCTACTTGACGGTTAATGTTGGGGTGCCGGTGGTGTTGACCGGCAGCATGCGCCATTCGAAGGAACCCAGTTGGGACGGGCCATTCAACGTGTGGGCCGCATCCCATGTCGCGATGGACCCGCAGTCGGCCGGCCGCGGGGTGGTCGTCGTCTTCGCAGGCGACATCTTCGATGCGAGAACCGTGACCAAGGTCCACACAACCGCCCTCGAGGCGTTTGGCGGGTATCCCGGTGCGATCGGTCGGATCGATTCTCTCGAAGGCACCCCCGCCCTTCGCTACTTCGCACGACCGGAGATCCGCCGCCCGCTCGATCCACCCGGAGCGCTCGCCCACGTCGAAATCATCACGGCGTACGCCGGCTGGCGCGGTGAAGGGCTGAATGAAGCGTTGGCGCGTGCCGACGGTGTCGTCATCGCCGCCCTCGGCGTGGGAAACCTGCCGCCCCAACTCGTGCCGATCATCGCCGCCACGAACAAGCCGGTCGTGATCTCCACCCGCGCCGACATCGGGCCGATCTTGCCGATCTATGGATATGAGGGCGGCGGCAAGACCCTGGAGCGCGCGGGCGCAATTCCCGCATCCTTCTTGAACGCCTTCAAAGCCCGGATGAAGCTGATCGTGCTGCTCTCGCTGGGCTACGACCGCGCAGAGATCAACGCGTCATTTCGCGGACACGGACACGCCTCACCCACCTGATCACACCTCGGGTGACGCTCCGTCTGCGGCGTCGCCGCCCGCACGTGCCGCGTGCCGACGCTCCTCGACCGTCGGCATCACGACACGGTCCATCCACTCGACAAGGCGCTCCACCGCCTCCCCGAGACGGCCGTCGAACACATGGTTTGCGCCGGGAACGACGCTGTGGAACACGTCGGGAACACCTCCCTCACGTGCGAGCCGTTCCAGTTCCTCCCCGTCCGACGGCGGCACGATCAGATCGTCGGCACCTTGGATCATGGCGAGCGGCACTCCGAGTCGACCGATGTGGCGCCGCGACATTGCGGCGTGCGCCTGCGGGCCGCGTGAGAACCACCAAGTGCGATAGGTCCAGATCTCGGCGTGGGCCGGCTCGTCGGTCGGCCCGGTGGCGCGGCGCACGATGAAGATCTCATCGTCGAGCGCGTCGTTCTCGGCGATGCCGCCGATCATGAGCCACGCGTCGCGCACCACGGTCTCGTAGTCCGGTTGCGAACCGAAGCGCTCCCAGCGACGACGCAACGAGTCCGGCAGTGACGCGGGATGTGCCAGTGCGCCGACCGCAACCACTTCGGGACGGTGGCGCGTCGCCTGGAAATACGTGACGATCGAGGCGCCCATGCTGAATCCCACGAGCACCACGTCGGTGTGGCCCATTCGCTTCGCGAGGTCAACCCAGGCGTCCATGTCGATCGGCGTCCGGTGAAACAGTCCGCCGCCGAAGAACACCCCGTAGTTGGCCATCCTGGTGTTGACCGAAAGCACCGTGAAGCCGGCGAGCGCAAGCCCGTGCGCGACACGTCGCGGGACGCCGGTGATGTAGTTGCCCACCGACCCATGGACCACGATCACCGCCACGCGACGGCGCTGCGGGTCACCACCTTTCGGGATCAGCGCAAGGCCGTCCCATGTCTGCCCGTCCGGAGTGTCGATCGTGATCGGATCGAGTTTCAGATTCGTGTCGTCGCGAATGACAAGGCGACGGCGGGCATCGCGGCCATGACGAAAACGGCTCATGCGATGCGGTCCAGCCAGCGGGTCACATGCTGGGTGACCGTCGTCTCGCACCCGGTGAAGAAGTGGGTCCCGCCGTCGACGCTGAGCAACTCGACATCGTTGTTGCCCGCGGCACGCGCAACTTCGACAAGTCGCCGTGCCTCATGCGGGAAGACCACCTCGTCCGCCGTTCCCTGGATCAACAACATCGGCACCGAAATCTGGCCGATCTGTCGCCACGTCATCACCGGATGCGCATGTGGGCCGCGCGAATGCCACCAGGTGCGCCAGGTGTACACCTCGCTGTCCTTGGGCAGGCGCGATGGTCCTCGGCTCTGGGCGATCGTGAACAGACGGTCCGGGTGCAGCGCCTCCGGGTCGGCGGCGATGGCCTCGGCCACGCTGTGCGCGATCTCGTCGTATGACGGGTCGGAGCCCCACCGGGCACAGCGCACCTGCGCCGACTCCGGCAAGCCCCACGGCGTGCCGTACAGCACCACCCCGCGAAGGTGCGGCAGCACCCGCGTCGCGGCGAATCGGACGGCGATCGTGGCACCGCTCGAGTAGCCCGACAGAACGAGGCTGTCGTAGCCCTCGTCGAGGAGCCAGGCGACGGCGGCGTCCAGGTCAAGCAGCGCCTCTTCGGGGATGGCGTCGCCGAACAGTTGCCCGACGTTGCCCATTCGCGTCTCGGCGACCAGCATCGGGATGCCGACCCTGGCGTACGGGGGCGGGAGAAAGCGAAGGGTGCCGACAAGGAAGTTGCCCATGATGCCGTGGACATGGATCTGGGCGGTCCGTCGGCCGGTACGCCGTTCGCGCACACGCGTCGCATGGGGCTCGTGGTGGAAGAGCCCGTCGTAGGTGCCGCCGTCGGCGGCGGTCAGTGTCACGAATTCGCGCTCAACTGCCACACCATGAACCTACCGAGAAGGCACCCGACACATGCGAATTTCGTGCCGCGAATCTCATACATCGTGCGTGATCAAGTTTTCGAGCTTTTGCACCACACTTTGCAGGTATCGCATCACCCACGCACTCATTTGAGGATCACAATGCCCCAGTCTCACCACCGTGCTCGAATATTGACCGGCGCCGTTGCAGCCCTCGGCGCACTGGCGATCGCTGTTCCCAGCGCATTCGCGTCACCGCGCCAGAAGCACGCAGATGCGCGGACCGCGGCGGCGACCGTCACCGTCTCGCATCGCCGGAAGGGACTCACCTCGTGGCGCACGCAGCGCAGACCGAACCCGACCGCTCCGGCAGACGCGGTCAGCACGAACTCGAGCAACTGACTTCACAGAATGTTGACTTGAGGTTTTGACAGTTTTTGGCGATATAAATCAGGTCAAACTCGACGAACCAAGGATGGATTCGTAATGGACAAGTCATCGACCCGCCGCCGCATCGTCGGCTCGCTCTGCGCGCTCGTTGTCGCCGCAGGCTTTGGGATGGCCAGCAGCGCGCAAGCTGCTTCCAATGCCATTGACATCGGCACGTCGACCTCAAAGATCGATCCCGGCTATGAGCCCTGCGCATGGCGGACAAACTGAGCTGACACGACTCGTGGCACCGCATCGCGGTGCCACGGCACGGTCACCCACCGCGTGTCACCTCACGGCCGGTCGTGGAGCGAGATTCTTCGCTTTACGGCCGGCCGGATTGCTTTATGTTCCGCCCGCAGATGCCGATGAACTTCTACCGGTGTCTGTGTGCGACGAACGCACGCCTGGACCCCGTCGCGCCACCCTTTCCTGTGAACACTTTCAAGCGACAGACCCCCGGAGAAGGCCTGACCCGCGAAGCTCCTGAGCTTCGCGAGACGGTCGACCGCGTCCACGAGATCGCGAGCATCCGGCAGCGCCACGACGACGGCGCGCTCCGGCGCACCGACTGGGTCTCGGCGCTGACCCTCGGTTGGGGCTTCATCGCCGTCGCGATCAGCCTCGCGGTGTTCGGCGGAAACGTCACAACGACAGACGCAACGCACGTCTGGTCCTGGATCGGACTGGTGGCGCTGTACGCCCTGGCGCACGACACCGTGTTTGCCGCGGCAACCGGATCGGCGGTGCCGACCCAACCGATTCTGGTGGCGATGCTGTTGACGGTGCCGCTGAACCTTGTTCCGATACTGCTGCTTGCCGGCGTGCTGCTCGGCGCGATGTTGAACGCGTCCAGCGCCCGCTTCACCTACCGCATCGCGCTCGAAGCCATCGCCGCGTGGCACTGTATGGGTCCAGTGCTGGTGCTCGCAGCCTTCGGCAATCCGTCGCCGTCGCTGTCGCACTGGCCGATCTACCTGCTCGCGATCGGCGCACAGTTTGTGACTGACGCCATCGTTGCCGTGGTTCGGACGCTTGCCCTCGGATCGTCGGTGCGATCGCTGGCGGCGCCGATGATCTGGACCTTCGGCATCGACCTCATGCTCGCGCCGATCGGCCTGACCGCGGTGTTGGCGGCTGGAGCGCGGCCCGAACTGTTGATTCTCCTCGCCGCGCCGCTCGGAATGATTCGCCTGCTCGCCCAGGATCGCTCCGCCCACTTGGAGCAGGCGCTCACGCTCGGGACGGCCTACGTCGAGGTGAGCACCCAAGCGCGAGTCGACTCGATGACCGGCATCGCAAACCGACGTGGATGGGAAGAGGCGCTTGAGGCACTGGAGCAGGATGTCCTCGACGGCAGGGTCAGTCAGATCGACGTTGTGATGGCGGATCTGGATCACTTGAAGATCACGAACGACCGGTACGGCCATCAGGCCGGCGACGATCTGATCCGCGAGGCCGCGGCCCTGATTCGCCGGATGGCTCCTGCCGGCGCATTCGTCGCACGCCTCGGCGGCGACGAGTTCGGAGTGCTGATCCCCGACCCTGCGAGTCCGCTCGCCGCCACGCGCATGGTCGCCGACCTCCGTGCCGCGATGGACCCCACGCGTGAACCGCCGCTGTCCATCTCACTCGGTGTCGCCGCCGCCCCGCCGTGCAGCACCATCACCGATGCGGTGGAGGTCGCAGACACCGCGGCCGCGCTCGACAAGGCGAGCCGACGCGCCGGGCGTGATCTGCAGGCCGTGACACCCCGTCGCCGAGCTGCGGACACGCAAGCCCCGCCGTCGGAGCGTCAGCCGTCAGCCGGCCGGAGCGATTCCTGAGGGATCGACCTGGGCGACGTCGCCCAGCGGCATCTGAAGGAACCGCGTGCCGACCTCGCGAAACCGCTCAGGGTCGCCGCTGCACGCGAACCGGTAGGACCCTTCGCGCCCGGGTGGGCGCAGCTGGCCGCGGCGCATGAGCGTGTCGCGCACGTCGTGTGCCAGCTCTTCGCCGGCGGTGATGATCTCGACGCCTTGCAGCATGCGGCGCAGCGGCTTTTCGACCATGGGATAGTGCGTACAGCCGAGGATGACCGTGTCGACGTCCGCATCGCGGAGCGGATCGGTGTACCCCCGCAGCATGTCGAGCAGCTCACCATCCCATGCGGCGCCCTCCTGGATCGCGGGAGCGAGGCGTGGGCATGCCACACTCGTCACGTTCACGCCGGCGTCGTTCATGTGGATCATTCGCTCGTAGCTGCCGCTTGCGACGGTCGCCTCGGTGGCCAGGAGTCCCACCTTGCGATTGCGGGTGGTTTGCGCCGCGGCGCGCGCCTCGGGGCCCATCACGCCCATCACCGGCACGTCCATGTGCGTCTGCAAATATTCCAGTGCCGCCGCTGTGGCGGTGTTGCATGCGACCACGATCAGCTTGGCGTCCTGGGCGACGAGCCATCTGGCGATCGCGAGCGCACGGTGGCGCAGCTGCTCCGGCGTCTTCTCACCGTATGGGAACCAGTCGGTGTCGCCGAAGTAGACGAAGTCCTCGGCCGGAAGCGCCACAAGGCATTCCTCCAGCACGGTCAGACCTCCGACGCCGGAGTCGAAGACCCCGATCGGGTGCTCGGCGACCCCGTTCACACGTCGCCCGAGGCAAGTTCGCGATAGGCGCCCCGGTAGTAGAGCACCGGCTCGCCTTCCCCGACGTCCACCTGCACGACACGACCGACGAGGATCTGGTGGTCGCCGCCGTCGGCAACGGCATGGTGTGCGCACACGAGCCGCGCGAGGCACGCGGGAAGGAGCGGCGTCCCAAACGGACCGTCGTGCCAGGTCAGATCGGCGAACCGGTCGACAGGGCTTGCGAAGCGTGTCGAGAGTGCACGTTGGTCGTCGCCGAGGATGTGGACCGCAAATCCTTCCGCGGCCAAAATCGGCGCGCTCGAATGGGCGTCGGTGGAGAGCGCCACGGTCACAAGAGGCGGCTCGAGCGACAGCGACGAGAATGCGGACACGGTCATTCCGACCGGGCCGGCTGCGGTCACCACTGTGACGCCGCTCGCCCATCGCGCGAGTGTCGCCTTGAAGTCGTCAGGGCTGACGCTGAGCAGATCGGCCACGCAGGAATGGTAGCGGTGGACAGCGGACCGGGCCGCAGTCCTCTACGCATGCTCACCCGATTGGCGCGCCGGCCATGATCGCAGTGATCTCCGCGATGTCGCGATCGGTGGGGCGACCGTCGTCGAGCGCCACGTCATACAGCTCGGTGAGCGGACGCGATCCCGCCCGCTCGTCCACGAGTTCGATCACGTGGGGCGGCACGAGCGCCGGGTGGACGACACCGGTGGTGTGAGCCAGCTCCAGCAGCTCTTGCCGGAGCGTGACGATGTAGTTGCGAAGACGCGGGCCTTTGTCGGCCGGTACCAGTCCGCGCGTCAGTCGCGGGTTGGTGGTGGCGACACCGGTCGGGCATGTGCCGGTATGGCAGCGCTGTGCCTGGATGCAACCGATCGCGAGCATGGCTTCGCGACCGACGTTGACCATGTCGCATCCGAGCGCAAAGGCCACCAGCGCGTGCTCGGGAAACCCGAGCCGGGCGGAGCCGATGAACGGCACGTCACGGTCGATGCCGTATTCGGCAAAGGCGGCCCGAACTCTGGTGAAGCCGGTGCGAAACGGCAGCGACACATGGTCGGCGAAGGTGAACGGCGCGGCGCCGGTGCCTCCCTCGCCGCCGTCGATGGTCACGAAGTCCGGGCCGACCGACCGGTCGTCGGCCATGGCGCGGGCCAGGTCGTCCCAGAAGTCCATCTGCCCGACGGCGCTCTTGATCCCAACTGGCAGCCCCGTCTGCGCCGCCAGGCGCTCGATGAACTCGATCATGGTCGGCACATCGTGAAAGGCGCTGTGGCGCGCCGGGGTGACGCTGTCGACACCGGGCATGACGCCACGGTGACGGGCGACTTCCGGGGTCACCTTCACCGCCGGAAGGATGCCGCCGTGGCCCGGCTTGGCGCCTTGGCTGAGCTTCACTTCGAGCATCTTCACCGGCGCCCGGGCGATGGTTTCGAGCAGGTGCGCCATGCTGAAGTTGCCGTCGGCGTCGCGGCACCCGAAGTATCCGGTACCGATCTGGAAGACGATGTCCGCCCCGCCCGCATGGGCCTCGGTGAGACCGCCTTCGCCGGTGTTCTGCCAACAGCCCGCCTCACGCGCGCCCATGTTGAGCGCTTCGAGTGCCGGAGTACCGAGGGCTCCGTAACTCAGCGCAGAGACGTTCACGATCGAGTTCGGACGAAACGCGCCAGCCCGGTCGTGCATCCGCCCGATCACACATGCGGCCGGCACGAGGTAGTCCGGTCCGACACCGGCCTGTGGGCCGTCGCCGGGCGCGGGAAGGGTCGGCGTCGGCGCTTCGGCCACCCAGGTCGCGTGCGAGATCAGGATGTACCCCGGCGTGTCCTCCAGGTCGTTGTCCGTGCCGAATCCCGACAGGTTGTTCTCGTTCTTGGCCGAGGCGTACACCCACCTGCGCTGGTCGCGACTGAACGGACGTTCCGCGTCGTTCGCCGTGATGATGTACTGGCGAAGTTCAGGCCCAAGGCCTTCCAGGAAGTACCGCAGATGCCCGATGATCGGGTAGTTGCGAAGCACCGCGTGGCGCGTCTGCGTGAGGTCGTAGATCGCGAGGGCAAGCAGGGCCGCGACGATCACACCGACGACGATCAAGAAGATGGTCACGTTTGGGAGATGGCCTGCGCGAAGGTGAACAGCCCGCTGGGATCGTAGGTCTGGCGGACCTGGCGCAGACGGGCCAGGTTGGCGCCGTAGTAGGCGCGTGCCCACCCGGTCTGTTTGGGGTCGATGTAGTTCTGGTAGGCGAAGCCGCTGCCGACCGACCCGAGCACCGTCCGCACACTCGCAAGCCACGTCTGCGCGAGGGGGCCCTGTCCCGCCCCGTAGCCGGTGTACGCCTGCACACTCGCAAGCTCGCTGCGGTGCACGAACGCGGTGGCGCCTGGCGAGATGTCGCGAATCGCCCCGCCGTACGCGTCGATGATCAGCGCGCCGCCCGCACCCTGAGCTCGACGTTGTTCGATCAGTCTGGTGATGCGTCGAAGACCGGTGGCGCCGGGCACCACATCCAGGTAGCCCGATGCGGCTGCGAAGCGTTCGCGCGGCATGGTGCCGCCGGTACGGGTGCCACGGGTGTGGCATGCGAGGATGCTCTTGTCGAGGCACCCCGCCCAGCGGCGCACCAGATCCATCGTGCTCGCCGTGCCGGTGCTGAGACTCGCCCCGGGCACGCCGCGAAGCGGCAGCAGCAGCGTGCGCAGCGTCGATTCACCACCGTAAAACTGGCCGAGCACCGTGACCCCGCTCCCGCCCGTGCTGAGTGTGCAGAGCGCGGTCAGGCGCCGGTCGGCACCGGGCACGAACCGCAGGAAGGCGCCGAGCACTTCCTCCGCTTGCGACCAGGGCCAGCGCATCATGAACCACGCCGCGTGTGTGGCCCGTGCCGGAGAGAACTCGAAGGCCGTAGCGATCCCGAAGTTGCCTCCCCCACCGCCGCGAAGCGCCCAGAAGAGATCCGGCTCGTGGGTCGCACTGACCCGGCGCCGCACGCCGTCCGCGGTCACGATCTCCACGGCACGCAGCCGGTCGCACAGCAGTCCGTAGCGACGACTCGAAAGGCCGTAGCCACCGCCGAGGGTCAGCCCCGACACGCCTACGGATGGGCACGACCCGGTCGGCAGAACGAGTCCGCGGGAGGTCAGGAATGTGTGGACGTCGATCAGTTGGGCGCCGGCTCCGACGCGCACGTTGCCGTTGGCGAGCCGCGTGATGGACCGCATCCGACGCAGGTCGACCAGGAGTCCCTTGGACGGCGTGCTGTAGCCGGCGTACGAGTGGCCCCCGGAGCGCGCGGCGATGTGGATGTTGCGGGCGTCGGACCACTTGATGGCCTGCACCACGTCCAGCGCGTTCACCGGCTGCAGGATTCCCATCGGCTTCTTGGCCGCATACGCCAGATTGAACCCGGGTTGCGCCACGTTGTAGGCGGAGGTGCCGGGGATGAGAATCGGCCCACGCGTGACCGCATCGAGCGCGCCGAGCGGCCCGGTGAGCGCGGCGGCGCTGCGCGGCCGCGTCATCAGCCCGGCGCCGAACGCGGTTGTCGCCGCGGCTGCAGCGCCAGCCCGTGTGAAAAACGCGCGCCGGTCCATTTCGTCCATCGGACAAGCCTAACGCCGCTCGCGAAACTGTCTACCCTTTGGCAGTGCGGGCGCGTAGCTCAGTTGGTTAGAGCAGGGGACTCATAATCCCTGGGTCGCAGGTTCGAGTCCTGCCGCGCCCATGTGTGAGGTTTGGATCACACCTTCGCGCCAGCTCCGTAGCGCTGACGTGCGGCTTCGCCAGAGGTCCCCTGTGAAGTGGCTGGATGTCCAGCGTTTCGCTCAACGACCGCCGCGAAGGGCGATTCGCCGTTCGACGTTGGATCGCCGAGTTAGTCGTCAAGGGCATCCAACAGATCGGCGGCGAGCGCAGCAGCGGAAGCCGCGACGATATTCGGCGTTCCGACACCGGTCTCCGCCCTGCCCGCCATCACGGAACCCAGTGCCCCAGACGATGCGGCGAACAACTCACGCAGAAACCCGAGCGCCTCGGCTGTCACGCTGCCGGCCAAATCGTTACTGAGAAGGCGCCCAAACGCGCCTGCAAGATCGCGGGTCGAGCAGGCGACCAGGAGACGGTACACGTCATGTGCATCCTTGTCGTTCAAGCGCCGCGGGTCCTCACGCCGCTCCGAGATCTTGAACAGCTTGCTGACAAGGAGCGCGGCCGGGCCTGCGACACGTATGTCGAACGTTCGCGGGTCGACCGGGTCCAGGGCGTGAATCTGTCGGATCTCGTTGTCGACGATCGCACCCCTGTCTCTTATACACATCTCCGAGCCCACGAGACTAAGGCGAATCTCGTATGCCGTCTTCTGCTTGAAAA
>CALMXK010000063.1 GCA_937871165.1 uncultured Actinomycetes bacterium
AAGCAGAAGACGGCATACGAGATTCGCCTTAGTCTCGTGGGCTCGGAGATGTGTATAAGAGACAGCCGCCGGTGTCGGCAACCCGGCCGGCTACCGGTTCACCGTTACCCGCGAAGACGGCAGGGCGTACCCTGATCTGATCACCGGTGCGTCGGGTGAGTCCGCGACGATCCGGGTTACCTCCGGTAGCTACACGCTGTGTGAGGTGGTGAAGCCGGTGTGGGGTCAGGCGTTCACTGACGATCAGCCGTGCTTCACGGTGATCGTCCCGCATCACGTCGACGAGATCGGTGTGACTACCGCAGTGACACCAGTCAGGGTTGATCCGTACCTCAACTATGTGCGGGTGCCGGACCTCAACTCGATTGTCTCCCAGACGTTGGTGAACCCCGGCGACACGTTTACCGAGCATGTCGTGCTGGCCGATTCGATCGACGGACGCCAGCTGCGGGTGGATCGCACCTGGTACGAGTCGTCCGCGACAGAGACCGGTGCGACGCTGGTGTGCACCCCCGCGACCGCGCGCATGTCGTCGTCGGAGGTTGTGTCCGGGTCGACGTCGAATCAGATGCTGTCGGTCGACTTCACGGTGCCTGCCGTCAGCTTGGATGGCAGCTACGGCGTCGCCTACTGGTCGGGTGTGACGGTCACCGATGTGGCGACGGGGATTGTGGTCGCCACCCACCCGTGCGGTGACGTCTATCAGCGTGTGGTGGTGCCTTCGATCGAGTCGATCACCCCGATCGCGTTGCGCCCAGGCGAAGACCTCACGGACCGGTACAAGGTGGTTGGCGCGCAGGCTGGTGTGCCGTCACTGACAGCCCCTGGCACGCTCGTTGCGCCCGGTGCCGAATGGACGTTGACCGCGACGTTCCCTGTGTACGACATCACGAACGGCTGCTCCGCGACGTCGCCGTTGGTGGGCGAAATCCCTGCCGAGGCGATCTCGGCGGACGGGACATTCACAACGTCGGGCCATCTCAACCTGCCCGATGCTGGCGTGTATGTGGTGCGCGAACGTCTGACCGCGACATACACGATCCCTCGATATGTGCCCGGCACCGACGAGGTGACGCCGGGTACGACATGGGTGTGGCCCGATGATGCGCCGTTCCAGCCGCCGTTCGGTACGAACACGTTCGTTGACCTGAACGGCAACGGCGTGGGACCTGAGCTCGGCGTGTACATCGACAGCAACGGCAACGGTGTCCGCGACGACAACGTGTGGGTCGACCGCAACGGCAACGGCATCCAAGATCTGTTGGGCTATGTGGACGGCAATGGCAACGGGATTCAGGATCCGACGGAGCCCGGGTACGCACCCGAAACCGGTTACACCGAACCGCTGGTTGATGAACCGGCAGGTGTTGTCGGTCCGACCGAGGAACTGGTTTTCGAGTCGACAGTGAGGCCGTGCGACCGTGACGAGGAAACGTGGGTGCCGCACGTGCAAACCCGTGTCATCGACAAGGTGTTGGAAGGTCAGCCGTCGCGTGACCTGGTCCAGGTTGATGGTGTGCCGTTGGCGCCGCTGCGTGCCGGTGACACGGCCACGGTGGTCGGTGGCCTGTACTGGCATGATCCGTTGACGCCGGTGTCGTCATGGGTATGCACCGCCGCGAACCTGGTGTCGAACATTGCTGACATCGTCGTCACCGGTGCCGGTCAGTACCTGTCCGATCCGATCACCGGATACCCGACGGGTGTCGCACTGTCGTATCAGGAGCAGTTGGTGGTGGACCGCGACAAGACGTTCGACGGTGTGACGACGTCGACGACATGGCGCACCGATCTGCACGGCTGCCGGGTGCCATATCAGACCCAATGGGCGATCGACTGGGATTCGCAGGTCGTCGACAAGGTGCTGATCGGTCAGCCCGCCGCCGACGCCTACAACGTGGATGGCATCGGGCTGGTCGGCGATTTCAATAGGACGACCACCAAGGTGACTCTCGACCCGACGTGGCACATGTTCACACCGGGCAGCAACCCGGCGACACGTGTCTGTGATGCAAGCAACCAGGTGTGGGCTGCGCCCCAGATCAACGTTGACCATGACGGCGAGTATCTGACAGCACAACGGTCCGGGTATGCGACGGGCAAGGTGTACGTGTGGCAAGCGTCGATGACGGTGACGTACACCTGGCCGGCGGATGCGATCACTTCGACGGTCGCTGGCTCGCACAGCGCAGCCGGTGAGGTCGAAACGTGGACGGTGGGCAGCCCGAAAGGTTGCAACGACCCGAACGAAACACAGTTCGCTCCGTCGTTGTCATCGAAGGTTGACGATCAGTTCGTGTTGCCACCCGCGTTGGCTCGCGACAATCTGACGACGATCGGGTTCGGTGCGCCCGCCGAACAGGGCAACGTGTTGGCGATCTCGCTGGTGGGTGGCATCCATGCGGTGCCATCGTCGACGCCGGTCGGGTCGCGGGTGTGTGACGCGTCGAACATGGTGCAGCCGGTCAACATGGTGATCGCCGGTGACGGCACCGTGAAAACGCCCGGTGAGAAGGTGTTGGCCGGGTACCTGAACGCGTACAACATCTCTATCCGTTCGGTGTGGACCCGCCCGGACGGCACGAAACGAACCTACGACCTGCCGTACATCGGCTGCAATGACGAGGTGAACGAAACGGTGTTCACAGTGGCGTTGGCGTCGGCGGTGAAGGACCAGTTCTTGGCGGCAGGCGACCTGTCGGTGGATCGTCTGTTCGTGACGGGTCGCGGGTCGTCGTCGGCCGCCATGATGGGCTGGGCGGACCCAACTAAGTGGACGTTCGAGATCCGTGGCGGCTACTACCACCATGCGGCTGACATGCCGCTCGACAACCGGACTTGCACGTCGTCGAATCAGTTGTCGTCGTTCGTGATTCCGGTCGGGTTGGATGGCGAGTACTTGACCACCGGCGAGCGGGGCATCATCGGCCGATCGGGGTCGTATTCGGCCCGGTTGGAGGTGTCGCGCTATATGGCCGACGGGACGGTGCGCCGGTACTCGACGCCGTTGGTGGGCTGCGGCGATCCGTCCGAGACCAACTACTGGGTGGCGTTGACGTCGCAGGTCGCGAACCCGGCCCCGGCGTACGGTGGCGAAAACTACGACAATCTGTTTCCTGCCGGGTTGCCGCCGGCGGCGTTGGTGCCGGGGTTGTCGGTGTCGATCGACAGCGAGCTGCACCGACACCCGGCAGGTGTGCAAACTGCTGCGTTGGTGTGTGATGCGTCGTCACTGGTGTCGGCGTCGACCATTTCTGGCGTGACGGCGGGCGGTACGTATCGCACTGAGACGGTGAAGATGTCGGGCCCGAACTTCTCCTATCAGGGTCGTTTGGTGATTTCGACACCGACCCGTACGTATTCCATGCCGTGGACCGGGTGCAATGATCCGTCGGAAGGCTTCC
The DNA here is from genome assembly GCA_937871165.1 of uncultured Actinomycetes bacterium. Lineage (GTDB taxonomy): Bacteria > Actinomycetota > Thermoleophilia > Miltoncostaeales > Miltoncostaeaceae > CALMEC01. The sequence continues at coordinate 3,405 of CALMXK010000063.1, forward strand.
GCCCGGTCGATTCGGGTGGCGCCGGAGGAAAGTCGACTCCCAACGCGGATGGCGGGAACGCTGGCGGCGGGAACACCGGCGGTGGGAACACCGGCAGATGGGTCCCGCAAACCGGGTCAAGTCTGGGGCTGTTGCCGATCGCGTCGGCCCTCATGTTGGCGGGTGGCGTGGTGCTGCTCATATCTCGCCGCCGTCGGCGCGCGATGTAGAAGGAGAGATTTCCCGTGCGAAGAGGCGACGCACAGATGATCTACCCGATCTTGCGGGGTCGGGTAGCCGAATGTGGCGGCTGGGGGCGTGATCGCCTCGCGTTCCCAGCCGTCCACTCAGGCGTTGCGTTGTGATGGCCCGCTGTAGTGGTGTGGGTCGCAGCGGGTTCGGGTGCCGACGCCGGGTGCGAGGTCGTGCGCACTGGAACCCGCAGCTGGGTGTCCATTTCGGTGCGTTGTGCCGACAGTGCTGGCTGCGGGCGCTGAGTGAGCGTGACGGTGCGCAGCTGGTCGCGTCGGACCCTCATGCGCCGGCTTGGGTGCTGGAGCACATTGTGTCGTGCGCGGTTACCCCCACCGCGGTGGCGGCGGTGGCGGGCCGTGGGCGAGGCAACTTGCCTGCGGCCGTCGCCGCGATGATCGAGGCGTACGGTGATCCGGCGGCGGTACGCCAGCTGGATGCCGCGAGCTCGGGGTTGACGCCGGTGCTGAGTCTGTACCGGTCGACTCCGCCGTCACCGGTGGGTCGGATGGTGTTGGCGGGATCGGTGATGCTGGTGGTTGCCGGCACCACGTTGTGGGTTTTGCTTCCCGCCACCGGTCGTAGCGATGCGGTCGATGCAAGCCCGACCGCGCTGTCGGCGTCGACCCCGCCGCCGCCGTCTACGACGACATCGCCACCAACGACATCGCCACC
>CALMXK010000064.1 GCA_937871165.1 uncultured Actinomycetes bacterium
CTACACTAGATCGCTCGTCGGCAGCGTCAGATGTGTATAAGAGACAGCCATACAGCTCGCTGGCGTCCGACAGGATGCCCTCGCTGAGCGAAAAACCCAGCGCGAAATCGGCCAGATCGAGCGGCGTGGCCAGCATCACGGTGTGCGAGATGCCGTTGTATTCCAGCGCCACGGGCACCTCATCGGCCACCCAGTCGTCCACGCTGTAGTCGTTGCCGCCGCGCACGCCGCGCACAGGCAGCGCACGGGCGCCTTCACAGAAGGCCACCGCCTGGGGAGGAGGCGTCAAAGGGGGGTGTGTTTTGCGTCGTTGCATGCGGTCTGAGTGCCATTATTCCTGTGCGGCCAAACCCGTGCGCGCGGCCAGCAATTCCTGCTGCACCTGGTCGAAGCGCTGGTGTTCTTTCTGCCAGACCGAAGGCTGCATCACCGGCGTGACCTGTACGGCCGTCACCTTGTATTCAGGGCAGTTGGTGGCCCAGTCGGAGTTGTCGGTGGTGATCACGTTGGCGCCGGAGGTGGTCGATCCCGGCTGCATCGCCGCGCTTTGCGCGCGTGGAGTCACGGTTTCCATCGGTCATTCGGATGCCGACGACGCCACTGTGCGCGCAGCGATCGCCGAGGGGGCGACGATGGTGACGCATCTGTTCAACGCAACCGGTGGCCTGACCGGGCGCGAGCCGGGTGTGGTGGGGGCGGCGCTCGACAGCGACGTGTGGGCCGGGCTGATCTGCGACGGCCACCACGTGCACGATACGTCGCTCCGGATCGCGCTTCGCGCAAAGCCCGGTCGCTGTGTCTTGGTGAGCGACGCCATGCCTCCAGCGGGAGGCGTGCGTCACGGCTTCACGCTGCATGGCCGGGCGGTGACGGTCCGCGACGGCCGCTGCCAGACCGACGACGGGGTGCTGGCGGGTTCTGCGATCTGCCTGGCGGACGCTGCTCGCTACTGCGTCGAGTACCTGGGCGTGCCGCGCGCGCTGGCGATCCAACTGGCGACGGCGCTACCGGCCCGCGCCGCCGGCCTCGCGGAGGGCGTCGGCCGGATCACCGTCGGTCGGCGCTGCGACATGGTGGTGCTTGATCCGTCGACGCTTGCGGTGCATCAGGTGCTCGCCGGTTGACCGAACCCCGTGCGGATGCGCCGACCACGGGGATGATTCCGCGTGGTCGCTGTAAGGAGTCGTCCGGCCCGGGCACTTCCCAAGTATGGGGGGAGCGATGACCGACCACGATGACTTCGAAGCGCTCTGGCGCGCGCACTTCGATCGTGTCTTGCGGTTCGCCGCTCGGCGGTGCGAGGTGGATGCGGCGTGGGACGTGGCGGCCGAGACGTTCACGATCGCGTGGCGCCGGCGTCGGGACCTTCCGGCCGATGCACTGCCCTACCTGTTGGGGATCGCCACCAAGGTTCTGTCGCACCACCATCGAGGTGCAAAGCGCCGTGGTGCGCTTGTGGAGCGTCTTTCGGTTCAGCCGGTCGTGCCGAGTCCGGGTGTTGACGCGGTTGTCGACCTGGATCCCATCGTGGCCGCCATGAAACAGCTTGGCCCTGCCGATCGCGAAGCAATCGTGTTGACGGCGTGGGATGACCTGACGGTGGCGCAGGCGGCGCAGGTTGCCGGCTGTTCGGCGAATGCGTTCAGCGTCCGGCTCCATCGTGCCCGGCAGCGCCTTCTGGTGTTGGTCGAGCGGTCGACGCCCCCGTCGACGGACGCACCGAAGGAGCGTGTCCATGAGCACTGATCCGAATCAGATGATCCAAACGCCGGACGGGTGGGCGGACCTGGAGGCTCGCCTGCGTCTGATCGATCCGGCGCGTGTGCTGGGTGACACGGATTTGGGGCGTGGCGTGCGTGCCCGCCAGGCGGTGGAAGGGGCCCGTCGTCGTCGGATGCGGCCCGCGCGGTTGCGGTTGTGGGGTGCGGTTGTCGGTATCGGCGCGGTTGCCGTGGCTGCCGTGTTCGCCCTGCTGTTCGTCAACCGTGACGAGAGCTCAGTGCCGGCGGACCCGTTGCCGGACTGGGTCAAGCTCTCGATCTTGGATCGGCCGCAGACTCCCGACGACATGCCCTCGCGCGCGTTCATCGCATCCAACAACCAGCTGGACCTCGATTGGGCGTCGTCGCGCCTGCTCTACAGGTCCGACGGAAAGTCGGTCTATCTGGTCGATGACGCCAAGAAGGACGGCCTGCACTGTGTGCTCAGAGATATTGGTGCTTCCCTGCCTGACACGGATTGCTTTTCGCTCCAGTCGATCGCTTTCTTTGGGGCGTGGGTGACGTCGGACGGCATCATCATCGTCCCCGACGGAATTCGAACGGTCACCTCGCCCAATGGCACGCGGGTTCGCGTTCGGAACAATGTGACCCTAAGGCCCGTTGCAGGGCCGTACCGGTTGGACGGTCCGGCTGCGGGCGCGTTGCGTTCAGGGTTCCCTGGTTCGGTGTTTCCGCAAACTGAAGCGCCCCGAACGCGAAGCACTGTCACGGTTTGGAGCCACCCGCGCCCACGCGGACGGGAGCTTCCTACCGGGCTCATAGCCCCGGACAGGCCGTTCCCGGTGTTTGATCCTGACGGACGCGGAAGTGGTCAGACGATCAACCTCGCTCGCCAGCGTGAAAGCGAGGTCATCAGTCTGGCCTTCCCGGGCGACGTGGCCAGGTGGCGCGCGGAGGTCCCAGGTCCCGAAGCGGATGCCGATGAGTTCGGCTACCTTCCCGATGGTCTGCCCTTCGTCGTGGCCGAAGGTGTGAGCCGGGCGTCGTTGCCACAGTGGGCGAAGACACACTCCACCCGGGGAACGGCGATCCTGCTCGATCCCGATGGGGTGCTCAGACGTGCATACGGCATCGGCCCCGATCCTGAACGGATCACGATCCTTCCGAGCGGTGTGGCCGAACGCTACGTCCAGGGCAGCGTGAACTGGTTCGCCAGTGGGGTTGAGTCCGCGACCAGGATCTCCCTGGCGGACATTAAGGTCGGAACGCCGGACCCGGCCGTGGCGCCACTTGTGCAGCGCGTGTCCGAAGCCGGGCATCAATGGCCCGCCGGCTGCCGTCCGGATCCAGTCAACGTCACAGCGATCAAGCTTCCGTCCGGCCGAATGGCGCTCATCGGCACCCACACCGGCGGCGGTGGCCTCTTGTCCGTTGTGGAGTCGGGTGTCGTCTTGTCCGCGTGTATCGGACGTGAAGACGGCGTGACCTGGGCCGGCTTCGGCGCGCTGATCGTGTACATCGAACATCCTGGTGACCGAAATCGCCAAACGGCGATCGGGCGCGTCGATCCGCGGTACACGTCTGTCACCTACCGGGGGAAGACGACGCCGCTCATCAACGGGGTGTTCGAGGTCGAGATCTCGGAAGACTTCGACACCGACCTTTTCCTCCAGTTCCTGGGACCCGGCATGCCGGAACTGGCCGGGCCGGACGGCAACAGTGGGCTCTGGCCGCCGCATGTGGAGAGCGTCAAACTGCGATGAGGACGCGCGCATGACTTCGACCACACCACTAGCCTGTCCCGATGGCACTCAATCTTCTCGGCGAAGAACTGGAGCCGTGCTCCTTCGACCCGCTGACCGGGTACTTCCGCGACGGCTGCTGCAACACGGGCTCGGGCGATGTCGGAGTCCACACGGTGTGCGTCGTGGTGACGGAGGAGTTCCTGGCGTTCTCGCTTGCCGTCGGCAACGACCTGTCCACGCCGATGCCGCAGTACGGCTTTCGCGGCTTGCGGCCGGGGGAGCGCTGGTGCCTGTGCGCGCCGCGGTGGCAGGAGGCCTACGAGGCGGGCATGGCGCCGCAGGTGGTGCTCGCCGCCACGCATGAGCTGAGCACCGAGTGGTGTGACCGCGAGGCGCTCTTTGCGCACGCGATCGACGGTCCCGACGCCGACGAGGACTGACCGGCAAACGAGCACGTAACCTGCCGGTCATGAGTAAAACAAAACCGATTGTGAACATTCCCGATGGCGCGGCGCCGACCGAACTCGTCATTGAAGACATCGAGGTCGGCGAGGGCCAAGAGGCGGTTGCCGGCTGCGTGCCGGTCATGCATTACGTGGGCGTGTCGTGGTCCACAGGCAAGGAGTTCGACGCCTCCTGGGATCGTGGCAACCCGTTCCAGTTCGTGCTGGGTCGCGGCCAGGTGATCGGCGGCTGGGACCAGGGTGTGCAAGGCATGAAGGTCGGCGGCCGCCGTCGCCTGACCATCCCGCCGGAGCTCGGTTACGGCGCGCAGGGAGCGGGCGGTGTGATCGCGCCGAACGAGACGCTGGTGTTCGTGGTGGACCTGGTGAGCATTCGTTAGCTCGCTTACGAATTGTCCCTCTGGTGCCGGGCACCTCATACACAATTCATACCGAGCTGACCCGCAGACACCGGCCCGAAATGCGGTGAGGGGCCGAGGCAATCCGCCTCGACCCCTCAACCTCCCAAGCAGTGGGCCACGGTCATCCCGACCGTCAACCCGCCACCCTGGACCTTCAGCGAGTGTCGCGCGTCGGAAATTCGTGGCAGTTCGCTGGCTGCGACCGTCGCGATGCGGCGTCCTCGGTATTGCAACTGTCTCTTATACACATCTGACGCTGCCGACGAGCGATCTAGTGTAGATCTCGGTGGTCGCCGTATCAT
>CALMXK010000065.1 GCA_937871165.1 uncultured Actinomycetes bacterium
CGCCACCGCCCACGGGCGCAACGCCGACGCCTACAGGTCGATGGTGACCAAGCAGGCCAACTTCGCGGCCACCGACGCCGTGACGGACGACGTGGCCGAGGCCATGGCGGACGACCGCGCCGCCGTGCTCGACGCCGTCGACGACGCCACGCTCGACGGACAGGTGGTCGCGATCGACCGAAGCGACGTCCATATCGCCACGATGCCCTGGTACCTGCGTGTGCTTGAGATCCTGATCGATCCCAATCTCATCGCCATCCTGTTCAGCCTGGGGCTCGCCGCGATCGCCATCGAGCTCTTCCACCCGGGCGCCGTGGTGCCGGGAGTGACCGGCGCGATCTTCCTGCTGCTTGCGTTCCTCGGACTTTCAATCGTGCCCTTCAACTGGGCCGGCCTCGCCTTCATCGTGCTGGCCTTCGTGCTGTTCGCTTTGGAAGCGACGGTCACCGGGTTCGGCGTGCTCGCCCTCGGCGGCATCGTGTCCCTCGTGATCGGCGGGATGATCCTCTTCGACTCGGCGGGCGGCCCCGCCGTGTCGCGGCCCGGCATCGCCGCCACGGCAGTCGTGATCGGTGGCGCCTTCACCCTGCTCGTGCGCAAGACCTGGAAGGCATCCCGCGCGCCCCAGATCACCGGCACGCACGCGATGGTCGGCCACATCGGCGAGGTACGCCACGTCGTCACCACCGACGACGGGTCGGTGTTCGTCAACGGTGAGCTGTGGGCCGCACGCACCACCGGCGCTACTGTCCCAATCGGCGCACCTGTGCGGGTCGTGCAAATGCACGACCTGACGCTCGTGGTCGAACCCGAACCACAGGAGTCATCGTGACCGGCTATGTCGTCCTCGTCGTGATCGCGGTCATCGCGATCTTCCTCTTCAGCGCGATCAAGATCGCCCGGGAATACGAGCGGGGTGTGGTCTTCCGACTGGGACGCCTGCTTGGGGTCAAGGGTCCGGGGCTCTACCTGCTGATCCCGTTCGTCGACAAGGCGGTGACCGTCGACCTGCGCACGATCACGCTGAACGTGCCGCCCCAGGAGGTCATCACCCGCGACAACGTCACCATCAAGGTCACGGCGGTCGCGTACTTCCGGGTGATCGAGCCGGAGAAGGCCATCGTGCAGGTGGAGAACTTCCTCAATGCCACGAGCCAGATCGCGCAGACCACCCTGCGCAGTGTGCTCGGCACCGTGGACCTGGATCACCTGTTGTCGGAACGCGACCAGATCAACGACCGTCTGCAGGTGATCATCGACCAGCAGACCGCGCCGTGGGGCATCAAGGTGTCCGTGGTCGAGGTCAAGGACGTCGAGCTGCCCCAGTCGATGCAACGCGCGCTTGCCCGTCAGGCCGAGGCCGAACGCGAACGGCGTGCCAAGGTGATCGCCGCCGAAGGCGAGCTGCAGGCGTCGGAGAAGCTGACGCAAGCCGCCGAAGTGATCGCCAGGGAGCCGTCGGCGTTGCAGCTGCGCTACCTGCAGACGATGAACGAGATCTCGTCGTCGGAGCGCACGAGCACCGTCATCATCCCGATCCCGATCGACCTGTTCGAGCCGTTCATCCGCCGTGGCAAGGCGGACCGTGCGGCCACCGAATCGGCTCCGGCGGAGCCAGACGCGTCGTTGTGATCACAAGGTAACTAAATGAAACCTTTGTAAAAGCCGCGGGGTTTGTACGGGTGCGGGACACCACCGGGTGACTATCTTTTCGAAACTCACCCGAAAGGATCCCCTGATGAACCGACCCCCAGGAGCGGTTGCGGCATCCCGCAATTCGTCTCGCATCGGTCTTGTGGCCGCATTTGTCGCCCTCGTGCTGATGGCACTCGCGCTGTTGGCCGCCCCAAAGCCGGCCAACGCGTTCGGCTCCATGTCCTTCCCGGTCGCCGTGATCGATGCTCCGGTCACCTATGCCCGAGTCAACACCGAGCTCTCCTTCGATGGATCCGGCTCGTACGGGATCGAGTTCTCGGTGCCGCAACAGTGGGACTGGAACTTCGGCGACGGCACCACGGCGTCGGGCACCACCACCTCGCACACCTTCACCCGCGCCGGCCTGTTCATCGTCACGTTGACGGTGACCGACCAGTACGGCGTCACTGGCACCGCAACCCGTCAAGTCATCATCTGGGACTACCCGGTCGCCATCATGAGCGCGACTCCGACGACCGGCCGCGGCCCGCTGACGGTTGCGTTCGACGGTTCTGCATCGACGAGTGAAGGATGGGCGCTGCAGTCGTACGCATGGGACTTCGGTGACGGCACGACCGCCACCGGCCCGACGGCGAGCCACACCTACGCGACACCCGGTCGGTACATCGCAGGCCTCTCCATCAAGAACGTTCTTGGATGGGGCTCGTCGGCCTACCAGACGATCAATGTGACGGAGCCGATGGCTCCGCCGACGAACTTCACGGCGACGTCACCGTCCCGTTCCACCGTCACGCTCAAGTGGACCAATCGCATGACCACCATCCATCAGATGGAGATTCAGCGCTGCGCCGGTTCCCGGTGCACCACGTTCCCGACGGTCAACTACGTCGACCCGGCCGCCACCACGTACACCGAAGGTGGTCTGAAGAGCGGCACCACGTTCCGCTACCGCCTCAAGGTCACCGACATCGCCGGCGTTGTCGGGTACTCCAGCATCGCATCGGTCAAGGTCCGCTGACCCACCGACCACCGTGGACGGTCGGACACGTTCCGGCCGTCCACAACGGTCCGGCGAAAGTGCCCAGTTGCACGACATTTCGCCGATCACGCGGTATCGTGTGCCCCGCCGACGATCAGAGGAGCACGGGTGCGCGCGATCTGGAAAGGGTTCATCAGCTTTGGGCTCGTGACGATCCCCGTCGGGATCGGAAATGCCCAGCAGCGCAAAGAGGTCTCGTTCCGCAATCTCTCCCGTGCCTCGATGGTTCCGGTGAAGCAGAAGCGGTGGGATCCGGTCCGTGACGAGGAGATCACCTCGCTCGACGAGCTGGTGAAGGGCTACGAGGTCTCCAAGGGTCGGTTCGTCACCATTGAAGATGACGAGCTCGCGCGCTTCTCCGCCAAGCAGGAGAAGACGATCGAGATTCTCGAGTTCGTCGATGTGGACGACATCGATCCCGTCTACTACGAGCGCACCTACTGGGTGGAGCCGCAGGCGCGCGCGGAGCGGCCCTACGCATTGCTCATGCGGGCCATGGAGCGGTCCGGGCGCGCGGCCATCGGCAAGTTCGTGCTCTCCACGAAGGAGCATCTGGTGCTGCTTCGGGCGATGGACGGGGCGCTCGCGATCGAGACCCTCTACTACCCGGAGGATCTGAGAATGGGCGAGCAGCGGGAGATCGCCGAGCGGGTCGAGGGCGTGGAGGTGAAGGATGAGGAGCTCGCGATGGCCGATCAGCTGATCGACGCCCTCACCACCGATTTCGACGCCTCGAAGTACCGCAACGAGACGCGCCGATCCCTGCTCGAGTTCCTTGAGGCGAAGGCCGACGGTCAGACGCCGGTGATCGCGGACGACGTCGCCGAGCCGGCACCGGTGGTGGACCTGATGGCGGCACTGAAGGCGAGCCTCGCCGCCGGCGGAGCGTCGCCCGCCGCGGCCGACACGGACGACGGCGCCCCCGCTGCGAAGCGGCGGTCGACGAAGAAGGATCAGCTCTCCATCGACGAAGCGAAGCTGCGCAAGGTCGAGGGCGACGGCGAGGGCGCCGACGTGAGCGCCGACGATGCGGCCGAGGCTCCCGCACAAACAACCCGGACCCGCCGCAAACGCGCGTCCTGATCGGCGCACCCGCGCCGACGGGAAGTGCCGCGTCCAGGGACGATTTCGAGCACAGCGGCCGTTGGCGCGGCCGCGTCGACGTGGGATGATCAGCGTTCGTGGAATTCCAGCGCGATGACCGAGTCGAGCGGCGGCGTGCCCGTCGCAAACAGATCCGCCGGCGGCGAATCGGCGCCTTCGTGCTGCTTGCCGGCATTCTCGGCGTGGTCGTGTCGAGCGGCTCCGGAATCTTCGGCAAGAAGGCCGAATCCAAAGTGCGCACGCCGGCGCCGAAGCCGACCGAGATCGCCGACGGCCTCGGCACCACGATCTTGCCGACCTACCGTGTGGTGGCCGCGTTCGGCGCACCGAACGGCGGGCCGAGGCTCGGGATCCTGGGTGTCGGGACGCCGACGGAGGCCGCCGACCATCTGATGGACGAAATCGTCCCGTCGTACACGGGCGGCAAACCGGTGCTGCCGGCACTCGAGCTGATCGCGACCATCGCACACCGCACACCGCAGGAGAGCGGCACGTACAGCACGCGCTATTCGGCCGAGCAGATCGAGGGCTACCTCACCGCGGCGCGCGCCAACAAGGGCATCTTGGTGCTGGACATCCAGCCGGGCAGCTCACCCTGGATGGACGAGGTGCGCGCCTTTTCGGGGTGGTTGAAGAACCCCGACGTCTCCTTGGCCCTCGATCCGGAGTGGAGCATGAAGCCGGGCCAGATTCCCGGGACGGTGATCGGGGAGATCACCGCGTCGGAGATCAACGAGGTGTCCGCGTACTTGCAGCGCATCGTCAAGCAGGAGAAGTTGCCGCAGAAGCTCCTCATCGTGCATCAGTTCAAGGACTATCAGCTCATCGATCAGTCGCAGATCGTCGACCGGGAGGGCGTGAAGGTCGTACTGAACGTCGACGGCTTCGGAACCATCGAGCAGAAGCAAGCCGCCTACGCGGCGCTCACCAGGCCCTCGCGCGGCAAGCAGTTCCCGATGGGCTTCAAGCTTTTCTACGAAGAGGACAACGATCCGAAGCTCGGCGCCAGGATCATGTCCCCGTACGACGTCATGGCGCTCAACCCCCAGCCGGACATCATCGTCTACGAATAACGAGGCTTTGCAGGAGACTCTCACCCTGCAGCGAACGTTGAGGTTTCGCAGTTGGATATTCACCGGCGGCGTGGGATGATGGCGGACCCGTGGAATTCCAGCGCGATGAGAGAGTCGAGCGCAGACGCGCTCGCAGACGTCAGGTTCGGCGACGCCGAATCGGCGCCGTTGTGGTGGTCGGCGCCGTCGCCGGCATGATCGCCGCAAGCAGCACCGGCCTGTTCAGCAGCAAAAAGCAGACCGGCAGCGCCGCACCTGCGGCGAAGGAAATCCACCAGGGGCTCGGCACCACGATCCTTCCGGACTACCGGGTTGTCGCCGTCGTCGGCGCACCGGGCCAGGACGCGTCGCTGGGACGCGGCAGCATCGGCACGCCGAGTGAAGGCGTGCGCTATGCGAAGGACGAGTTGGCGCCGCTCTACGCGGGCGACAAGCCGGTGCTCCCGGCCTTCATGCTCATCGTCACCCTCGCAAAGCAAGAGTCCAACGGCGGTCGCTACAGCAGTCGGCTGACCGATGCTCAGATCCAGCCGTACCTGACCGCGGCGCGCGACAACGGGGCCATCTTGATCCTCGACATCCAGCCGGGTCGCTCGGCATGGATGGATGAGGTGCGCCACTACTCCAAGTGGCTCAAGGAACCCGACGTCTCACTGGCACTCGACCCCGAGTGGAAGATGGGTCCCAACGAGATTCCCATCGTCAGCGACGTCATCGGCCGTACCTCCGCTTCGGAGATCAACGAGGTCTCCGCCTACATGCAGCGGATCATCGATGAGAACAAGCTGCCCCAGAAGCTGCTCGTCGTCCATGAGTTCAAGGACTACCAGCTGCCTGATCAGTCCCAGGTCGTCGATCGCCCGGGTGTCGCCACGGTGCTCAACGTCGACGGTGTCGGCAGCATGGATGCGAAAGTCGCCACGTACGTCACGTTGACGAATCCGACTCGTGGGAAGCAGTTCCCAATGGGATTCAAACTCTTCTTCGACGATGACACCAAGAGTGGCGCCGCGCTGATGACGCCGGACGAGGTGATGAACTCGCTGGTTCCCCGCCCGGACTTCGTCGTTTACGAGTAGTCGTCCGACGCGTGGTCACCGGCTGATCCAGCCGGGGATCTCATCGGCGACGGCCGCGCGCGTGGCTTGGCGATCGGCCGTCGGTTCACACGATCCGCACCGGTGGCACCGGTGATCCAGTGACGTCGTGCCGTGTCAGCGCCGGCGGAGGTCCGGCGTGTGTGTCCGCATCCGCGGGCGATGTCTACCGGGCGACCGTGGGCAGCTCACCCACCGCGACCAGCCGCCACGGATCGGTGGGGTTGTCCGTCAGTTCGAGCACGAAGCGCTCGGTGAACGTGGTCTCGTCCAGGTTGCTGCCTGACACGACGACGACCGTGTCCCGGTCCTCGACGTAGCGGACACCGCGAACGCGGGCGTCGACCACCACGCGGATCGGCTCCTCACGGATGATCTTCATCACAGTGACGCGCTGCACATCCGGCCCACGAACCACCAGCCGCGTCTTCGGACCCTCCGGACGCAGCAAGGTCTCGACCACCGACTCCGGAGCGATCGCGAGCAGATCGGTGTCGGCGCCGTCGACCGCCTGCGCCCACGCCGTGATGGTACGGCGCACAGCGACTGTGATCACGTCGGGATCGACCCGTCCGTCCACCAGTGACAGGTCCTTGGCCTGCAGCATGGCGTCCTGGTCGAAGTCGACGTCAACGAGGTCCTCCAGGCGGGTGCCGGCGGGTGCCGCGTCGCGCACACCCTCCTCCACCACGGCCTCGTCGTGCATCCGCGCGGTGTCTTCCTCCGGCAACGTGATCAGCGGATCGTGGAGGTTGTGCTCGCCCTCGGGGTCTTGCTCGATCGACAGCAGGCTCCAGCCGTCGGCGCCGTTGAACGCCAGCGTCCAGTACTCGCGAAGGTACGCGGACGTGGACGGATTGCCGTTGTGGGCGATCATTCGCCCGAAGCGATCCTGGACGTAGTCGTCCATGAACGCGGACACGCGCACCACCACGCGGTCGCGTGCGTCGTCGGCCTGGTTGTGGATGCCCACGTATTCGACCTTCAGGTCGTGCACCTGGACGATGTTGTGCCACCCTTTGCGATCGAAGTCGATCAGGCGGCGCTCCCACTCGGTGATCAGGTCGCCCTCGACCATCGTCCGCAGACGGGGGATGTTGGCATCCGTCCACGCCAGCTGGACGTCGCGGAACAGGCGATCGGCCGCCGCCACCACCTCACCTTCCGCGAAGTAGCGGTCGTCTTCGGCCGCGATCGGCGCCATTCTGCGGATCTCTTTCGCGCGCTTCTTGCGCGCGTGCTTGGTCGAGCTGTCCCGCCACTCGGCGTACTGGCGACTCCACGTCAGCACCCTGCGCTGTGCGCGCGCGGCGAACCAGCCCATGATCACGATCCCCACGAAGAACGCTGCGATGAGCAGGAAGATCACCGCAACGGCCCGGCCGTCCATGGGTCCGTACACGACGCAGCATCCACCGCCACCGCCGCCACCACCACCAAACCCGCCGCCACCGCCACCGCCGCCGAACCCGCCGCCACCACCGCCACCGCCGCCACCAAAGCCACCCGTTCCACCACCGGCGGCAGCGAGCACGACGGACGGGACGACGAGCACCAGGCCCATGACGACGGCGAACGCGCGTCGAAGCGACAGGCCACGGCGGGCGGTGTTCACGGAATCGGTTCGGCGCACACCGGGATTCTACGACGAGCCCGTGCAGATGGTGCGAGTGGCGGGGCGGGCCGCACGCGGCGCCGCCCCTCCACCGACCGCACGCGAACTACCAGGCCGCGTTGGTCGACCCGTCGGAGGTCGGATTGTCCGGCGCCTCCGGCTGCAGCTCCTGCGGCTGACCATCGGACGGATCCGACCCGTCATCAGGTCCTGACCCGTCGTCGACCACCACGTCGTCGTCGCCCGGCTCCTCCGACCCCTCTTCAACCGGCGCGATGCCGGCGACAAAGTCCTCGTCGCCCATGACCATCAGACGCACGCCTTCGGTGGAGCGACCCATCACACGGATGGAGTCCACGGCGATCCTGATGACCTGTCCCATCTGGGAGATGAGCAGCAGCTCCTGCCCTTCCCGCACGGGCCGGGCCGTGACCAGCTCACCCTTCTTGTCCGACACCTTGATGGTGCGAACGCCCTGGGTGGGTCGACCCTTGCGTGGGTAGTCGGCGATCGACGTGCGCTTGCCGTAGCCGTTTCCGGTCACGACCAGCAGGTCCTCGTCGTCGCGGGCCACGCAGAGCCCGAGCACGCGGTCTTCGCCCTTGAGCGTCATTGCCTTGACACCCATCGTGTCGCGTCCCATCGGGCGGGCCTGCCCCTCGTGGAAGCGCGCAGCCTGACCGCGGGCCGAGATGATCAGAACGTCGTCGTCACCGTCGGTGAGCGCCGCGCCGATCAGCTCGTCGTTCTCACCGAGACGCATGGCGATGATGCCGGTCTCCTTGAGAATGGTGTCGTATGCCTTGAACTCGGTCTTCTTGACCATGCCGTCGCGCGTGGCAAGCAGCAGGTACTTGCCCTCACCGTAGTCGCGGGTGTTGAAGACCTGGCGAACCTCTTCGTCCGGCTTCAGCGCGAGCACGTTTGCGATGTGGCGTCCGCGAGCGTCACGCGCGGCCTGCGGCAGCTCATGCACCTTCTGGCGATAGACGCGGCCCTGGTTGGTGAAGAACAACAGCCAGTCATGGGTCGACGCGATGAACAGCTGGTCGACGTAGTCCTCGTCCTTGACCTTCGCTCCGCGAAGTCCCTTGCCGCCCCGCCGCTGCGCGCGGTAGGTGGTGACCGGCAGACGCTTGATGTAGCCGCTCGAGGTGATGGAGATGACCATCTCCTCCTCGGCGATCAGGTCCAGGATGTCGATCTCGCCCTCGGCGGGAACGATCTCCGTGCGGCGGTCGTCGCCGTACTTCTGCTTGATCTCGCTCAGGTCGGCGCGGATGATCGCGTACACCTTGTCTTCGTCGCCGAGCACGCCGCGCAGCTCTTCGATCGTGCGAAGCAGCTCTGCGTGCTCCTCCTCGACCTTGTGCGATTCCAGCTGGGTCAGGCGCTGCAGTCGCAGGTCGAGGATGGCCCGCGCCTGGACCTCGGTGAGCTTGAAGGTGCTCATCAGCCCTTCACGCGCGCTCTCCGGATCCTTGGAGGCACGGATCAGCTCGATGACCGCGTCCAGGTTCTGGAGCGCGATCAACAGGCCTTCCAGGATGTGCGCCCGCTGCTCCGCCCGGTTCAGGCGATAGCGGGACCGGCGGGTGATGACCTCTTTTTGGTGATCCAGGTAGTGGCGGATGAACTCGCGAAGACCGAGGACCTTCGGGGTTCCCTCCACAAGTGCGACGGCGTTGACACCGAACGTCACCTGGGCCTGCGTGTGCTTGTAGAGCTTGTTGAGCGCAACCTTCGGAACGGCGTCGCGCTTCAGCTCGACGACCACGCGCATACCGTCGCGGCCACTCTCGTCGCGCACGTCGTCCGGTCCCGAGATCTCCGGGATGACCTTGTCCTTGGCGAGCTCGGCGATCTTCTTGACGAACTCGGCGGTGCCGACCTGGTACGGAAGTTCCGTGAAGACGATCGCGTTCTTGCCGTGCTTCAGCGGCTCGTTGTGCGCACGGGCACGCATGACGACGCGTCCACGGCCGGTGCGGTAGGCGTCGGCGATGCCGCCGCGCCCGACGATGAATCCACCGGTCGGGAAGTCGGGACCGTGCACGTGTTGCATCAGGTCGTCGACGGTGCACTCGGGGTTGTCGATCATCGCGATCGTGGCGTCCACGACCTCGCGCAGATTGTGCGGCGGGATGTTGGTTGCCACACCGACCGCGATACCGGACGAACCGTTGACGAGCAGCGCCGGGAATCGCGCCGGAAGCACGATGGGCTCGGTGTTCTTGTCGTCGTAGGTGTTGCGGTAGTCGACGGTGTCTTCGTCGATGTCACGCAGCAGCTCGGTCGCAAGGCGGGTGAGCTTCGACTCCGTGTAGCGCATGGCCGCTGCGGGGAAGTCGTTGGAACCGAAGTTGCCCTGGCCGTCGATCAGCGGGTACCGGGATGCGAAGTCCTGCGCCAAACGACACAGCGCGTCGTAGATGGCGCTGTCGCCGTGCGGGTGGAACTTGCCCATCACCTCGCCGACCACGGTGGCCGACTTGGTGTACGAGCGATCCGGCTGCAGCCCCTGCTCGTTCATGGCGTAGAGGATGCGGCGGTGCACCGGCTTCAATCCGTCACGCACATCCGGCAGCGCGCGTCCAACGATCACGCTCATCGCGTAATCCAGGTACGCCGTGCTCATCTCGATGCCGAGATCCCTCGGCTCGATGCGTCCGTGTCGATCTAGCGCCATGTCGCCTGCCTTGTGGTGTCTCCCGGCGTGCGCCCGCTGTTACACGTCAAGGTTCTTCACCTTCTGGGCGTTGTGTTCGATGAACGCTCGGCGCGGCTCGACCTGGTCACCCATGAGGACCGAGAACAGGTCGTGCGCGGCAGCGGCGTCTTCAATGTTGACCTGCTGGAGCACGCGGTTCTCGGGGTCCATCGTGGTCTCCCACAACTGCTCGAAGTTCATCTCGCCGAGACCCTTGAACCGGCTCAGCTGGATGCCCTCACGGGTGAGGTCGAAGATCATCGTGCGAAGCTGGTCGAACGTCTGCGCCTCGCGGGAGCGGGCGCCACGCCGCACGACGAACGGCGGGGCGCCGATCTGCTCGTGCAGGGTCGCGCGACTGTCACGAAGCTTCGCGAGCTCACGCGTCGCGAAAATCGCGAGCGGAATGGCCGCGGTGCGGGCCTCGCCGGTACGCGAGGCCACCGACTTGGCGTTGACGATTCCCGTCGTCTCGTCCGTGGAGACCACGCTCATCGCGCTCTTGGCCGTGCCGGCCTGCACGACGAGCTCGGCAAGCTCGGCGACGGACTGGGGGTTCGACTCGATCAGACCACTCGTCTGCAGGAAGTCCATCACCGCGTGGCCGTAGACGCCGCGCAACGAGGATGCCCAGCCGTCGTGCTCACGCAGACTGCGCTGGAAGCGCTGGAACTTGGTCTTGGTGAGCGCGATGGGCGTTCCCGTGCCGCCATCCGGGAACACCTGCACGTCGCCGACATTGCGATCGAGCAGCCACTCCTCGAGATCGTTCTCTTTCTCGATGTACTGCTCCTGGTTGCCCTGCTTGACCTTGTAGAGCGGCGGACACGCGATGTACACGTACCCGGCTTCGATGAGCTCCGGCATGTGCCGGAACAGGAAGGTCAGGATCAGGGTGCGGATGTGCGCCCCGTCGACGTCGGCGTCGGTCATCAGGACCAGCTTGTGGTACCTGGCCTTCGCGAGATTGAACTCCTCGCCGATGCCGGTGCCCATGGCCCCGATGATCGCCTGGATTTCGGTGTTGGAAAGGACCTTGTCGAACCGGGCCTTCTCAACGTTGATGATCTTGCCGCGAAGCGGAAGGATCGCCTGGAAGCTCGCCTGACGGGCACGCACGGCCGAACCGCCTGCCGAGTCACCTTCGACCAGGAAGATCTCCGTGGCGGAGGGGTCACGGTCCGAACAGTCGTGCAACTTGCCCGGGAGCGCGGTATCCAGAACACCTTTCCGGCGAGCAAGGTCTCGTGCTTTCCGTGCGGCAAGTCGAGCTTGCGCGGCGGAAATTGCCTTGCCGGCGATCGCCCTGGCCTCGCTTGGGTGCTCCTCCAGGTACTCCTTGAATCGCTCGTTGACCACGCGCGCCGTGAAGCCCTGGATCTCGGAGTTGCCGAGCTTGGTCTTGGTCTGCCCCTCGAACTGCGGCTCGCGCAGTTTGACCGCGATGATCGCGGTCAGACCCTCGCGCGTGTCGGCGCCGTCGAGGTTGTCTTCCTTCTCCTTGAGCAGGCCCTTCTCACGTGCGTACGTGTTCAGCGTGCCGGTGAGCGCCGTGCGGAAGCCGGAAAGATGCGTGCCACCCTCGTGGGTGTTGATGTTGTTGGCGTAGCTGTGGACGGCCTCGGTGAATCCGGCGGTCCACTGCATGGCGACCTCGAGCGTGCCCTCGGGGCCCTCGGCTTCGAGGTAGATGACGTCCTTCTGCAGTGACTCGCGGCCGCGCTCGTTGAGGAACCGCACGAAGTCGACGATGCCGCCCTCGGCGTAGAAGGTCTCGGCCTGTCCCTCTCCTCGCTCGTCGACAAGTTCGATCGTCAGGCCCTTGGTCAGGAAGGCCGTGTCACGAAACCGCTTGGCGAGGATGTCGTAGTCGAACTCCGGCTCGGGGAAGATGTCGGCGTCCGGCTTGAACGAAATCGTGGTGCCGGTCTCCTCGGAGGGCTCGATGGCCTCGATGGGACCCTGCGCCTGACCCCCGTTGGCGTAGTACTGCCGCCACAGGGAGCCGTCACGGCGCACTTCGGCGGTCAGCGTCTCCGACAGTGCGTTCACGACGGACACACCCACGCCGTGCAGGCCGCCCGAGACCTTGTAGCCCTCGCCGCCGAACTTGCCGCCGGCGTGGAGGACCGTCAGGACCACCTCGAGCGCGCTCTTGCCGTCCTGGCTCTCCATGGCGGCCACGGGGATGCCTCGGCCGTTGTCGGCCACGGTGCACGATCCGTCGGGATGCAGGCGCACGACGATGGTGTCGCAGTAGCCCGCCATCGCCTCGTCGACACTGTTGTCGACAATCTCGTAGACAAGGTGATGGAGTCCACGCTGCGTCGTATCCCCGATATACATACCGGGGCGCTTGCGAACGGCCTCGAGTCCCTCAAGGACGGTGATGTCCTGGGCGTCGTAACTCGTTGGGCTGTTGGCGTCAGAAGGGGTGTTGGACACGGTCTCCTACGGGGTTCGTATCCCGGCATGGTATCAATCGCGTCGGCTGGCCCGTCGACCTTTCTCCGCTTTTTGCAGGCGTTTTCTTTCGCGAGCCAGCGCCATTTGGCCCGCTTGCGCCCGAATCAGCAGCTCCCGGAGGGTTTCGTCGGCGATCTGCGGCGTCTGGGCCGCAGCGCTCGCCAGCTCGTCGGCCGTCGGACGCACCGTGGGGCGCTCGCCAGGCGGTCGATCGGGCATCGCATGATCGCCGACCACGAACCGAACGCCGCTGACAACGAGCGGCGCGCACCTGCGCGCAAGCTCGCCCACCCAGTAGTCGCGGCGGCCGTCGAGCTCCTGCGCCCAGGATGAGCTTGCGCACGCGATCGCCACCACGCCGGCCTTGCTGCGGCGCACCACGACCGTCTGCATCGCCATCTGCGGACCCACGAGCTCCTTCCAGACCTCCTGCACCTGGGCGACCTCGTCCCCCGCACCGGACCGACGCCGGTACCGACCGAGCTGTGATGCCAGGTCCACCGGCTCGCGGCGCCATCTACGGCGTGGCGGCGACATGTCCGTCCTCCACATGCAGGTAGTGGGTGGCCCCCGATGCCGCGGCCAGGTCGGCCGCATCCGGGTCGGCGCTCGTGATCCACGACTGCCCCTGACCGACCAACGCGTCGAGCAGTCGCCGACGCCGTCCCGGGTCGAGCTCGCTCAACACGTCGTCAAGCAACAGGATCGGGGTCACCCCATGCTCACTGAGGAGCTCCCGGCACGCGAGCAGGAGTGCCAGCACCGCGGTGCGCTGCTCACCCTGACTTCCCGTGCGCCGCAGGTCCTGATCGCCGATACCGATCCAGACGTCGTCCCTGTGGGGGCCCGACAGGGTTTGGGCCGCCTGGATGTCGCGGGTGCGGTTCGCGGCAAGACGCGCTTCAAGATGCTCGTGGAACCGATCGGGGGCCATCTCGCCGAGATCCGCGGGAGAGGGCTCCCACGCGAGGGTCCCACCGGGTCCACCACCGAGCTCCTCCATCCAGCGGGCGAATCTGGGTTGCAGATCCAGAATCATCGTCGACCTGGCCGTCGCCACCGCCGCCCCGTGTTCTGCGACCGCATGGTCCCAAGGGGTCAACCCCGCGACGCCGGCGACCTGCCCCTTGATTCGCTTCAACATCGCGTTTCGTTGCGTGACCGCCGCGGTGTACGCCGCCGCAGTGGCGGCAAAGGTGGGGTCGGTCCCTTCGAGAATCCGATCGATGGCCCGACGGCGGGCGGCGGGGGGGCCCTTCACCGCCCGAAGCTCCTCCGGCAGAAACACCAGGATCGACCCGGACGCACGCCACAGGCCAACAGATCGCTGCGGTACTTCGTCGATCCGCATGCGCCGCCCGAGCCCCGGCTGGTAGCCCATCTCACGCACTTGACGGCCGTGTGGGCCGTCGACGTGCAGCTCCACATGGAATGCCTGGCGACCCACGCGGATTGCATCCGCCTCACGGGTCGTGCGCGGCGACACACCCACCATGCCGTAACAGATGGCCTCGACCAGTGAGGTCTTGCCGGCCCCGTTCGGCCCGCTCACCACGACGAGCCCCGGGTTGAGCTGCAGCGTGAGGCGATCCCAACACCGAAGATCGGCCACCGTCAGCTGCCGAACCGCCCAATTGCCGGAGTGGTCCCGATCAGATGCTGTGATCGTGTCCGGTGAGCTCATGGTTGTCACGCAAACCGCCCCGGGCTCTCCCCGATGCGTGGGTTGACGCGCCGGGGCGTCGACCCACTAGACGTTCAGCCGGATCGGCATCAGCAGGTACCGGTATCCGTCGTCGCCGCCGCTTTGCAGCAGCCCGGGACGGAGTGGACTGATGAGCCCCAACTTGACCTCGTCACCGCTGATGTTCTCCACGCCGTCGCGCAGGAACTCCGCATTGAAGCCGATCTCGAGCGGCTCGCCGGAAAACGTCACGGGAAGCGACTCGTGGCCCTCACCGAGTTGCTCGCTGACCGCGGAGACCGTGACCTGACCGGGCTCAAACGCCAACCTGATCGGCGCGCTTCGCTGAGCGAGCACACCGATTCGCGACAGGACCGCGCCGAGCTCGGCGCGCTCGAACACGACTTCGTGCTCGAAGTGGTCCGGGATGAGCTGACGGTAGTCGGGGAACTGGCCGTCGATGAGACGGCTGGTGAGCCGGGCGCCGCCGATGCGAAACACCGCTTGGGACTCGCTCAGGATCAGGTCGAAGGACTCGACCTTCATGGCGGCCGCAAGTCGACCCATCTCCTGCAGCGCTCGCGCCGGGATGATCGCCTCACGGGTTTGCGCCGGCGGATTCTCAAGTGGCGTCTGCATGACTGCAAGACGGTACGAGTCGGTGGCCACCATCGTGATGCCGTCCGGGCCGATGCGAACGAGCACGCCGGTCAGGACCGGGCGCGTGTCATCGCGCGACGCTGCACGTGCGACCCGCTCAGCAGTGGTCACGAACGGCGCGACCGGCACCGAGAGCGCCTCACCGTCGTCTGCGGGAAGTTCGGGGAACTCCGTCGCCTGGAGGCAGTTGAGCGTGAACGACGACTGACCACCGGAGAGCGACACCACGCCTTCGTTCGCCCGATGCTCGAACTCCACCTGACCATTGGCCAGTGTTCGGACGATGTCGGTCGCAAGTCGTGGCACAACCACTGCGCCGCCCTCGGCGACGGTGGCCTCGACGGGCACTCGCAGTGACAGCTCCATGTCCGTGGCAGCGAGTTCGACGATGCCCTCGTGGGCGGTCAGACGAACCTGGCCCAGGACGGGAATGGTGCTCTTGGTGGAGGCGGCGCGAGCGGCAAGGGCGAGTTTCGTTGCCAACTCATCACGCGAACAGGTGAGTCTCATTGCCAGGCAGCCTATCGGTTGAGACACCCCGGCGCGTCCTGGTTTTCGACCTCGGTGTTGGGGCAGCGTCGGGGACTGACGGCTGTGCGGAACCCGGGGCTGTTCAAAACCAAAAACAAATAGTTGATCGTCGTTTTGGTTGTTGGCCCTGTGCACTCTGTGGGAACTCGGGAGTTTGCTGCTCGGAGCGACATTTCTGTCGCAGCGTGGTGTTGAGGACCCATGAACATCTGCCGACATGTCGATGGACGTGTCGCAACAGGCTGGCGACAATCCCGAAACGGGATGTGTCTGGCCGTGCTCGCACACGCCGTGACGGTGACGATTCGAACAGGCTGTGGAGCGTGTGCAGCCGCACGACCACCCCGCCCGGTCTCACTGGAATGGGCGCGCTGCGGCGCGCGGGCTCAGATGGAGTTCTTCAGGCGGTGCGTGAGCAGCTGCACGGCGGCGAAGATCTCGCCCTCATCGGCGAGGATCTGCTTGCCGACCTTGTTGACGGCATAGAGGACCGTCGTGTGGTCACGGCCGCCGAAGGCACGCCCGAGCGCCGGCAAGGAGGATTGGGTGAGCTCGCGACTGAGGTACATGGCCACCTGGCGGGGGATGACGACGCGCTTGTCACGCTTGTCACCCACGAGCTCGGCGATGGAGATGCCGTAGTGGCGGCAGACCTCTTCTTGGATCGCTTCGACGGTGATGACACCGTTGGCCACCGGGAAGTACGCCTGCAGCACGTCGCGGGCGAGATCGACCGTGATGCGCTGCCTGGTGTGCGACGCCTGGGCGACGATTCGCGTGAGTGCACCCTCGAGTTCGCGGACGTTGTCCTGCAGACGTGAGGCGACGTATGTGAGGACCTCGGGGTCGTCGATCGTGTACCCGGCGCTGTGCACCTTCTTGCGAAGGATCGCGATGCGCGTCTCGAGGTCCGGCGGGGTGATGTCGGTGATCAGGCCCATCTCGAACCGTGAGCGCAACCGGGCTTCGAGCGTTGCGATGGCCTTCGGCGGACGGTCTGACGAGATCACGATCTGACTGCCGGACTCGTGCAGGTCGTTGAAGGTGTGGAAGAACTCTTCCTGCGTCTGATCCTTGCCTTCAAGCAGCTGGATGTCATCGATCAGCAGGACGTCGACACGGCGGTAGCGTTCCTTGAACGCCTGGATGCCGCCATCGCGCAGCGCCGTGATGAAGTCGTTCGTGAACGTCTCGACACTGACGTAGCGGATCGTGAGACCCGGGTGCGTGCGTTCGGCGTAGTGGCCGATCGCGTGCAGCAGGTGCGTCTTGCCGAGGCCGACGCCGCCGTAGAGAAAGAACGGGTTGTACGCCTGGGCCGGCTGCTCGGCGACGGCCATGGCCGCCGCGTGGGCGAATCGGTTCGACGGGCCGGTCACGAAGGTTTCGAACGTGAACCGCTCCTGCAGTCGCCCGTGAACGCGGCCCGGGCGGCGCAGGGAACGAAACGACGGCTGGTCGGCAGCATCGACCGGCTCTGTTCCCATGGTGACCGTGACGATCGGCGCGGGGGTGCCGGCGGAGATCGGGGGTGGGCGCAACGGATTCTCGTTGGGCGACTCGTCCGGGTCGTCCGACGGCACGAGCTGGACTTCGACGGCGATGTCGGTTCCGAGGACCTCGAAGAGCGCGTCCTTCAACACGGCCTGGAAGCGCTGCACGATCCAGCTGCGCGAGAACTCGGTCTGGGTTGAAAGCGTGATGCAGTCGCCGCTCAGACTGACGGCACGCGTGTTGGAGAACACGAGTCCGAACGTGGCGGCGTTGAGGGTGGCCCGCAGGTGGTCGAGGACCTGAAGCCACACCGCCTGCAGGTGCTCCTGGGGAGCACCGGTTTCCATGGGATCGGTCACGATCAAAAAAGTGTGGTGAGCAACGCGGTACCGGCGTCCGTCAAGGAGCGACGGCCGTCGGGTTCATGTACCACCATACCCCTGCGCTCGAGGACGCCGAGCTCACGGCTGCACGCCGAGACCGCGGAGCCGAGTTCGGCGGCAAGAACGTCCTGCGTGGCCGGGCCGACCTCCATGATCACGGCGAGCAGACGGCGAGCCTGCTCGGAGATCTCTTCGTCCTGCGCCTCCGCCTCGGTGACGGTGGGCGTGGACGGGCTGGGCGTCGACGGGGCACGCAGCGTGACGACGGTTCCCTCTTCGAGGTTGTCGTCGATGTCGAGTGTGCCACCGACCGCGATCATGGCGGCGCTGCAGACTGCAAGACCGGAGCCGACGCCGCGAATCACCGCTCGCAGCTGGCTGGTGGCCGTCGAGTAGCCGGGCTCAAGGGCGCGGACCTTGTCGTCGATCCCAGGTCCGCAGTCGGAGACCCGCACCGTGGCGCCGCCGTCGAGCACCGACACGCAGGCATCTGCGAAATCCGCGTGCATCAGATTCTCGATGACCTCACGCAGCGCCACGGGCGGCAGCGATGAGCACCGGCTGACGCGCATGAAGAGCGTGTCGACCAGATCGCCCGGGCTGCCGTCGACCTCGTCGACCGTCGGAGGCTCGGCCGGATGCGCGTAATGGACGAAGCGCGCGTGCCTGCCGGTGCGACGGGGAAGGACGGTGGGAACCTGATGGGGTGTGAGGAGTGTGGTGATGTTTCTGCGGGGTCTGGTGAAGGGTCGCCAGCGTACCAACCGCCTGTTTGCACGGGAAGGCCGCCGGCGAGCTGTGGAGAGGAAAGTCTCGTGGGTGCGGGAAAAACGGTGATCTCGACCGCTGAGGACCCTGTGGAAATGTGCTCAAAAAGTCGCTACGAGCAGGTGGTTTGACGGTTATCCACAGGGGTGTCCACAACTGTGGAATCTCGCGTAATGCGGCGTTTTTTCCTGGGGGAGGGTTGTGCGATTGTGCGCGGACTGCCATCGGGTGCGCCGGCGCGTCAACCCTCGGCGCTATGCGGGGATTTTGCCGCTCCTCTGGTAATCTCCCGGGTCGCGCGCCGCGTACCACGGTGCCCAGAGAAAAGTCGCACGAGAAGAGAGTTCGTTGAAGAGGACGTACCAGCCGAACAAGCGCAAGCGCCAGAAGAAGCACGGATTTCGCAAGCGCATGTCGACGCGTGCCGGGCGCGCAGTTCTGAAGCGCCGCCGTGCCAAGGGACGCGCCCGCATCTCGGCGTAGTCTCAACCCCTGTGGATCGCGCGGAGCGCACACCAACCACCAGCCGCGGCCGGATCACGAGATCCGGCGACTTCGACGCCGTGTACCGGCGTGGCAAGTCGGCGGCCGGCCGGCATCTGGTCGTGTACATGTTCCGGCGCGACGCGCTTGACGGCCCCGCGCGGGTCGGGATGTCGATCTCCAAACGCGTGGGTGGGGCGGTTGAGCGCAACCGCCTCAAACGCGTGCTGCGTGAACGCTTTGCGGAGTTCTCCGCCAACCTTGCGGCCGGCACGGACTTCGTCGTGATCGCCCGCCCCGGTGCCGTCGAGTATCTCGACGAGATGGGATCCGAGGCGGTCGCAGAGCGGCTGCGTGAGCTCGTCGAGCGCGTGAGTGGCGAGACGCTGCCGGTGGCGTCATGATCCGCAAGTTGGTGACGTTGCCGATCCGGCTGTATCAGCGGCTGATCTCCCCCTTGATGCGCCCGCGGTGCAAGTATGTGCCGAGCTGCTCCGAGTACGCCCGCATGGCGATCAACGAGTTCGGCGTGCTGAAGGGGCTGGTGCTCGCGGGTTGGCGCCTGCTTCGCTGCAACCCCGCCTCACATGGCGGTATCGACTACCCCTGCGACCAAAAGTTGTTTCGCCGTTGAACATTCTTGGATTCCTCGAAGGACCGCTTGAGAGCCTCCTCGTCTTCCTGAACGACCAGGGGAAGCTGACCATCGGATGGGCGATCGTCGTGCTGACGGTCATCGTCCGGGTGATCCTGCTGCCACTGTTCGTCTCGCAGTACCGCTCTGCGCGCAACATGCAGCAGGTCGCGCCGCTGATGCAGGCGGTCAAGAAGAAGTACGCGAACGACAAGCGCAAGCAGCAGGAAGAGATGATGCGCATCTTCCAGGAGCATCGGGTGAACCCGTTCGGCTCCTGCTTGCCCATCGTCTTCCAGGTGCCGGTCTTCATCGCCCTGTACTACGTGCTGCGCGACTTCGCCAAGGACCATCCGGGGATCACCGAGCGGTCGTTCATGGGGATCATCCCGGATGTCGCCGAGCAGTTTCGGGACATGGGCTGGGGAGCGCTGGTGCTCGCCACCGTCTACGGGCTTTCCCAGCTTCTTGCGACCGAGGTGTCGTTCGCGACATCGCCGCAGACCAGCGAGTTGCAGCGCAAGATCTTCCGGTTCATCCCGATTCCGATCGTGGCTGGTCTGTTCCTGTACCCGCAGGTGCCCGTGGGGCTGGTGCTGTACTGGCTCACCACCAACCTGTGGACCGGTGCTCAGCAGGTCGTGCTGAAGCGCAGTCTCGGACCGCTGAAGACGATTGATCCGACCGAGCACGGGTTCCAGGCGCACGAGGTGCCGGACCCGTCGGCCAAGCCGAAGGGCTTTCGCGCACAGATCGCGGAGGCTCGTGCGGACGCGGCACAGCAGGCCAAGCAGAAGTCCGCCGAACGTCCGAAGGACCCGGCGGCCAAGCCGAAGCCGACGAGTAAACCGAAGCCCGGCGGAAGTGGCAAGTCCGGACAGAAACGCCGACCACCGAAGAAGCGATGACCGACGCAACCAGCGAATTGATCACGACAGTCCAGTCCGTGTTGGCCGGTATGGGCCTGACGGGGACCGTCACCGCCGGCCCCGGAGAGGGCGACCACTTGCTTGTCTCGGTGCAAGGTGAGGACCTTGATCCGATGGTGGGACGGGACGGGCAGGTCATCGATGCCCTGCAGTACCTGCTCAACCAGGTGGCGTTCCGCGCCTCGGCCGGTGAGCGGGGACCGCGCGTCATGCTCGACGTTGCCGGATACCGCGACCGGCGTCGCCGGCAGCTTGAGAAGCTCGCCGAGCACGCCGCGCAGGAGGCCGTCACATACGGCGAGGAAATCGAGCTCGACGAGATGACCCCGCATGACCGGCGCATCGTGCACATGGCGTTGGCGGAGCGGACCGACATCGTGACCCGGTCCGAGGGCCAAGAGCCGCATCGCAGGATCGTTGTCGAGCCGGCCCCGGGAAACTGAGGCCCCGACGTTCATCGGCGATGTTTCACGTGAAACGGGTACGGCGCCGGCACGTCGTTTGATTGGAGTCGCCGCCGCTCACGGCGTCGCGCTCAGCCCGTCAGACGGCGGGTTTCTGGTTGCGCTGCTCGACCGAATGTCGCTCGAGACCCAGAATCTGACGGCAATCGACGGCATCGCGCAGGGTGTCGACCGGCACCTGGCCGACAGCATCGTGGGATTGGTGCTGGACGAGATCCGTGGGGCCGCGACAATCTGCGATATCGGCAGCGGGGGTGGATTCCCGGGTCTCGTACTCGGTCGAATGTGCCGGAATGCGCGGGTTACGCTGGTGGAGAGTGAACGCGCCAAAGCCAAGTGGCTCGTGCGCGCGGCCGCGGATTCGCCTAACGTACGGGTGGTGCATGATCGGTCAGAACACCTCGCACGTCGCGAGCGGGAGTCCTTCGACGTGGTGACGGCCCGGGCGGTGGGTGCACTGCCGGTCGTGTTGGAACTGGCGGCGCCACTCACGCGTGTTGGCGGAGCTGCCGTCCTGTGGCGTACTGTCGCCGAGGCAAGTCAGGGCCAGGACGATGCCCATCACCTTGAAGCCGCGCAAACACTGGGTTTTCGGCATGGGGCGACAGCCGACGTGATGCCGTTCCACGGCGCCACGCGCTGTCTTGACGTTTGGGAGAAGATCGACTTGTGTCCGGACAAGTTTCCGCGACGGCCCGGAATGGCGACCAAGCGGCCACTGGGATGATCTACGCGGTCGTCAATCAGAAGGGTGGGGTCGGCAAGACCACCACCTCGGTCAACCTGGGTGCCTCGCTGGCGTTGCTTGACAAGCGCGTGTTGCTGGTCGACATCGATTCGCAGGCGAACGCGTCGAGCGGGCTCGGCATCGTGCAGGCACCGCTCACGATGGCCGACGTGATCCTCGATGGGCGGCCAATCGCCGACATCGTCGTGCCGACGCGCATCGAGGGCCTCTTTGTGGCGCCAAGCGGGCAGGACCTGGCCGGCGCGGCGGTGGAGCTTCCCGGTCGGCCGGAGCGGGAGTTCGTGCTTCGCCGCGCCCTTGAAGAGGTCCGCGGCAGCTACGACATCATCATCCTCGACTGCCCGCCCTCCCTTGACCTCATCACGGTGAACGCGCTCGTGGGGGCCGATCGCCTGATCGTTCCGGTCCAGTGCGAGTTCTACGCGCTTGAGGGACTCAGTCGCCTGCTCGAGACGATCACCGCGGTCCAGGCATCCCTGAACCCCGGTCTGCGGGTCACGGGCATGTTGATGACAATGCACGATCCGCGGACCCGCATCAGTGCAGAGGTGATCGGCGAGGTGCGAAAGCACTTCGGGGAGCTCGCGTTCCGTGCGGTCATCCCACGGAACGTGCGGTTGGCGGAGGCGCCGTCGCACGGCGAACCCGTCATTCGGTACGACGCCGCATCAAGTGGCGCCGTTGCCTACTCACAGGTTGCACGGGAGGTGCTCCAACGTGACTGAGTCCAATCCACGTCTGGGTCGAGGGCTTTCCGCCCTGCTCGGTGGCGGGGTTGATCGCGATGCGATCGCTGCTCCGGCGCCCGTTGCCGGTCCCGTCACGGAGGACGCTGCGCCTGTGGGCGCCGGGTTCACCATGATCGCGATCGACAAGATCGTGCCGAACCCGGGACAGCCACGGCGTCGGTTCGATGACGCCGCGCTGGAGGCGCTCGCCATCTCGATTCAAGAGAGCGGCTTGCTGCAACCGGTGGTGGTGCGACCCGTCGACAACGGGACGTATGAGCTCATCGCTGGCGAGCGCCGCTGGCAGGCGTCCAAGCGGGCCGGTGTCGCAGCCCTTCCCGCGGTGATCCGCGAGGCCGACGCACGGGTGCGCCTGGAGCTTGCGCTCGTGGAGAACGTGGTCCGCGAGGATCTGAACCCCATGGAACTCGCCCGAGGCGTCGCCGCGCTCGTGGAGGATTTCGGCCGCACGCACGAGTCGGTGGCGACGACGCTTGGTCGAAGCCGTCCCGCGATCTCCAACCTGCTGCGGCTGCTGGAGCTTCCGGAATCAGTGACCGCACTCGTTGAGGACGGATCGCTGTCCGAGGGTCACGCACGCGCGGTCTTGATGGCGGATGGCGCCAAGGCCCGGCGGCTGTTGGCCGAACGGGCGGTCAAGGAGGGCCTTTCCGTCCGCCAGGTGGAAGCGATGGCACGCGCCGTGCCGTCCGGCGGTGGGCGACTGTCCCAGGACAGCGTCACGCCCCCGTCCACCGATGTCGCGATGGATGTCCTCTACGGCATGTTTGAAGTGCCTGTGCGGGTGCGCCCGTCCGCCAAGGGACCGATCGTCGAGTTGCGGTTTCCGTCCGATGACGCCCTGATGGCAGCCATGGAACGAATTCGCGCCACCGAGAGCTAGGTTTCACGTGAAACAGAGGGGCGCGGGGCCGGACTTGCGCGACCGTAAGTAGCTGCCGGACAAGTCCGGCGACGACCGGCCGGCGCGCCGAGATCGCGATTTGTCCCTCTGGTGCCGGGCACCTCATACACAATTCATACCGAGGGGACTGGCCGGGCCTTCCGGGCCCCCAGAACGAGCGCGATTTGTCCCTCTGGTGCCGGGCACCTCATACACAATTCATACCGACCGCTCCTGGATCCGCCGCGCCAATCGAAGGAAAGGGCTGCCACGGGCCGCGGCCTCACCTCCAGCCGCAGGGAGATCCCGCTGTTTCACGTGAAACCTTGGTCAGGAGACCACGGGTCCCCGGTCAGGTCGCGAAGTCGTCCGGGCTGACGCTGTCGAGGAACTCCTTGAACTGGGAGACGGTGTCCTCCGCGTCGTCAGGGTCCTGTTCGAACTCGATCGAGCTCTGCTCAATCAGCTGGTCTGCAGCGAAGATCGGGGCGTTGCTGCGAACGGCCAGTGCGATGGCGTCCGACGGTCGTGAGTCGATGTCGATCTCGGACGCCTCGGAGCGCAAGGTGATCAACGCGTAGAACGTGTTGTCCTTGAGATCGGTGACGGTCACACGGGCTACCTGAGCGTGGAGCTCGCCCACGATCTCAGTCAGGAGATCATGGGTCATCGGCCTGGGCGATTCAGAGCCTTGCAGCTTGGCAAGTATCGCTGCCGCC
Source organism: uncultured Actinomycetes bacterium (assembly GCA_937871165.1). Lineage (GTDB taxonomy): Bacteria > Actinomycetota > Thermoleophilia > Miltoncostaeales > Miltoncostaeaceae > CALMEC01. The sequence goes on from CALMXK010000065.1 coordinate 23,890, forward strand.
TCGGCGTGGCCGATCCAGATGGGCAAGAACCGATTGCCGGTCACCGTCTTGAGGAGGACGATGGGCTGCTTGCCAATCACGTCGAAGCTGACGCCGTAGATGACCATTTCCTGCACGACTGCCTCGCCCGGTGGTGGGGTGACGATTCAGTATAGGCACAGAGCCCAGGCAGGCGGCCCGGATGTGGTACCTGCTAGAATCCGCAGTCGCTTCGCGCGGGCGATTAGCTCAGGTGGTTAGAGCGCATCCCTGATAAGGATGAGGTCCGTGGTTCGAGTCCACGATCGCCCATGACACGCCGCCGGCGACGCGCCGGCACACCGCGCACGACGCCTGTGAGGAGCTAGCCGGACTCGCCGTCCCGCCGCTCCGTCTCACGCTTGGTGAGCGCCAGGATGTCGTCGTAGATCTCGCGCAGACCGTCCGCCGAGAGCGGCCCCTTGTTCACCGCCTGCATGAACTGGTGCATGTACTCCTCCCGCGTGTGATCGACGAACGCGATCCCCCGGCCCTCCTTGTACTCGCGAAGCCGCGCCACCAGCTGCAGCCGGGCGTTGATCGCGGCGATCAGCTTGACGTCGTTGTCGGTGATCTGGTCGCGCATCTGCCGGACGAGGGCGTCGGTTGCGATGTTCGATTCAGGGGAGCTCATGGGCGGGCTTTCGTGACGATGGCGTCACGTAGCCTAGCCCCGGTGGCGAAGGCGTGCCGCGCGGCCGCCAAAGTGACACATGAACCGCCCGACCCGCGCTCCATCGGGCGGTCTGGGCTACGCTGTGGCGCATGTTCGGCGAACTCTCCGTCATCCAGGTCGTCATCGTCTTGGTCGTGGCGCTCCTGGTCTTCGGGCCCGCCCGGCTGCCTGAACTCGGGCGCCAACTCGGCAAAGGGCTCCGCGACCTGAAACAGCACGCCTCGGGCCTCGGCGCCGACCTGCAACGTGCCGTGGACGATCCTCCTGATCCCGCGCCGGCGCACCGATCGGCCGCCGAGGCGCCCCAGATCGATCCGGACGATGATCGTCTGCTCCTTGCCGGCGTCGTCGTCACCAACGACGCCATGGCGCCCGGTGGTGCGCCGACCGACGCTCTGGCTCCTGCCGAGGATGATCTCCTGCAGGGCGTTGTGATTTCCGGGGACACCCCGCCGGCCGATGTCGCGCAGGGGGCACGCACCACCTCGTGAGGCGTCGCCCGATTCCACGCCGCGTCGGGAGCGACGAGCGGCTGACCGTCGTCCAGCACCTGGACGAGCTGCGCCATCGAATCATCGTCTCGCTGGTCGCCCTGATCGTCGCATTTGCGGGGCTTTATGCGGTCCACCGCCCGCTGTTGCGCTTTCTCGCCGAGCCCCTCCCCAACAATCAGGATCTGATCACACTGGGTGTGAGTGAAGGCTTCTTCACCGTCCTGAAGGTTGTGACCGCGTGCGCGATCATCGTGGCGCTGCCGGTTTGGCTCTATCAGGCATACGCATTCGTCATTCCGGCTGTGGCGGAACAGCCACGGCGGAGGATGCTTCTGACCGTCGGCGGGATCGCCGCCCTGTTTTTGCTGGGGGCGGGGTTTGGATACTTCTTGGTGCTTCCCGTGGCGCTCAAATGGCTCCAATCGTTCAACGATAACTTGTTCCTCAGCCAGTTACGCGCAAGTGAGTACTACGGATTCGTCACGACATTCACTCTGAGCAGTGGCCTGATGTTCGAGATCCCGGTGGCAATGATGGGACTGGCGCGGCTCGGCGTGGTCCAGGCGACGACCTACGTTCGTCAGTGGCGGGTCGCTGTCGTCCTGATCGCGGTCCTGGCGGCGCTTCTTCCGGGCGGCGACCCGATGAGCATGATCCTGCTGATGGTCCCCCAGCTCGCCCTCTACATGCTCGGCATCTGGCTCGCCAAACGCTTCGGCCAGCCGGCCCCGTGGGCGCGTGATGCGTGGACGGAGGCCGGATCGGGCGACGCGGCCGAACCACCCACAACCCCGGGCTAGCACTCAAGCATTGGCCGCCGCGCGCCGATCAGTTCGAAGCACGTGCGCACACCGCGCACCCCGTCCTTCAGAATCGAGTTGCAGTGCGGTCTGTTCGCCTGGTCACAGCGGCACCCGTTCTCCCCATCGCAATCGTGCTGGCGACAGCATCGAACCTGGGAACGTCCGCGACGGTCCTGTTGGTCGTGGCTGCCGCCATCTGCCTGCTGGCCGCGGCGCTGGGTCTGCGCACGGCCGCGTCGTCGGCCTCAGCCGAGGCGAGCATCGATTCCCCGGCGAGCGTGGCCGGTGGCGCCCGCATCGACCCGGCTGACCTCACTGCGACCGACTCGCAGGCAGCCACCACGGAGCCGGACGACGACCTCATCGCCGCACTTACCGCCATCGCCTCAACCGCGGACCGCGTCCTTCGCGGCGAGCTCGACGCCCGCGTCGCGGTCACGACCGGAAATCCGGCCGCACTGCTGCTCGCCGATCGGGTCAACGCCCTTGCGGGCACATTCGCAGCGCTGCGCACCCACGTGCAAGAGGCCGGACTCCAGCTTGAAGCGGCCGCGATGCAGATCATTGCGGTGGTGAGCGAGAACACTGCGGCCACCAACGAGCAGGCCGCTTCCGTCTCGCAGACACTCGTCACGATCGACCAGGTCCGAAGCTTCAATCGGAGCGTGGTCGATCGCGCAACCGAGCTTGCCACGCAGGCCGAGGGCGCCATGGAGATCTCCACCGACGGGAACACGGCCGTCGACCAGATCATCGGTGGCATGACGGTGATCCGCGAGCGCGTCGACGCGATCGCAGGCGACATCCTGAGCCTGTCGGAGCAGACCCAGGCCATCGAGATGATCACGCGGTCGGTCAACGACATCGCCGACCAGTCGAACATGTTGGCGTTGAACGCCACGATCGAGGCCGCCCGTGCAGGTGAGCAGGGACGCGGCTTCGCGGTGGTGGCGCAAGAGGTTCGCAGCCTCGCAGAACAGTCGAAGGCCGCAACGGCGCAGGTCCAGACGATCCTCAGCGAGATCCAACGCGCCACGTCCGCCGCCGTCCTCGCCACCGAGGAGGGGAGCAAAGCCGTCGAAGACGGCGTCCAACGTGCCCGTCGCGCCGGCGACGCCATCAACCGCATGGACGAGACGATCCGCCAGACGGCCCACTTCGCAGGCGGCATCGCCCTCTCCCTGCGGGAGCAGCACGTCGGAATGGACCAGATCGCCCAGGCGATGGCTGATGTGACGGGCTCCAGCGCCCAGATTGCAACCGGTGCAGGCGACACCCAGAACGCAGCCGAGTCGCTGTCGCGCCTCGCGGGCGACCTGCGCGACTTCACCAGTACGGCCCATGGCAGTCCGCGCGAGGTCGAACGTGGACGCGAGACGCGCGAGCGGCTCGACGTCGCCACAATCGAAGAGATCCCGGACGTGCTCGCCGCCGACAGCAACGCCGAGTGTGCGGTTGTCTTCACCTTTCGCGACGGTATCGCGCATCCTCTCGCCAGCCACCTCCCCTCGGGCCAAACGCTGTACCCGTTCAGGCCTGACGGCTTGGGCTCCGTGGCAACCGTCTTTCGGACCGGTGCGCCCGCCCGAATCGAGGACTACGGCCGCCTCGCCGACGGCGATCGTGTGGCGTTGGTCGCACGCGCCGGCAACTACCGGTCCAGTGTCGCCGTCCCGATCGTCGTGCACGGCCGTCTTTGGGGCGCCGTCCTGGTCGCGACGATGCGCCATGAGCCGTTGCCCGCGAGGACGGAGGGCCTTCTCACACGTGCGGCGGCCGCGATCTCGGTACTTGCGGAGCCATCTGCAAGTACGTTGGAGTGGTCCGCCCGAACGGGCTAGTCCTCCCGCAAGTTGTGGCCGGTGACTTGGAGGAACACATCCTCCAACGTCGCCCTGCGGATCGCAAGCCGTTTGCAGCTGGGCTCCGCGGCTTCGGCGAGCGCGGCGACGGTCGCCCCGTCAGGACCGTAGAGCCAGAGCACGTCGGTTCGGCGGGTCCATCCCACGATCGCGCTCCCGAGCGCTTGGATCAGGGCGTCCATTCGCTCGGCCTTCACGGCAACCTCGACCACGTCGCCACCCACCTCGTCTGCGATGAGTGCCGGCGGGGTTCCTTCGCGCACGATATGTCCCGCGTCCATGACGACGAGGCGGTCACACAGCTGCTCGGCTTCGTCCATGTAATGGGTCGTGACCACTAGCGTGACCCCCCGGGACTTGAGCGCGCGCAAGCGCGCCCACACCAGGTGACGTGCCTGCGGGTCAAGTCCCGTCGTCGGCTCATCGAGCAGGACGACGTCCGGGTCGTTGATCAGCGCCCGGGCGATTTGAACACGTCGCTGCATTCCTCCAGACAGCCGATCGACCTGTCTCTTATACACATCTGACGCTGCCGACGAGCGATCTAGTGTAGATCTCGGTGGTCGCCGTATCAT
>CALMXK010000066.1 GCA_937871165.1 uncultured Actinomycetes bacterium
AAGACGGCATACGAGATTCGCCTTAGTCTCGTGGGCTCGGAGATGTGTATAAGAGACAGATCGAGATCAGTTTCGTCCTCACGGTCGTGTGTCCCCCATCGCGCGTGGCATCGTAGTGGCTCGATTTCCCGTGGGTGCCTCCCGCCGAGCCGGTCGGTGAGGCGGTTGTGAATGCCTTCGAACGTCCGCTCATCCGAGTGGCGTCCCATGGTGTGCCTGGCATATCGCGTCGATGAACTCATCCACCCGTTGCCGGGCGCCGCCGCGGACCCCACCGCGCAGGTCCTCACAGGCGGCCACGATGGCGTCATCGATCAGCCGCAGCAGCGAGTACCGTCCGATTCCCGACACGACCATGGCCGCGTCGACCACCGGCGCCAGGCAGGCATCCAGAAGGCGGACGGTTCGGGTCGGCGTGACGCGCAACTCGCACTCCGACGGTCGCGCCCAGAAGCGTTCCACGTCGGGGTCGCCGTTGACGACGACACCGAGCTGGTCGGGGTCGACCAGCAGCACCCGCCCGTCGACCAGGGCCGGGGAAAGGAGCACGGCGGTTGCCGTCCATGTCGCCCAGTTCATCGGTGCGACGTATGCACCCCACGGGGCGATCGACGGCTGAGCCGAAATGAGCCGTTCGGTGATTGACCGATAGTGCAGCGGGTCGGCGAGATCCTCCAACGAGATGAACGCATCATCAAAGATGTCACGTCCAAACGTGACGGCTCGACGGTCGTACGACCAGCCGGCGGGACGAACGAAAGTTGTGGCGGTGCTCATCGGTGATGCCCCCGGCCGCCAACGCAGACGGGCACCGAACCGATCGGGTACAGATCAACCATTTGTTGACTCCTGACGCTGAAGGTGGTGATGGCGCACCCGCGCCGACGGCGCGAGCGCGTGCAGGTGATGTCGGACCGCACCGTCATCACGAGCGCCGACCACGAGCGCACGAATCAGCCGATGCGGCGACGTCCCGGAAGGTGTGATGACTCGACGGCCGCAGACAGCGGCGGCCCACGGCCGCGGTGCGCACCCCACGACACCGACGAAACCACACCGTCGCGTCGCGCGATGCGGACATACGGCGTGGCAGCGCGCGCCGTGGCGGCGCACGAAAGGAGCGTCCGCAACCGCGCGACGATGCGCACTGCACGTCCAAGCAGCCGGTCGGCGAACGCGAGCAACACCCCGAGTTGAACGCCGACCACGAGGTGGACGGCAATCGCAAGCGGCGTGAACAGCGCACGATGACCATGGACCTCGAGGCCGAACGCCACAGGCACGGCCCCGATGACGACGTGCAGTCCGAGCTGCGTGACCATCAGCATCGCCACCACATGGAGCGGCTGTCGCGGAACAAAGTCTCCCCGGCTCACCGGCGCGGCGGCGGCGACGCCCGAGACCGTCAGCAGTGCCACCAGCATCAGCGGGGTGACATGCACCTGCCCGACCGCCACCACATGCGCGCCGATCGTGGCGATCATCGCCACCAGCGCAAACGCGGCGCGCCGGATGCGTTTTGCCTGTCCATGCGTCACATGCGGCAGCCTACGCGACCCCCAAGACGGTGAATAGCGCGTCCGCGACAGACAACCGTCACTGGCCCCGACCGAAACGATCGGGGCCAGCAGAACGGCTTCTACAGCGCGGTGGTGACCGGCCCTTCACGCTCCCGGTCGTGCTCGTAGGCGTCGATGTCGGCGCCGTTGGACATCGTGATGCCGATGTCGTCGAGCCCGTTCATCAGCCGGTAGCGAACCGAGGCGTCGATCTCAAACGGCATCTCCTCACCATCGGGAGCAACGACGACCTGGCGCTCCAAGTCGACAGTCGCCGACACACCGGGCGTCGCAAGCGCCGCATCAATCAGCTTCTGCACCTGATCCTCGGTCAACACGACCGGCAGCAGTCCGATTTTGGTGCAGTTGGAGCGGAAGATGTCGGCGTACGACGGCGCGATGATCGCGCGGTAGCCGAAGTCCTCGAGCGCCCATGGGGCATGCTCTCGTGAGGACCCGCAGCCGAAGTTGCGGCCGGTCACCAGGATCGGCGCGTCACGGTATGCGGGCTCCTCGAGCAGGAACCCCTCGCTGCCCCGCCAGTCGCAAAACAGGAACTCCCCAAACCCCGTGCGCTCGATGCGCTTGAGGAACTGCTTCGGGATGATCTGGTCGGTGTCGACGTCGGCGCGATCGAGCGGCGCCATTGCACCGGTGACAACGGTAAACGGGTTCATGAGCCCACCCCTGCAAGTTCGACATCCATTGAGCGCACATCCACCAGGTGCCCGGCGATCGCCGCAGCGGCGGCCATCTGCGGACTGACCAGATGTGTGCGTCCGTCCTTGCCCTGGCGACCTTCGAAGTTGCGGTTCGAGGTCGACGCGCTGCGCTGACCGGGAGTCAGGATGTCCGGGTTCATGCCCAGACACATCGAACATCCGGCGTCGCGCCACTCGAATCCGGCGGCCTTGAAGACCTGGTCCAGGCCCTCCTTCTCGGCCTGCGCCTTGACCTGCATGGAACCGGGAACCACCATCGCCTGCACCGTCGAGGCGACCTGACGGCCCTGCACCACCTTGGCTGCGGCGCGAAGATCCTCGATGCGACCGTTGGTGCACGATCCGAGAAACACCACGTCGATCGCGATGTCCTCGACGGCCTCGCCACCCTTCAGGCCCATGTAGGCCAGGGCGCGACGGGCGCTGTCGGGATCGCCCCACTGCTCCGGGGTCGGGACGCGACCCGTGATCGGAACGACCATCTCAGGGTTGGTGCCCCAGGTGACCTGCGGCGCGAGCGCCGATGCGTCGACGTGCACTTCGGTGTCGAACGTGGCGTCGGCGTCGGTGGGAAGCTGGCGCCACGCCTCGACGGCGGCCGCGAAGTTCTTGGGCGCGGCGACGCGACCCTCGAGGTACGCGAACGTGGTGTCGTCGGGGGCGATCATGCCTGCGCGACCGCCACCTTCGATGGTCATGTTGCAGACCGTCATGCGGCCTTCCATCGAAAGCGCGCGAATGGCCTCACCGGCGTACTCGATGACGTAGCCGACGCCGCCTGCCACGCCGATCTGACCGATCGTGCCGAGGATCAGATCCTTGGCGACGACGCCGAGGCCTGGTGTGCCGTCGATGTTGATGCGCATGGTCTTGGGCTTCGGCTGCGGCAGCGTCTGCGTGGCGAGCACGTGCTCCACCTCGCTGGTGCCGATGCCGAACGCGAGCGCGCCGAACGCGCCGTGCGTGGCCGTGTGGCTGTCACCGCACACGATGGTCATGCCCGGCTGGGTCACACCCAGTTCCGGACCGATCACGTGGACGATGCCCTGACGCGGGCTCTTGATCGAGTAGAGCGGCACGCCGAACTCGGCGCAGTTGCGCTCCAGGGTCTCGATCTGCAGGCGCGAGAGCTCGTCCTCGATCACCTTGTCGCGCCCGACCGTCGGCACGTTGTGGTCCACCGTGGCCAGCGTGCGATCCGGGCGGCGGACCTTGCGACCGGCAAGACGCAACCCGTCGAAGGCCTGCGGCGATGTGACCTCGTGGACGAGGTGCAGATCGATGTAGACGATCGGCGGACCCTCGCCGTCGCCGTCGCGGACCAGGTGCTGTTGCCAGACCTTCTCAAACAGTGTTTTCCCCATCGCCCCTCCGTTCGTGCTGATGAATGCAGCGTACGTCGGTTCCGTCACGCTGGCAAACTATGATCATCATGGAACCATTGACGAACAACGTTGATTGGCTGACCGATGCGGCGCGTCTTCGGGCGTTCGTGGCGGTCGTCGAGCGCGGTGGCTTCACGCGCGCTGCCGAGAGCCTTGGCGTTACGCAGCCGACGGTGTCGACCCTGGTGGCCGCACTGGAGCGGCGGCTGGGAACGCCGCTGCTTGAACGGTCGCGAAGCGGCGTGCAGCCGACAGCCGCCGGCGGGGCGCTCTTGCCCAGTGCGCGGCGCATCCTGGCGACTGCGGAGCAGGCGGGCCGATCGGTGATCGCGGCCGTCGCCGACTCCTACGACCACCTGACCGTGGCGGGAGGCGAGGGCCTTGTGGTCTACGCCCTGCCACCGGCCATCGCGGTGCTCACCGCGCGTCGCCCCACGCTTGAGATCACGGTCGCGTCGGTCGACGTCGATCAGGCCTTGCGGTCGTTGCGCGAGGGGCAGGTCGACTGTGTGCTTGCCACACGGGAGGTGACGCCGAGCGACCTGGAGTTCCATCCCGTGCAGACCGACCCGCTGATCGTGGTCGCGCATCCCGATCACCCGCTGAGCGTCGGGCGTCACCCCCTCTCCGCCCTTGCCGACGTGCCGCTCGTCACCCGCGAGGCCGGGCGCGCCGACCGCATCGCGATCTGTCTCTTATACACATCTCCGAGCCCACGAG
>CALMXK010000067.1 GCA_937871165.1 uncultured Actinomycetes bacterium
AGGAAAGGCCGCCGTGGCCGTGGCGGCCCGGGCGGGCGCGCGGCACGTCCCCACCGTGGCCCTGTGCGGACAGGTGGGTCTCGGTCCGCGGGCGATCCGGGAGGCGGGCTTTGTGGCCGCGTTGCCGATCGGACGGGACGTGGGGACGATGGCCGAACGCCTTGCGGCGACCGAACGCGACCTCGCAGCGGCCGGCGCGGCGGTGGCCGCACTGTGGGGTGGACGTCACCTGCGTGGTGCACACGCGGACTCCGAGGCCCGGCCGACGTAGCCCCTGGCGGCCTGTCAGGGCCCTCAGAGTGCGTGAAATTCGTATGAATTGCCTGTGAAAGGGTCCTTTTCCCAGCGGTAGTTGCCGAAGTACACAGGTGTGATCAGTCGCGCGAAGCAGCTCTGGGCGTGGTTGCAAGACGACCCCGAGGTCGACTACCGGTTCAGTGCCAACGTGGTCTCCGTCGCACGAATCTCGATCGTGGGGTTTCTCGCCGTGTTCTTCCTGTGGGTTCGCGGCCCGTCATTCCTCGCCGCGATGGTGGCCATCCTCGTCGCGGCGGGATACCAGGTGGCATGGTGGTGGTGGTACGTCCGGCGTGGCCATGAGATCACGAAGCGGGTGGCGGTGGCCGCCATCACCGCGGATGTTCTTGTGACCGGTGTCGGCGTCATGTTCAGCGGCGGGACACGCAGCCCGGCCCTGTTGGTGTGGGCCGTGACACTGTCGCTCAGCGGTGTCTGGATCGGTGTGCGCGCGACACTTCCCGCGCTTGCGGCGGTCCTCGTGTTCCTTGCGGGCGCCGGACTCGGCCCGCTCGACATGCATGTGGATCCGAACATCGGTCCACTTGGGCGCGGCGTGTTCGCCGCATACATGCTGGCGTTCCTGATGGTCCACGGCGGGATGGCATCGGCCGCCCAGAAGGCAAACGCCCGGGCACTTGCCGCGGCCGAGGAACTCGCCCGACGTGACCCGTTGACCGGTCTGGGCAATCGGATGTCGTTTGACGACGCGGTCCAGGAGATGGTGCGCCACGCGGAGCTCGCCAACGAGTCGCTGTCGCTCGCGGTGATCGATGTCGACAACTTCAAAGCCGTCAACGACACCTATGGCCACATCGCCGGTGACGGCGTTCTGATCGCGCTCGCCCGGCAAATCCGATCCGAGGTCCGTCAAACCGATCTGGCCGTCCGGCTCGGTGGCGAGGAGTTCGTCGTCCTGCTCGCCAACACGAACGAGGCTGCGGCGGCGGTCGTCATCGAACGCATCCGAACTCGATTCGCCGCCCTCGATGAGGCGCGCGGCACCACCTTCAGTGCCGGAATCGCATCCGCCGATCGGCACTTGGACGCCCAGGCGCTTCTTGCCGCGGCGGACGACGCGCTCTACCGCGCCAAGCGCACCGGGAAGGACCGCGTGGTGCTCGACGGCAAGAACCCGACCGCGATCGGCGACCCCTAGTGTCATTCGCCGGGCGGCAGGTCCGTTCGTCGAATCCTCGTGAGCGCAGGGTCGTCGTCAAGCCACCGGGTGATGGCTTCCAACACCCCGGCGCCGTGACGTGCCGAGGTCACCCACTGACACTCCTCGGCGAGCGTCGGATCGTCTTCCACCCCGTTTCGCACCATTGCGACCAGTCCCACCGCGCCCATGAGCTCCAGGTCGGCGCGACTGTCGCCCACGGCCAGACACGTCGCCGGGTTCGCGCCACGTCGAGCGATGTCGCGGGCGACCGCGGGTCCCTTGCCGGCTCCCGCCGGCAGCAGGTGGTAGGCGCGCCGTCCGTCGCCGGTGCCGCCGTTGTCGACCAGGCGCAACGTTCCCCGGGAGATCGTCTCCACCAGGTCGATTGCATCCTGACCGACGTCACCGACGAGCAGGTGACTGCCGAATCGGCCCTGCGCCCACGGTTCGTACGGGGCGAGCGCGCCGTCCGCCCACGTCAGCAGCATCTCGACGATGCCGGTTTCGGCGATGGCCTCATGCACACTCTGGCCGGGCTTGGTCGGGTATCCCGCGTCGCACGCGCCGAGCTCGCCCAGGGCGCCGTCGGCGCCGAGCATACGGGCGATGGCGGCGAGCTCCGGCAGTCGCCGTCCACTGACCAGCACCGCAGGGACCTGTGCGCCATGGAGCGCTTCGAGCGCGCGAATGGCGTCGTACGAGAAGGCATCGTCGCCGTCGCGGAGGATCCGGCCGCCGCGACCGAGCAGCGTCTCGTCGAGATCCAGGTAACAGACCCTCATCGCCGCACACCCCCAGTGAGTGACGCAATCGGTGGAAGCTCGACCAGATCGATTGTGGCGTGCTCGAGAATGACCTCGGATCCGTCGGTCCTGTCTCTTATACACATCTGACGCTGCCGACGAGCGATCTAGTGTAGATCTCGGTGGTCGCCGTATCAT
>CALMXK010000068.1 GCA_937871165.1 uncultured Actinomycetes bacterium
TTTTTTAATGATACGGCGACCACCGAGATCTACACTAGATCGCTCGTCGGCAGCGTCAGATGTGTGTAAGAGACAGCGGTGGTGGTGATCGACGACCGGCACCGGACGAGATCGACAACTGCCGCGGGTACCTTCGCGAGGAGGTCGCGATCCTCCGGCCGACGCTCGTGATCCCGGTCGGGACCATGGCGATCGCAGAGGTGCTCGGCCACACCGGACGTCTGACCGAGGTGATCGGCACCACGGCCCGGGCGAACGTGTTCGGAACGCAGATGGACGCGATCGCCCTTCCCCACCCGAGCGGCGCGTCCACCTGGCACCGCACCGAACCCGGCATCGGCCTCCTCGCCGATGCACTTCGACTCATTGCCGACCATCCGTCGATGCGGCGCGCACTTCAGTAACGTCGGGACATGGCCGCGCTCCTTCCGCCCCTCACCTGCCGTGATTGCGGCAAGCCGATCACACGCCATGGCCGCACAGGTCGACTGATCCATCGTTCCGGTGGCGCCGTCGCCGCCTGCGACCTGGATGGCGATCATCCCCCTCTCCCCGACTGGAGACCGGTCGGCCACGTGCAGTGCGCCATCTGTCAGACGCCGGCCGAGGCCGATGCCACCGGTGAGCTGGCCCACGTCGACCGTTCCAGGGACGCCGACCACCGACCTGATCCCTGGGGTCGATGACGTCGACCGTGGTTGGGGTGGCCGCATGGACCAACCCCCAACCACGAACGCTCAGACCTGCAGGTCCGCCTCGACCTGCTTCAGCTGGGCGTCCACGTCGGCATCGGCCGGCACCTGGCCATCGGGCGTGACCTGGTTGACGACCTCGGGAAGCGCAGCTGCGACTTGGTCCGCAGCCTCGTCCACGCTGATCCCGGCCCTGTCGGCAATCTGCTGCAACTGCTCAGGCGAAAGTGCCTGACGAACCTGGTCTGCGGTCAGTGGCTCGTTGTCGCCGGTACTCACCCACGAGTCGGCCTGGGCGCCCATGCCCTTGTCCTTGAACGCACTGAGCACCTTTGAAAGTCCTCCGCCCGCGACCATCCCCATGACACCGCGAAGGATCGTCTTGGCAGGACCGCCGCCACGTCCCAAAAGCGCGCCGAGCGCGCCCTCAATAAGCCCCATGTCTCACCTCATCGTTGAATGGTGAACGCGTCCGTAAACGAGCACCGTTGGCGCGTCGCGTGACGCTCAGCGGGGAGCGTACTCCGACCACGATGATGTTCAGCGAGACCGTGGTGCAGGTCTGGCGGGCCCGCCGCGGCGATCAGCGTCCGGTCGCCGCGCACGGGGCGGCACTACACTCCGTCGGATGCCGACCGGTGGACGACGACGAATTCTCACGACCGCCGAAGGCACGCGAACGGGCTCGTTCGGGCCGACCGAGTGGGGGCTGTTCGCGTTCTGCGGACTCGTGTGGGGCGGCTCGTTTCTGCTCATCGCCGAGTCGGCCGACCATTTCGCGAGCGCGGTCGTCGCGTTCATCCGCGTTGCGCTGGGCGCGCTGATCGTCGCCGTGGCGCCGGGTGCCTGGACCCCGGTCGACCGCCGCGACATGCCCCGCATCATCCTGGTCGCGGCGATCTGGATGAGCCTGCCGTTCGTGTTGTTTCCGTGGGCGGAACGCTCGGTCGCATCATCGGTGGCGGGAATGATCAACGCGGGTCTGCCCGTGTTCACCGCGATGATCGCCGCACTGCTGCTTCGCCGCGCACCGCGACCTGTCCAGGCTGCCGGATTGATCGTCGGCTTCGTCGGCGTCGCGTTGATCGCGATCCCATCGCTCAGCGACAGCCGCTCGAGCGCGCTGGGTGTGCTCGCCCTTGTCGTCGCAGTCGCCTGTTACGCCGTCGGTGTGAATCTGACCATCCCCCTCCAACAGCGCTACGGCACCCTGCCCCCGCTCGCTCGAATCGAGTTGATCTCGTCGGTCATGCTCTTGCCGTTCGCCGTGTTCGGCCTTCGAACGAGCACGTTTGCGTGGAGCGCGTTGATCGCGAACGTGGCGCTTGGGGTGCTCGCAACCGGTGCGGCATTTCTCGCAATGTTCACCCTGATGGGACGCGTCGGCGCGACGCGAAGCTCGGCCGTGACCTACCTGTTCCCGCTCGTCGCACTGACCCTCGGCGTGGTGTTTCGCGACGAGCCGTTGCATGCGATCGCCATCGTGGGCGCGGCCCTGGTGCTCATCGGCGCCTGGCTTGTGAGCCGCACGGAACATGCGCCGCACGAGGCTGCGGGTGACTGAGACGCCTTGTATTCGTCCAGGTCAGCACGCATAATGGCGCACCTATGACCTACGCCCGACAGATCACGCACGCGGTTCGCGGAGCCAAGCCGGCCTCTGCGACGTGTCGCGCGGCCGCGACGGCGTCACGCCCACCCTCCCTCGTACAGTCGCACTTGCGGTAGCGCACCGCATCCAGCGAAGCCAGTACGAGGGCGACCAACCGGTCGCCCTTTTTGTTGCCCAAATTCCGTTCGAAGGTGATGCTCATTTGACCAACACGACGAGTCACATCGAGGCCCCGCCCATGTGAGAACGGCCCCCACCATCCGGTGGGCGCCCGGCTCCAACCCCCTCCACGACGACGCCGTTTCGGTGATCCAGGGTCGAAGGGAGGGCGAGTGGCATGAACATCGCGTCCGCTCCAGCCGACGCGCAAGACCACCACGAACGCGCCCTCGCTCCAGGCGACGCGGCGACGTTCCCGAGCTTCCACGCCGACGTTGCGTCGATCACCCGTGGGGTTGATCGACGGAGCGGCGGACGCTCCCGGCCCCGCATCAGCGGTGGCCGCGATCAAACGTGGAAGGCACCACAATGAGTCATCACACCCATCTGCGCTACCTGGCACATCTCGAGCGATACCGCCTGACATCGTGTGAGCTCGAGCTGCACCGTCACCGGTTGGCGCTGTTGGAACGGCGTGGCAAGCGAGTGGACGTTCCTGTCCACCCCGCCACGCAATTTCACCATCCACGGCCAGAGCCCGAACCCTCGGAGTAATGGCCCACCCGTTCGGGCACCGCATGAGTGGTGCCCGAACAACGGGTCTCGCAGACGCGAGACATCCCCACATGCCTGTCGTCCTGGTGGCGGCAGGTGCGACGCGCGGTAGAGAAACGGTCATCTCGCGAGCCTCATGAGCTCGAGACAGCAGGTTCGACTCCTGTCCGCGCCATCCGGAGCACAGCCGGGGCCGCCACGGCGCCGCACCCACTGAAAGGAGGAGATGGATCGCCCCGCCCCGGACGCCGGACCGGTCGGCGGGGCCGCAACGACATCGGCGCACCAGGACCGCCTTGCGGCAGAATCTGGACACACACCGGAAGGAGCAGTGATGGAACATCTGACTGACCGTCAGCGACGTATTTTCGAAGACACCAACTTCGCCTACCTCGCGACCAACGGCGAGGACGGGTACCCCAGCGTCTCACCCGTCTGGGTGGACCTCGACGGCGAGTTCATTCTCATCAACACCGCGGAAGGGCGTCGAAAGACCGCCAATGCGCGACGCGATCCACGCGTCGGCGTCGCGATCTATGAGCAGTCTCAGCCGTACAACAACGTGTCCGTGCAGGGCAGTGTGGTGGAGATGATCCACGAGGGTGCCCGGGCGCACATCGACAAGTTGGCCAAGAAGTACATGGGCGTGGACACCTACCCCGGCCCGCCGGAAGAGGAGCGCGTGATCTTGAAGATCCAGGTCGAAGCGGTCAGCGCGATGATCTCCGACTGAGGGTTCGCCTCATGTGGATGGGGCCGAGGTCTTCCCCATCCACGCTCGGCTACATCAAGCGGTAGATGAGATAGCGGCCGGCGGTGCGCGGCGCCCTGACCTTCTTGCTGACGGGGTTCGCGTACCCCGGCACAAGCAGATTGATGGTCACGTAGTCGCCGGCCCGCACCACCCGCGACACCTGCCAGCCCCTGATCGTGGACAGCGACAGGCACGTACCTGTGTTCAGATAGGTCGCTCGGATCCGGAAGCTGCACGTCGGTCCGGCGCGCGTCGCCCGACGCACACCGACGTGCAGTCGACCGTCGGGGCGTCGGTACAGCGTGATTTTGGACGTCCATGGTTTGGCGACCGCGAGACTCGTGGTGACCGTTGTGGTCGTCGATGTCGTGGTCGTTGTCGTCGTCCCGAATGTGACCTTCACACTCGCGGTGTTCCCGCTGCGTGAAATCACGCTGATTGTGATCTTGCCGGTCGGATCAGCGAACGACATCCCGGGCAGAAACGCCGCGTCGGTCGAGGTGGTCGTCGCAGGCGTAGCGTCGATCAGCTGCGTGTCGGTCATCCATGTGGGATCCTCGGTGCGCTTTCGAATGAGCACACCTTGGGTCACGTTGTAGGAGCTTGAGAAGGAGTCGTATCCGGACGCCGAGCGCATCTCGACAAACCAGGAGTCCTGCGTGCCCGGACGCGGAATCTCGATCGACTTGATGCCGCTGCCGACCACGCTCGCCGATTCGAGAGTCAGTGTCTGGTTGGTGGTCACCACGCGCTGTTGGCCGCTGGCAAGGACACCGATGAGCTGACGGGCCACCGCGGAAAGTTGCCGGCCGGAGAGCCCCATGACCTCGTACGGGTCCGCGTACTCGTTCTCCGTGCAGGTGTTGGACAGCACCTTCGGAGCGCC
>CALMXK010000069.1 GCA_937871165.1 uncultured Actinomycetes bacterium
GATGTGTATAAGAGACAGCGTCGGCACGCTGGTGCGCACCGGTGCGGCGTTTGGCTGCGACTGGGTTGCGCTTGGCCCCGGCAGCGCAGATGCGATGAACCCGAAAGCCGTGCGGGCCTCGATGGGCGGCGTGTTCACCATGCCGATCCTGGAGGGCGTGCGCGCCGAGGATCTGGCCACGCGGCCCGGTCTACGCGTCGTGGCCGGTGTGGTGAATGGCGGCGTGCCGCACTGGGAGGCGGACCTGATCTCGCCACTGATCCTCGCACTGGGTGCGGAGCGTGCGGGCATTGAGCCGGCGCTTGAGGCGCTGGGATCGTCGGTTGAGATCGTGCGAGTCACGATCCCACAGGAGCCGACGGCCGAGTCACTGAACGTGGCTGCGGCCGGCGCCGTGCTGCTGGCGGAGGCGCGGCGGCAGCGTGCGCAGGGGATTTCGGCCGCTGAGGCCTAGTTAACCATTCTGGTGCCAGGCACCAGAATGGTTAAGTGCGATCCGTTCGACTGCCGCCGTTTGCAGTTAACCGTTTCGGTGTCAGACACCAGAACGGTTAACTGTGGCGATCCCGTTGCCAGATTCCCGCCGGACGCTGGGAGAAGTGACCCTGCAATTCTGTACCCTGTTGGGTTCGTGAGTACGACCGAAAACATCGACGAAATCCAGTCCGCGGCCGTTGCGGAAATCGCCGCCGCCGACACTCCAGAGGCGCTTGAAGCGGCCCGCGTTCGCCACAGCGGGCGAAAGAGCGCGCTCGCTGCGGTGCTCGCCGGCATCGGCGGCCTGCCGCCCGAACAGCGCGGCGCCGTCGGCAAGGGCGCCAACATCGCCCGCCAGGCCATCGAGGCGGCTCTCGCGGAGCGCCAGCAGGCACTCGAATCGCAGGCGCTCAGCGCGTCGCTGACCGCCGACGCCCTGGACGTCACGCTGCCGGGCGACCCGGTGCGCGCAGGGGCACAGCACATCGTCACGCAGCTTTGGAACGAGATCGAGGAGATCTTCGTCGGCATGGGCTGGCAGATCGCCGACGGCCCGCACATCGAGGACGACTTCCACAACTTCACCGCGCTCAACATCCCGGAAGGACACCCGGCGCGCGCCGAGACCGACACCTTCCACATCGCCGGTCCCGCCAACCACGTGCTGCGCACCCACACCAGCCCGGTGCAGGTGCGGGTGATGGAGACGCAGGAGCCGCCGATCTACGTGGTGTGCCCCGGCACGGTCTACCGCCGCGAAGACATCGACGCCACCCACGGCGCCATGTTCCATCAGCTTGAAGGGCTCGCGGTCGACGAGGGCCTGTCGATGGCGCACCTCAAGGGCATGCTGCAGCACTTCGTGCGCGAGCTGCTTGGCCCGACATTCGAGATCCGGCTGCGCCCCGACTACTTCCCGTTCACCGAGCCCTCGGTGGAGGTGGACGTGCTGTGGACCGACCGTCGCGGCCGCTCCACCTGGCTCGAGCTGCTCGGCGCCGGCATGGTCGACCCCAACGTTTTCGCCCACTGCGGCATCGATCCGGAACGCTGGACCGGTTTCGCCTGGGGCCTCGGACTTGAGCGGGTGGCGATGCTGCGCCACGGCGTGAGCGACCTGCGGCTGCTGTTCGACGCGGACCTGCGTTTCTTGGACCAGTTCGGCGACGCGGGGAGCGTTCGATGAGAGTTCCCATGTCGTGGCTTGCCGAGCTCGTGGATCACGGACTCGCAGCAGAAGCGCTTGCCGACAAGTTGACCGCCGCCGGCATCAAGGTCGAGGCGATCCACCACCTGGGCACGCCCGACGTGCCGGCCAACCGCGAGTCACTTCTCATCGGCAAGGTGATGGAGGCCGGACGCCACCCCGATGCCGACAAACTCAGCGTGTGCATGGTGGAGGTGGGCGACGGCGAGCCGCGTCAGATCGTCTGCGGCGCACCGAACGTGCGCGCCGGACTGACCGTCGCAGTTTCGCTTCCGGGCGCGCTGCTTCCCGGCGCCGACAAGCCGCTGAAGAAGGCCAAGCTGCGCGGCGTCGAGAGCAACGGCATGATCCTGTCGGGTCGTGAGCTGGAGCTCTCCGACGACCACTCCGGAATCATGGAGCTCGACGAGACGCTTGCCGCGGGCACGCCGCTCGCCGACGTGCTGCCGCTGTCGGAGACGGTGCTGGAATTTGAGCTTCCCGCCAACCGGCCGGACCTGCTCGGCATCTGGGGCATCGCCCGCGAAGTGGCCACGGTCACCGGCGCGCAGCTGATCGACCCGGACACGACGATGCCGACGGCGCAGGGCGACCGGCCCGCCGAGGACCTGCTCGGCCTCGAGGTCGTGGCCCGAGACCTGACACCGCGCTACATGGCCACCGTGCTGACCGGCGTCACGATGGGGCCGTCTCCCGACTGGATGCAGCGTCGCCTGGACGCCGCGGGTATGCGCCCGATCAACAACGTGGTGGACATCACCAACTACGTGATGCTTTTGACCGGGCAGCCGCTGCACGCCTTCGACCTGAACAAGCTGGCCGGGCCTGAGCTCGTGGTGCGCCGTGCGACCCAGGGCGAAATAATCACAACCTTGGACGGGGTCGAGCGCACCATGACCACGGACATGCTCGCCATCTGCGACGCCGAGAAGCCCGCAGTGGTGGCCGGTGTGTTCGGTGCACAGTTCGCCGAGGTGGACGACTCAACCCGCGACATCGCACTCGAGGCCGCTACGTTCGTCGGCCCCAACGTGCTCGCCACCTCGTGGGGGCTCGGGCTTCGCACCGAGTCGAGTCGCCGACTTGAGAAGGGACTGTCACACGACCTGCCGCCGGTCGCCACCGCCGTGGCATGCCGCCTGCTGGTCGAGCTCTGCGGGGCGTCGCTCGCGCCCGGTGGGCACGACGTGCACGACCGGTTCAACGAGGCCGAGCCAATCACCGTGCGCCACGCGCGCACCGAGGCCATCCTTGCGATGGACGTCGACACCAACCGGTCCGCGGACATTCTGCGCAGCCTCGGCTGTGATGTGGAGGAGGGCGCCGACCGTCACGTGGTGCAGGTGCCGTATTGGCGCACCCGAGACCTGGAGCGCGAGATCGACCTGATCGAGGAGATCGGGCGCCACCTCGGCTACGACGAAATCAAGGGCGAGATCCCGCGCCTGGTGGCTCATGCCAAGCGCACGCCGATGCAGACCGTGCGCGAGCGTCTGAGTCGCCTCGCGGTGGACCTCGGCTTCAGCGAGGCGATCACCCTGCACTTCGTGCCGCAGTCGGACGCCGACAAGCTGCAGCTGCCGGCCGACGATCCACGCCGCGACGTGGTGCGCATCGCCAATCCACTTTCGGAGGACGTCGCCGTGATGCGGCGCTCGCTGCTTCCCGGGCTGCTTCGTGCCGCCGCACGCAACCAGGCACGCCAGCTTCCTGCCGGTCGACTGTTCGAAGTCGGTCGCACCTACGCGCCGCTTGCCGACGGCGGTGCCGACGAGCGCGAGTGGATCGTCGGGCTGATGTTCGGTCAGCCTGGCCGTGACCACTGGCGAGGGGAGGCCGGCGTCGTCGACTTCTACGCCGCAAAGGGTGTGGCCGAAGCACTGGCCCGGGCCGGGCATGTGAACGTCGCCGCCACGTCTTCCGACAATCCGTACGGACACCCGGGCCGTCAGGCGACACTGACGGTCGGCGAGGCCAAGGTCGGCTGGGTGGGTGAGCTCCATCCACTCGTGCTGCGCGACTTCGACGTCAAGGGTCCCGCCGTGGCCTGGGGTCTCGATCTGCAGGCGCTCGTCGACAATGCGCCCGCTGAACGGCCACTGTTCGAGAACCTGCTGTCGGTTCCGGGATCGACCCGTGACCTGGCCCTGGTGGTGGATGCCACGGTGCCGGCGGCCGACATCCTGGCGCTCGCCCGGAAGTCTGGCGGCAACCTGGTGCGCGACGTGCAGCTGTTCGACCGCTACCAGGGCGGTCAGGTACCGGCGGGCAAGGTGTCGCTGGCGCTGCGGTTCACCATCGCCGCTGCCGACCGCACGCTGACCGACGACGAGATCGCCAAGCCGGTTGGGAAGGTGGCCGATCGCCTGGCCAAGGAGTTTGGAGCGGAGCTTCGCGGATGAGTCAGACAGTTCATGTCATCGGAGGCGCCGGGTTCGCCGGCGCGCAGCTGGTCGACCTGGTCGAGCGGCACCCCTTCTTCGAGCTCGGTGTCATCACCGCGCGTGCCGATGCCGGCAAGCGCCTGGTGGACGTGTACCCGCAGTACCGCGTCACGAAAGAGCTGGTGTCGCTGAATGTGGAGGACGTCGCCTCCGGTGACTTCGCTGCGGTTGCCTACCCCCACGCCGAAGCGGCGGTGGTGGTCAGCCAGCTGATCGACCGTGGCGCCCGGGTGCTCGACATCAGCGCCGACCACCGCCTGCGTGACCTGGCGCTGTATGACGAGTGGTACGGGTTCACCCACCCACGTCCCGACCTGGTGGCCGAGGCCGTCTACGGACTGCCCGAGCGCTACCGCGATCAGATCGCCGCGGCGCGCCTGGTGGCGAACCCGGGCTGTTACCCGGAGACGTCGATCCTGGGGCTGCTGCCGCTTCGTGACCATCTTGCCGACGTGGTGATCGACGCCAAGAGCGGCGTCAGCGGGGCAGGTCGCACACCCACCGACATCGTGCACTTCAGTTCGGTCACCGAGAGTGTGCTCGCCTACAAGGTGTTCGCACATCGCCATCTGCCCGAGATCGAGCAGGAGCTCGGCACGCAGGTCACGTTCACGCCGCATCTGGTGCCCGTGGACCGCGGACTGCTCGCAAGCTGTTACGCCCGGCTGACTGGTGGGCCGACCACGCAGGACGAGCTGATGGACACCTACCGGGCGTTCTACGACGGCCACCCGTTCGTCGAGATCGTCGACTCGCCGCCCGGTATGCGTGCCGTGCAGCACACCAACTTCTGCCAGATCCACCCGCGGCTCGATCCGCGCGGCGGTCGGGTGGCGGTGTTCAGCGTGCTCGACAACCTGGGCAAGGGCGCCGCAACACAGGCGCTGCAGAACCTGAACCTGATGGCGGGCCGCCCCGAGGACGAAGGGCTTCGATGACGACGTTGAAGATCGGCCGCGAGGACTGGCTGGAGTTCCCGCCGGAGCTGGAGCGACTGGCCATGGGGGGTATCACCACGCCGCCAGGCTTCGTGGCGAGCGGTGTCGCCTGTGGCCTGAAGGAGTCCGGCGGGCTGGACATGGGTGTGCTTCGCAGCACGCGCCATGCGGCGAGTGCGCTCGTGGACACGTCGAATGCGCTGCCCTCCGAGTCGGTCATCCATACCCGCAGCTTGGATCGTACGCGGCTGCAGGCGGTGGTGGTCAACGCTGGCAACGCGAACGCGCAGACCGGTGCCAAAGGCATCGCGGACGCTGCGACGATGGGTGCCACCGCTGCCGAGGGCATGGATCTCGATCCCAGCGTGGTGGCCGTGTGCTCCACCGGTGTGATCGGCCGACTGTTCGACATGGACAAGGTGACGGCTGGCGCGAGTGCGGCGGCCGCGGCGGTGTCGACGGCCGGAGGCGAGGCGTTTTCGGCTGCCATCTGCACCACGGACCGGTCGCCCAAGACGGCGGCGTTTCGGGTGCGTCTGCCCTCGGGCGAATATGCGATCGGCGCGGCCGCCAAGGGCGCCGGCATGATCCAGCCGAACATGGCGACGATGCTCGCTTACATCACCACCGATGCGCCGTTCGAGTCACGTACGCTGCAGCCGCTGGTCAAGGCGGCGGTGGACGAGTCGTTCAACCGCATCAGTGTGGATGGGCAGATGAGCCCGAGCGATACCGTGCTGGTGTTCGCAAACGGCGAGGGCCAGGGGCTGATCGCCGAAGAGGCCGAGACGTTTGGTCGCGCGCTCCGGGCGATCTGCCGGTGGCTGGCGCTGATGATCGTGCGCGACGGTGAGGGCGCCGAGCATGTGGTGCGTCTGATCGTCAGTGACGCGCGGGACGGGGAAGAGGCCGAGACCGTGGCGCGCGCCATCGCGAACTCGCCGCTCATCAAGGCCGCGGTGTTTGGCAAGGATCCCAACTGGGGTCGCGTCACGCAGGCCGTGGGCGCTGCACTGGCCGGTCGTCCCGGACCGCCGCCGATCGTGTCACTCGCGTTCGACGGCGTCGATGTGAACGACGAGGCCGTGCACGAGGTGATGGCTCGCGAGGAGTACGAGATGCACGTGGGCCTCGGCCGCGGCGAAGCTCGCGCCGAGATGTTCTTCTGCGACCTGACCCACGCCTACGTCTCGATCAACTCCGACTACACGACCTGAGGCGAGGCGGCTGTCACGTGGGTGGCGCTGCCGCTCACGTCCCTCGTCGGCCCGGAGTGGACGAACCGGTGAGCGCGGCCAGGAACCGACGAGCGCGGCCCGGGAAGACCAGACCCAGGACGATCGCGACACCCGAGCCATCACTCAGGACCAGCCGAACGCGTCCCATCTGACCGAGACGTGGTGCCCGCACTGCCCGCACCACAGCTTCGAGAGGCATTTCCCAAATCAGACGAAACTCCTGACCCTCATGTTTCACCACCAGCAGGCGTCGGTCGGTGACGAGAAGGTCGGGGACGCCGTCGAGAACCTTGGCCAACCGCTCGGCCAGACACCCGCGGTCGCCGACCAATGATCGCCCGGTCAGGAACGTCATGATCTCGCGCTCGAACGGTGTGCCCAAGCCAAGCGCGACGTCGACCAGCGTGAGGCGGGACTCCGGTTGGGGACGTTCGGGACCGAGTTGCTCCTCCCCGGCGATGTACGTGGCCGCCCCCAGAAATTCGGCGGACTCCCCGGGATCAAGGAGCGGGCCGAGCTTGTCGGCGAAGATCTTCAGACGGTTGAGCGGCATGCCGTCATTGTGGCAGTGGGAATGGGAGGTCTCCGACCGTCGGATCACGCGATGGGATCGCAGGCGCGGAGCGGTACGACTGATGTGTCGCGCATCGCTCTCCGATCGCGGTGCCGGGCCGAGTAGCGTTCGAAACGACCGCACGATCGGGTGAGCCCCAGAAGGAGCAACCGAACATGACCAGCGATTCGCCGAACGGCGGTGGGCACGTTCGCACTGCAGTCGTCGAATATCTGAGCCCTGGCTTCGTCGCTGCCGTCGTGGCGGGGCTGGCGTGGTTCGGCTGGGCGTACTTGCTCGATCCCGTTGATGGTGACCCATCAAACCCGAAGACAGCTGTGTACGTCGTCGTGCTCGCCGGGATTGTCTGGCTGGCTGCGTTCTTGACGCGAGCCCTATGGGTCGGTCTTCTCGGCCCCGTTCGCCATGGCACATGCAATCGTGTGGGGTGCTGCCCAGGATGCCGTCGGTCGAAGCGGGCTGGAACTTGTGAGCGCGGAGATGGTTGCGTGGGGCGCGTTCGTTCCGGCACTGTTCGTCGGTGCGCTTGGCGTACTTGCACGGGATCGTGGCAACCTCCGGCAGATCCTGCGTGGCCGGGACGTGTTCGCCATCGGTGCCTGCATTGTTGTGGGACGGATTCTCATGGTGCTGGCACCGTGAAGGTCGGGACTTCGTTGCTCGACTGGGACGCAGCCGCCGCTCATGTACGCGTGCGTGTGGACGTGGCTTGCAATCAACGCTTTCCCCTTGCTTGGGGCGTCGACCGAGCGAAACACCACGTTATTTGAAACGATTGGTTTCAAAATACGTGGTACATTCAAGTGATGATTGAGCGGCCGGAAGACCTCGAGGCGCTGCGTTCCGCCCTGGCGCGGTCCCCGGTGACCGTGCTGACCGGGCCGCGACAGGTCGGCAAGTCGACCCTGGCGCGCGTCGTGGCTGACGACTGGGATGGGGCGGTCACGCGGTTCGACTTGGAAGATCCTCGGCATGCGGCCCGTCTCGCGGAGCCCATGCTTGCACTCGAAGACTTCACCGGATTGGTCATCATTGATGAGGCCCAACACTCGCCAGCGCTGTTTCCGGTGCTTCGCGTGCTGGCCGATCGCGCGCCGCGCGCCGCGACCTTCCTTGTGTTGGGCAGTGCATCCCCGGACCTGGTGGGTCTGGCTTCAGAATCGCTGGCGGGAAGGGTGGAGCTGGTCGAGTTGGGTGGACTGCGGGTCTCGAACGTCGGGACTGACAAGATCGATCGCTTGTGGCTGCATGGTGGGCTGCCACTGTCTCTTATACACATCTGACGCTGCCGACGAGCGATCTAGTGTAGATCTCGGTGGTCGCCGTATCAT
>CALMXK010000070.1 GCA_937871165.1 uncultured Actinomycetes bacterium
GGGCGGGGGCCGGTCGGGCGGGGGCGGCGGTATCCGCACGCGTCGCCACGGCAGACCGTTCGTTCGCCGATCGGAATGGACTGACGACGGCGACCGCGGGCCGCGTGCTTCGCTATCGTCGGCCCATGTCGCACTGGGTCGCATGGGTCATCGCAGCGGGAGTCCTCGCCGTCGGAGAGATCCTGACGCTCGCATTCGTGCTCGGGCCGCTCGCAATCGCCGCCGCGATAACAGCGGCGAGCGCGGCACTCGGGCTTGGCATCGTCGGCCAGCTCTTGGTCTTTGCGGGAGCATCGCTCGCATCGTTGATCGGCATCAGACCGATCGCCCGGCGCCACAGCCGGACACCGGCGACCTTGCGCACAGGCGTTGCCGCACTGACAGGCCGCCAGGCACGTGTCCTGGACGCGATCGGCCCGGGTGACGGGCGCATCAAGTTGGCCGGTGAGGTCTGGTCGGCACGTGCGCTTGACCCCGACGCGATCCTTGCCGAAGGAACCCAGGTCACCGTCGTGGAGATCGACGGCGCCACCGCCGTCGTCATCGAATAGGAGAACCCATGCCGTACGCCGTGATCATCATCGTCGTGATCGCCGTCGTGACTCTCATCAAGTCCGTGCGCATCATTCCTCAGGCGCGGGCCGGGGTCGTCGAACGGCTGGGTCGGTACAACCGCACGCTCGAAGCCGGGCTGCGCATCCTGGTTCCGTTCATCGATCGTGTTCGCCACATGGCCGACCTGCGTG
Organism: uncultured Actinomycetes bacterium; assembly: GCA_937871165.1. GTDB lineage: Bacteria > Actinomycetota > Thermoleophilia > Miltoncostaeales > Miltoncostaeaceae > CALMEC01. Next base: position 747 of record CALMXK010000070.1, read on the forward strand.
AGCAGGTGGTCTCCTTCCCGCCCCAACCCGTGATCACCGAAGACAACCTGGTGGTCAACATCGACTCGGTCATCTACTACCAAGTGACCGATCCGAAGGCGGCCACGTACGAGATCGCCAACTACATCCAGGCGATCGAACAGCTGACCGTCACCACGCTGCGCAACGTGATCGGCGGAATGACGCTTGAGGGCACGCTCACGTCTCGTGACCAGATCAACAGCCAGCTGCGCGGTGTGCTTGACGAGGCCACCGGCCGCTGGGGCATCCGTGTGAACCGTGTGGAGCTGAAGGCCATCGATCCGCCGTCCTCCATTCAGGAGGCCATGGAGAAGCAGATGCGCGCCGAACGCGACCGTCGCGCGGCGATCCTGACCGCGGAGGGCATCAAGCAGTCGCAGATCCTGACCGCCGAAGGCGAAAAGCAAGGCGCGATCCTGACCGCAGAAGGTGCACGCCAGGCGCAGATCCTTGCGGCGCAGGCCAATCGCGAGGCCCAGATGCTTGAGGCCGAGGGGCAGGCGAAGGCGATTCAAACGGTGTTCGCCGCGATCCATGCGGGAGAGATCGACGACAAACTGCTCGCCTACCAGTACCTGCAGATGCTGCCGCAGCTTGCACAAGGCGATTCCAACAAGGTGTGGATCATCCCCGCAGATTTGACGGACACCGTGTCCAAGGTCGCCGGCGTGGTCGCGCCGTACATCTCGTCGAACACACCGCCCAAATAGCCGGACGCGTTACTGGCCGGCCGGCTTCGCCAACAGGTCACGGGCGGCGTTGAGCGCGACGGCGAGGTCCTTGGCCCGCTCACGAAGGAGCGGGTGCAGGCCCTCGACCCGGTCGGGATGGCAGGTCGCCATCAGTGTCCGCCACCGTCGCTGCACCGATTGGCGTGGCGCGTCCGGCGCGACGCCGAGCAGCGCTGCAGCCTGGGCGGCGGTCGTCGGCGGCTTGATCGACGGCGCGGCTTTGGGTCGTGCCGCCGATGTCTGGCGCCGAAGCCGCCGCAAGACCTCGCGCTCAGCCTCGATCTCACGCTCGACGCCGTGGAGGCGCTCGCGCTCGGCTGCCAGTCGCCCACGTTCCTCGCGAACCTCGGTCGCAAGTCGCAGCAAACGGCCATCGCGCTCAGCGGGATCCTCACGCAGCGCCTCCAGCATCGGTTGCGGGGACAGTCGGGCGGGCATGTCGTCGGGCACCCGTCGGCCCGGTCCGGCGTCGCCGCGGCGAACGAGCTCCAGCACCTCATCGAACGGAAGGTGCGCGGCGTTTCGTGCACTTGGACCATCCGACGCCCCCAAGCGGAGCAGGCGGAGTTCCTCCCACGCCGGATCGACCACGAACGCGGCCGAGGAGCGACCACCGATGAGCGCCCGCCGATGCGGACGTGCCCGATGACCAAGAATGCAGAAGCGCGCCGATTCGACATCGCCGCCGCGCAACGCCTCGAGCTCGCCGGCGAGGTCGGCGAGCATGCGAGCCACGTCGCGGCCGTCCGGTCCTTTGGGCCGAACAGCGGCGCGGGCGGCGTGCAGCGTTCCGTCGAGCGCATCCAGGTCGCCGGACTGACCGACCGCGAGCACCGACCACCACCGGGCCCACGGATCGTCGCTCGTCACCGAGGTCAGGACCGCCCCCGCATCGAGTGGCAGATCGAGGGCCAAAAGCGCCCCGGCAAGCCCAACGCGGGCGCGATCATCCGTGCCCGTGGCGGACGCGACACCGAGCAGTGCAACTTGATGCCACCGGTCGGCGTCGGAGCGCGCGGGCACGGTTCCGGCACGCGAAAGGAACGAATCGGTCACGCCCGACACCGTAGCGACTTCCATCGCGCGAGCAATATGCTCGAATCATGAGCAATCGCCTGGGCAACGAAGCAAGCCTGTATTTGCGCCAGCACGCCAACAATCCGGTCGACTGGTACCCGTGGGGCGATGAAGCGTTCGGTCGTGCCCAGTGGGAGGATCGCCCGATCTTGCTCTCGGTTGGCTACTCCAGCTGCCACTGGTGTCACGTGATGGCACACGAGTCGTTTGAGGACCCGGCGATTGCGGCCCAGATGAACGCGTGCTTCGTCTGTGTGAAGGTCGACCGTGAGGAGCGCCCGGACGTCGATGAGCTTTACATGCAGGCGACCCTTGCCATGGCGGGCCACGGCGGGTGGCCGATGACCGTCTTTCTCACGCCGACCGGCGAGCCGTTCTTCGCCGGCACCTACTTCCCGCCGGTCGCGATGCACGGCCGCCCGGGCTTCCCGGACGTGCTGCGCCATGTACGCCAGTCCTATGACGACCGACGGGCCAACGTGGTGAGCACCGCATCACGCATCACCGACGCGCTGCGCATCTCGTCCAAGTCGGCGCCGTCGGGACCGGTCGACCGTGAGGTGGTCGGGCACGCGATCACCGGCCTCGCCATGCACTTCGATCCCGAGTACGGCGGGTTCGGCCAAGCCCCGAAATTTCCACCGCACGTGGTACTCGACTTTCTGCTGCGACGCGTCTGGCAACACCCGGACGACGTCCACGTGCAACGCATGGTCGACGGCACGCTGACCGCGATGGCCGACGGCGGCATCCACGATCAGCTCGGAGGCGGCTTTCACCGCTACAGCGTCGATCGCACCTGGCTCGTGCCGCACTTCGAGAAGATGCTCTACGACAACGCGCTCTTTGCCGGGGTGTACTCGCTGGCGTTCCAGGTGACCCGCGACCAGCGGTGGCGCGAGGTCGCCGAACGCACCTTCGAATACCTGTTGCGTGAGATGCGCTTGCCTCAGAGTGGATTCGCCGCATCGCAGGATGCCGACTCGCCGGGCGGAGAGGGCGCATTCTTCGTCTGGACACCGGCCGAGCTCGCGCGCATCCTCAGCGAGGACGAAGCCGAGGCGGTCGCCGTGCGGTATGGCGTCACCGATGAAGGCAACTTCGAAGGCGCGACCATCCTCCACATCGCCGCACCGATGCGCGCAGTCGAGCTCGCCGTCGGCGATGACGCCGAGATCCTGCTGACGGCGGCCCGGCTTCGGATGATGGCTGCACGTGCGAGACGTCCCGCGCCCGCCCGCGACGACACCGTCATCACGGCGTGGAACGCACTGGCCGTGCACGGGTTCGCGCAGGGATCGGTCGCGTTGGAACGCCCGGACCTGGCTGCGGTGGCCGCACAGACCGCACGGTTCCTGCTCGACAAGCTCGTGGTCCGCGGGCGCCTTCACCGAGCGTTCTCCAACGGCCGTGCGCGCCATCTGGGGGCGCTTGAAGATCACGCGAACCTGGTGGCCGCATTGCTCGCCCTGTACGACGCGACATTTGACGAGCAGTGGCTCACCGAAGCGACGCGACTGGCCGAGCAAACCGTCCATCTGTTCATGACACGCGACGGCGGCTTCTTCGCCACCGGTCGCGACGCCCCGAAGCTCATCGCCCGGTCACGTGACCTCGACGACCACCCCACACCATCGGGCAATTCCCAGATCGCGTCGGCACTCCTTCGCCTGTCCCGGCTCACGGGCGAGCGCCGCTACGAACAGGTCGCGCTGCGGGCGCTTGCCGCCGTGTCGGCCGCGGCCGTGCGGGCGCCACACGGCTATGGCGCGGCACTCACCGCGATTGATCTGGCCACCGCACCCGACCGTCGCCAGATCGCCATCGTGGCGGCAAACCGCGACGACGCACGGGAACTTGTTCGGACGGCACGCCGGTGGAGCCCGTTTGCCACCATCGTCGTCGGGGACGGCACGGCGTCCACGCTCGCGTTGCTCCAGGACCGTCCGGCGGTGGCCAACATGGCGACGGCGTACGTCTGCACCAATGAGTCATGTTCCGCACCGGTCCACGACGGCCCCGCACTTGCGGGCCTTCTGTCAGCAAATCCGAGCAATACACACGGACCTTCACGTCCGGCCGGGACCCCCTGACCGTCACGTCATGAATTTTCTTTTCGTCGGGGCTACACCTTCGGCATCGACCAGCCGATAGAGCAGGAGCCGGTCCTTCGGCCGTTCACCGTCCGCCTCCCAAAGCTGGTGCTGCACGTGGCTCTTTCTGCTCTGAACATCATCAAGCTCATCGTGGTCGCGGCCTTGGTCGTGTTCCTTGCGATCCGCTACCGCGCGCGGGCCGCCGAGATCGCCAAGCAGGCGTCACCGGTCGAGATGCCAGCAGCGCCGACAGAGCCATCCACGACCAAGGAACCGTCGCGACGCCAGCAGAAGAAGGCGAGCGAGAAGGCACCTTCGACCCGGCTGCAGCGTGTTCGGCCACGGATGCGCGTGCCGATTCCTGAGAGCGCCGACGCCGTCGAGCCACTGGCTGACATGCCCCCGGACGCCGCACCCCATACGGCGGCGGGCGACTCCACGCAGCACGCGAACGCACCCGGCGACATCGCGACCCCCGTTGCGGACGGCGACAACTCCATCACACTCGATGCGATTGTGCCGGCATCGGGTTGGCCCGATCGCGTGAGTTTCAAAAACGCGGCGGTGGAGGTGTCCACCGATGACACGGACGAGATGGACGTGGATGAGACGGCGGCGGTCGGCGCAGACGCCGGCTGGGCCGAGATCGACATGAACGAAGTCGGCATGGATGACGCCCTGGTCACCATGCCGTCAACCCCGCCCGCACAGGAGTGGGCCGAAGACGACGGGTTCGACCCGGCAAGCGGCTGGTCGGACGATCCGTCGTCAACGGACACCTCCTGGTCCAGCGGCGGATCCGGAGACACACCGCCCCGCGATGAGGCTGAATGGGCCGACGACGAGGCGCACGACCTGGAGCCCGCAGCAGACACCCCCGCGTGGGACATGCTGAACGCCCAGGCGTGGAACCAGGACGAGCCGGCGCTCGAAGCCAAGCCGGACGACGACCAAGAGCCCTCGTGGGATGTGTCCGATTGGGCAACGCCCGAATCGGAGGCGATCAGCGCCGCCGAAGTCGAGATGCCCGACACGAGTGAGACGACACAGGACATCCCGGTGATCGCTTCGGCGATCGACGGCGGTCTTCCGACACTCGCGAGCGACGAGACCGCGGTGGACGCCGATGCGGACGCCCATGGCGCTGACGCGACGTCGAACGACGAGCCGCATCCGAGCGAACCTGTTGCAGACGCGATCGAGACGGCCACGTTTGGTGAGACCGGTGACGATCCGATCGCATCCACCACAGACGAGATTGCGGCGACCATGCCGCCCCTTGCCATGCCGGTTGACGAGGCGCCTGTCGAGGAGCCGATCGTCGATGAGCCGACGGTCGAAGAAGCCGTTGCCGAGCAGGACGTGGTCGACGTGCCGGTTGAGGAGACTCCGGTGTTCGAAGAGGTCGCCGAGGAAATGGTTGCAGCAGCCGACGTTGACGAGCCGGTGTCATCGGCATCGTTCGACGCACCGACGTTCGAGGCTCCGGTCGCCCTTGAACCGACGCCGCTGGCGCCGTTCACCGACCTGCCGCTCAGCGAGGAGCAGTTCGCCATCGCACACTTTGACGACACACCGGCGTCCGCGCCGATCGAGGTGCCGTCCATCGAACTCGCGACCAACCACGTGACGTGGGAGGTCGAGGAGCCGGATCCGTTGGCGCCGGCCCCCATCAGCCAGGAGTGGGCTGCGCCCGCCATCGAGATGGAGTCCGACGACGAATCCCGGAATGTTCTTCCGGTGAGCACGGATCCGACCGCGCCGGTCATCATGTACCTGCAGTCGGGTGAGCAAGAGATGAAGGTCGTGATCGAGCGCGATCACACCGGCAACCCGCTGGCGTGGGTGTTGAGTGGCGTTGCGAAGGTGGACGCGGAAGGCTCGGCCATCCGGGTCCGCATCCCGTCGCCCGACGCCGACGACGAGTCCCGGTCCGTCGATGCAGGCAGTCATGCGCCCGTCGAGGCGGATGCATCCCCAGCTGTCGGCGACGAAACCGTCGGTGAGACGTTCGACGTGGTCGTCGAAGTTCACGCCACCGACGCACCGCAAGTCGCGGAAACAGAGATCTCCGACGACGATGTCGCCGCAGAGACGGTGGACGACGCCGATGTCGCCGATGCAGAGGCGGCCGATGTGGCCGCTGCCGACCCAGTCGTTCATGAGCCGCACACCGCCGGCCTTGGCGCACTTGCATTCGACGACGAGGGCCTCAGCCCAATCGATCAGTCGGACGAGGTCGCCGCGCCGGTGCACGCTGTCGAGGTCGCACCTGAGCCCGAGGAGGTTGCAGTGCCGGTGGTGGAGGACGTTGTCGCCGCCCCTGTCGCACCGCCCGACGCCGCTGCGATGGATCCCATGGTCGTGGCGCTTCTCGACCGCTTGGCTGACACCGAGCGGGCGCTGGTCGAACTGTCGACCCGAGGCTCAGACGACGCGAAGCCGTCATCCAAGAAGCCCAAGCGCAAGTCTGCACGCAAGCGCGCCCGCGCGGGTGCGAGTGCCCAGATGCATGGCGTCTACGACGATGACGTGCCGGACATGACCCCGAACGAGGAGTCGCGCCGCAAGGGCGACGCCGGTCGACACGCCGAGCGTTCCGCCCGCCCCGCCCCGGGGACCGCCGCACAGGCGATCATGACCGAGCCGGCTGTCGCGGACCGCGACACCGACGCCCCCGCCCCGCGCGACACGCGCCCGCGTCCGAAACGACGCGACGAGCGCGAGCCACGCGCGACGGTTGACACGCGTACCCCTCCGAAGCCGATGCCGGTGATGGTCGACGCCGACAATCCGCTCGACATCGCCGCACTGGTGCAAGCCGAGGCGAACCGACGTGTCGCAGAGGTCCTCGCACAGCACGGATCGGTCAAGACGAACGGCGACTTCTCCGGCCTTGTGGATCGCCTCGAACACGTGCTCGACGACGATGCACGGTCGAAGGCGTAACCTCTGACTCAATCTGCGACGTCAGGAGAGCGCTGATGGCTATGCTGATCGGCATGCTCGGCCCATCCGAATACCAGGCGATGATCGAAAAGGCGTTGCCCGGCTCCAAGGTTCGCGTTGAGGATCAGGGAGGCGGCGACCACCTGTTCGCTGAAGTTGTCGCACCCCAGTTCACCGGCCTTTCGCGTGTTGAGCAACACAAGCTCGTCTACGCGGCGGTGAAGCAGTTCCTCGACGACGGGTCGATCCATGCACTTGGCCTGCATACCCGCGCCCCGGAGGAAGAATGACCGACACGCTGTCGCTGACCGACGCCGAACTGCTCGACCAGATCACGTCGGAAGTCGCCGAACACCGCGTGTTCTTGTACATGAAGGGCACCCCGGATGAGCCCCGTTGCGGGTTCAGCAACCAGGTTGTCCAGATCCTCAAGCTGACCGGCGCCGAGTTCGGCGCCCGTGACGTCCTTCCGGACCCCCGCATTCGCGAGGTGCTCTCGGGCTGGTCCGAGTGGCCCACCATCCCCCAGCCTGTCTCTTATACACATCTGACGCTGCCGACGAGCGATCTAGTGTAGATCTCGGTGGTCGCCGTATC
>CALMXK010000071.1 GCA_937871165.1 uncultured Actinomycetes bacterium
TTTTTTTTGAAGCAGAAGACGGCATACGAGATTCGCCTTAGTCTCGTGGGCTCGGAGATGTGTATAAGAGACAGTCGTCGATTGGGGATACCGCCCCGTCAACGCGGCGGTGCTCGCCCAGACCAAGTCGAAGTTCCCCACTCCCAAGACGCTCAAGACCATTGACGATCTCGGCGGCTGGACGAAGGTGAACGACGAACTCTTCGACCCCGAGAAGGGCACCATCGCCAAGCTCGAGGAATCGACCGGACTCACCCCAACCCAGTGAGCACAGTGTCCATCACTCCCGGCCGGCGCCCACGCGTCGGCCGGGCCGATGCGCTTGCCGCGGGAACAACGTTGCTGTTCGTCAGCCTCGTGGTGATCATCCCGCTGGCCGCGGTCGCCACGAAGTCGTTCAGTGACGGCTTCGGACCGTTTTGGGAGTCGGCCTTCACCCGACAAGCGCGATCGGCACTGATCTTCACACTCTGGTCGTCGCTCGCCGTCACGGCCATTGGCGCCGCATTCGGCACGCTCACGGCGTGGGTGCTCGTTCGCGACCACTTCCCCGGAAAAGCGATCGTCAATGTGCTCATCGACCTGCCCTTCGCGCTGCCGACAATCGTCGCCGGACTGACGCTGCTCGCCCTCTACGGCGACGCGATCGCCTACACCAAGTGGGCGGTCCTGCTGGCGCTGCTGTTCGTCACGCTGCCGTTCGTCGTGCGCTCAGTGCAACCGGTGCTGCTCGAGATCGACACCGAGATGGAAGAAGCGGCCGCATCGCTTGGCGCGTCGCGAGCCACCACATTTCGGCGCATCATCCTGCCCAACCTCGCGCCCGCGATCATCTCCGGCTCGGCGCTCGCATTCGCACGTGCCGTGGGCGAGTTCGGATCGGTCGTGTTGGTGTCCGGCAACGTTCCGTTCGACACGCAGGTTTCGTCGGTCTACGCGTTCAAACAACTGGAATCGGACAACGTCCGTGGTGCAGCGGCGGTCGCCGTGGTGCTCATGGTCATCTCCCTCGCCATCCTGATCGGTCTGCGCGTATGGGAGCGCCGTCACACCATCTCGGAGCGCACGGCATGAGCCGCATCGCACTGCGCCTCACGATGTTCGTGTACCTCGGGCTTGTGCTCATCGTGCCGGTGGCGATGGTCCTTGTGCGCACGTTCTCCCCGGGACTCGGCGCGTTCTGGAGTTCGGTCACCACCCCGGCGGCCATCCATGCGTTCTGGCTGACACTGCTCGTCGCGGCGATCACCGTCCCGATCGTGGCCGTGCTCGGTGTCGTCGCAGCGCTTGTGATCGTGCGCACCCGACTTCCCGGCCGACGCCTGCTGGAGGTCGTCATCGACCTGCCGTTCGCCATCTCCCCCGTCGTCGTCGGGCTTGCGCTCGTGCTCGTCTACGGCCGCGACGGGTGGCTTGGCCCGGCGCTCGCATCCGTCGGCATCCACATGATCTTCTCGGTTCCCGGCATCGTCCTCGCCACGGTCTTCGTCTGTCTGCCGTTCGTGGCACGTGAGGTTGTGCCGGTGCTTCGTGAGATTGGCGACGACCAGGAACTTGCCGCGGCCACGCTTGGCGCGTCGCGCTGGACGACGTTCATCCGCATCACGCTGCCGTCGATCCGTTGGGGACTCGCATACGGGATCGTGCTGTCGACGGCACGTGCAATCGGCGAGTTCGGCGCGGTCAGCGTCGTCTCGGGCAAGGTCTCCGGCAAGACCGAGACGCTGACGTTGCTCGTCGAAAAGCGCTACCAGAACTTCGATTCGGCCGGCGCATACGCTGCGTCCGCGCTGCTCGCGATCATCGCCGTCACAACCCTTCTCACCATGACATACGTGCAACGAAAGGCATCCCGCCAGTGATCCGCGTGGACTCCCTCAGCAAGCGATTCGGCGACTTTGTCGCGCTCGGCGACGTGTCCCTGCACGTGCCTGCCGGCTCGCTCACGGCGCTGCTAGGCCCGTCAGGATCGGGCAAGTCGACACTCCTTCGCACGATCGCCGGGCTCGAAACCCCCGACGGCGGCACGGTCCACCTGGACGGAACCGACGTCACCAACGTCGCCCCCCAAGACCGCGGCGTCGGGTTCGTGTTTCAGCACTACGCCGCGTTCAAACACATGAACGTCCGTGACAACGTGGCGTTCGGCTTGACGATCCGCAAACGCCCGAAGGACGAGATTCGCGATACGGTCGACCGCTTGCTGGATGTCGTCGGGCTGACGGGGTTTCAGACGCGCTACCCCTCGCAACTGTCAGGCGGTCAGCGCCAGCGCATGGCGCTCGCCCGGGCCCTCGCGATCGAGCCGAAGGTGCTGCTGCTCGACGAGCCGTTCGGTGCGCTCGACCGCAACGTGCGTACGGAACTTCGAACATGGCTGCGGCGTCTGCACGACGAGGTGCACGTCACCACGGTGCTCGTGACCCACGATCAGGAGGAGGCGATGGATCTCGCAGATCAGATCGTGCTGCTCAACCACGGGAGCATCGAGCAGGAGGGGTCGCCGACCGAGTTGTATGACACCCCGGCGAGCGACTTCGTCATGGGTTTCCTGGGACCGGTGGTCGAACTCGACGGCGGCCTCGTCCGCCCACACGACGTTGCAATCGCCCTCACGGCCGACCACGACACCACCGAGGCGCAGGTGGTGCGTGTGGTGCATCTCGGCTTCGAAGTCCGCATCGAGCTCGAGTTGGCCGGCGGGTCGCCGCTCACAGTGCAGCTGACGCGTGCCCAGGCGGCACGCCTTGAACTTGAGGCCGGTCAGATCGTCTTCGTGCGGGTGCCGGAAGTGGCCACGTTCGCCGCCGGGGGGATCTGACCCCTCAGCGCGTCGTCCAGGATTCGGGTTCTGCCGCAAGGCGCTCGATCTTTGCGGGAAGCTTCCCTGCCGCGATGTGCGCCAGGGTCACGTGTTCCACAACCTCACGCAGATTGGTGCGCAGGGCGATCCAGACCCGCTGCAGCGGTTCGGCCGACCCCGTGTACGTGCTCTTCTCCGGACGCTCCCCGCGCACGGACGCGAGCGGGCCATCGACTGCGCGCACGATATCGGCCACCGTGACGGTGTTCGGCGGCTTCGCCAGGCGGTAGCCCCCGTCGTGCCCGCGTCGACTCTGGACGATTCCGGCGTTGCGCAGGTCGCCCAGGATGTTCTCGAGGAAGTTGAGTGGAATGTCCTGCGCCTTCGCGATGACGTCGCCTTTGACGTGCACCCCTTCAGGGGCCACGGTGAGCTCGATCGCAGCACGAACGGCGTAGTCGGCCTTTGCAGATATCCGCATTCGCCAATGCTGCCAGATCGCCCGGAAGGCTCGGCGGCCGTGTCGCCCGGCGAGCGTGCGGACGCGGAGCGCACGTGGCCAAAAACCCGCGTCCTGAACCGGTTCCAATCGGGACTTCAGCAACCTCGCATCAATCCCCCAAATTCGTGACATTCGATGCAAACGCACATTACATCCCTGCAAATTGGGAGTATCGTGCGGATCGCATGAGTTTTTCTGGACGTTATGTGCAATCTCCGCAGTGCAAACCAAGGCACGACGGACCGCGCGACCGGATGCCGCGCCATCGTCTGTTCACCAGCTCGTAAATGAACCGTTACCCCACGTTTGCCCCCGCAACAAAACGGGGACTCAAACTCTGGGCCATGGATGCCGAAAGAACCAGTAGGACGTCATGGTGGACGAAAATGAAAGCGAAGACAACGTGAGCGCATACGCAGCAGACGCACGGCTTGCCGATCATCCCGGCTTCGAGTCATGGACTGCACAGATTGTCGACAAGCTGAATGACCGCGCGGACGCGGCCCGTTTCAACTCGGAAGTCGCAGCAGGTGCCCGAGGACAGGCAACGCGTCAGTCGCACCCCACGCCATCGGGACCCGCAGGCGCTCTACGGCGTGTGTTCGGAAAGCTGATCGCAGCATTTCGGATTCGGCGGAACGAAGCGTAGTAATCAGCTCTGCCCACGTCGCTCCGGCACGGGCAAGCTTCTCCCGCTGGTCATCAAGGAGCTCAAGTGCGAACTGCGCCGTCTCGTCGGCGCTGATTTCGTCGTGCTGCACCGACGAGATCCCGTCGAAGCGTTCCAGCACCACGATCCGTCGCACAGGAACCGGTGACAGCCCGCCGGCCTGCCCCAGGTCCTCGATCGGCACCCGCACCGGCGGGGCGATGAACCCGCGCGACAGGCGACGGACCGCACCCAGCGCGACAAGTCCCGTACGCACCGGCGGACGAAGCTGTGAGAACGCCCGCGGCGCGGTCTGCCGTACATCCGAGTAGAAGCGCATCCGACGGGGAAACCGCGAGCAGTTGCCCCCCGCATCCAGGAACGCCTGGTCGTCGCCGAACACCACCGCACCGCCCGGCAATGCCCGAACGGCGAGGGAGCTCTTGCCGCTGCGTGAGCGGCCGAGAATCAATGTGAGGCCGTCCTGCTCGGTCTGGATCGCGGCGCACGGCAACAGCACTCGCCCGGCACGCGCCGCCGCCAGCGACAGCAACGGTTCGACGAAAAACCCCTGCACCAAGGACAGGCCGAACGACCGCGGACGGCCCTGCAGGTCGATGGATGCCACAAGCGGTCCGTCGTCGGGAGCCTGCAGTCCCACCCGCCACCGGATGGTCTTGTAGCCACCTGTGATCGCGGGTGTCTGCACCGGCTGAAAGTCGATCTGCAGTTCGGCGTTCGCCACGTTGGCGCTGGTCGCGACGCCGTACTCGGCGGCAAAGTGCCCGGCCACATCCGATCGGTCCGCACCGATCGCGACACGCAGGTTCGGGGCCATCGCGTATGTCACACGGGTCAGCCGGCTCATTTGGCCGCCCGCTCGGCGATCGCGGCCGCCACGGGGCGAGGGTCTGCAGGGAACGGCACCTGCACACGCAGGATCCGCACACCGGCGAGCACCCGGGTCAGGAACTCCCGCTCGCGCTGTTCGATCTCGGCCCGCAGGGAGCCGGCCGCCGACGCGTCGGCGTAGCGGGCGCGCTCGATCAGGTCGAAGTACTCGCGGCGTTCGTACTGCGCCGTGGTGGCAAGGCGCCGTGCCGCCCACTGCGCGTCAACCTCGTCGATCTGAAGGTCCCCACCCGTGGGGATCGTCGACAGCATGACGACGGTGCGAAGCGGCGACGTGGCGGCCGCGTCCATCGGGTGCCCGTAGACGGCGGCGACCTCGCTCGGTGACAGGGCGACCCGATCGGCAACCATCACACCGCGTTCAACGGTGGCGCCCACACGCGACCCAAGCGCACCCCCACCCAGGTGGCGCAGCGGACTGGTCACGATGTCCATGACGCGCGCCCCGCGCATTCGGGCCTTGGCGCGTCCGGGAAGCGCCGCTCGCAGCGTCGGCAGTGAGCCGAGCACCCAGCGACGCACCCCCACCCCGATCGGGAACGTCCCGGCGCTCACGTCGTCGCCGACGACCGTCCACTTGTCCGAGATGAACCGACCGCCAAGTTCCATGAGTCCCAAAGCGATCTCGGTCTTGCCGGACTCCGACCACCCGGCGACGGCGATCGCCCCACCGTCAAGCTCCACGCAGGCGCTGTGGATGGCGACGGCCTGCGCATCGACGAGCGCGATCTGCAGTGCCGGACGGATCACGGTGCGGATCACCGACGACACCGTCGCCCCGTCGCCCACCTGTGCGACCAGCTGCGGTCCGTCATGGCGCGGCAGCACAACGTTGCCGCCGGAGCGCACCAGCAGGTGGCCCCCATCGGCTGCGGCGGTTGTCACACCGTCGCGCGCCGGATTGATCAGCTCCCGCGGCTCGGCAGTCGCCACCCCGCACTCCACGCGAAGCCCGGCTGAATGGCTGCCGGCATCGGTCGGCACGCACGGGTCCATGTGGCGGGTGATCGACCGTTCGGCATCCGCGTCGGCGCCCTCCACGGTCAGGTGCACGCGTCCGGCAATGTCGAAAGTGAGACTCATACGGCAGCCCCGTCGTTTGGTGCCAGTGTGCCGCCGGGCCAGGTGACGAGCTCGGCGCTGCAGGTGTTGTCGGTGCGGTCGCGGCGGATCACGGCCATGCCGGCCCGCGGTTCGGCACCGGCCGCGCCCCGGATCGACCGCCCGGTCGCCCACGCCCCGGGGTTCAGATACGCCCCACCGTTCGGCAGGTCGACAAACTCCATCCCCTGGGTGTGCCCCATGACCACATACGGCACTGCGGACCCTGCGGCGGCAAGCAGCGCGTGGATCGATCGCGCCCCGCGCCGCAACCCGGCGCCCGGGTCGTCCATGTGCGCTCGACCGAGACGCCGGGCCACGAACTGACCGACGACGCGACGTTCGACCGCACCGCACGGATGTTCCCCAAGCCGATCGAGTTCGTTCGCGATCCGGGGTGGCAGGCCAAGGACCACGGCAAGCTCACTGACGGTGCGCGACCGGTATGCACGTCGGCGCACCACCTGACGCGGATCGCAGCGGCGTGCAACGGCGGCGCCCACGCCGACGACCGACGGCAGTGCGCCGAGCCGACCCACGCGCATCCCATGTGCTCGCGCGCGACGCGCCGCCCGAAGGAGCGCGACCATGCCACCGACGGGACGGTTGACGCGCTCGACACTGCCGTCGAGCCACGGTTCGGCGAACGTCTCGAAGGCGTCGACGTCACGAAACTGACTGCCATGTTCCGCCCAAAACAGGCCCGGCACGTGGAGCGCCCACGGGCTGAACCCGATCCGGCCGCGGGCGGCGATCGCCGCCTCGTCGGGGCCCGGGACGATGAGCGTCGCCAGCCGGTGCTGGGTGGATTCGCGCACCAGCTCGACGTCGCGGTCACCCGGGCAGATCACCAGGTGGGCGCCGGCGCGAACGAGATTCCCCAACGCCTTGAGGACGTCATGATGGCCGGCGGCGATCTGATCGAGACGTCTCAGCGTCGTGGCTGTGCGTGCGTCGGGGAACACCTGAAAGCTCGGTTCCACGAGGAGCAGATCGAACATGTCGCCGAGCACGACCAGACACACGCCTTCCCGATCCGCGCGCCCCGCGATGTGGTCGATCAACGCGATCAGATGGAGATCGAGCTGAAAGGCATCCTCAGGATCGGGGGTCCCCGTCGCCGGATCCGGCCCCACGCCCATGTGCAGGTCGGCCAGCACGACAAACTCGTCGATGCGTGTCAGATCCGGGAGACGGATCATCCCCACACCTGCGGCCAGATCACGAGCAGCCCGGTGTTCAACAACCCGTGCGCAATCGTGACGCCGACGAGCGACCCGGTGCGGCGCACGATCAAACTGAACATGAATCCGTAGTACAGGGCAAAGATCGCAAACCACAGCCCCCCGCCCAGGTTGAACACGGCGAACACCACGCTCGCTCCGAGCATCCCAGTCATCGGACCGAAGAAGCGTTCAGCGGCATCCGGCAGCAACCCGCGAAAGAGGATCTCCTCCATCAATCCGGTGAAGATCGTGAGGACGATGAACGCGACGACGGGATTGTTCAGCAGCGGACCGTCCTGCAACGGCTTCGGCTGCGCGATCGCGTAGGCGAGCATCCCGAGTGGAATTCCAAGAAGCGCAATCGCACCCTGCGACAGCACCTTGCCGCGGATGCGCAGCATCGTGCGCAGACGTTCCTGCTCGCCCATCAGCGGAATGAGCACGAGCAACATCGGCAAACCGATCGCCACGTACCACCCCATCTCCGGGATGTTCTTGTGCGGCATGGTGACGCTCAGAAGTCGCATGATCGGCAGCAGCGCAAGCACCGCACATGCCGAGCTCAGCGCATCCGGCGGAGCCTGGGTGCCGCCGGGAGCGACGTGCCACCGGTTGCTGAACAGCAGCAACACCGCGGCCCCGTCGAGCAGCAGACCGGTGCTGAACGCCCCGCCGGCGATCGCGAGCTCGGCCGCGACGACGAGCACCGTGCACAGCGCCAGGTACCCGCGCATCACGTTCATCCGCCCGGGAGTGACCCCCTGCAGGCCGTCCTGCTCGTGAATGGTCGACGCCCCGGTCATCGGCCGTTCTTCAGTCGCTGTCTCTTATACACATCTCCGAGCCCACGAGACTAAGGCGAATCTCGTATGCCGTCTTCTGCTTGAAA
>CALMXK010000072.1 GCA_937871165.1 uncultured Actinomycetes bacterium
TACACTAGATCGCTCGTCGGCAGCGTCAGATGTGTATAAGAGACAGCCCATGGGCTGGGCGTTCAAGAGCGATGCCAGGAACTCGGCGGGGTAGTGGCGTCGCAGCCAGGCGCTCTGGTAGGCGAGGACGGCGAAAGCGGCTGCATGCGCCTTCGGAAAGCCGAAGTTCGAAAACCCCACCAGCTTGGTGAACACGGTGCGGATCGTCTCGTCGTCGACCGCGCGCTTGCGCGCGCCGTCACGAAACTCCTGCCACATGCGCACCATGGCGTCACGGCTGCGTTTGCGGCTCATCGCACGGCGAAGGCCCTCCGCCTGGCCGGGAGTGAAACCGGCGAGCGCCATCGCGACCTCGAGGACCTGCTCCTGAAAGACCACCACGCCGAGCGTGTCGTGCAGGCACTCGGCAAGCGACGGATGGTCATATGGCGGCACGAAGTCCGGATCCACGCGTTTGGCGTTGCGGTGGGAGACGTAGGGGTGCACGGCCCCGCCGCTGACCGGGCCGGGGCGGATGAGCGCCACCTGGACGGTCAGGTCGTCCAGGTTCTGCGGGCGGGTCTGCAGAATGCTCTGGATCTGTGCGCGACTTTCGATCTGGAACACGCCGACGGTGTCTCCGGTGGCGATTTCCTCATAGACCGTGGGGTCGTGGACGTCGATGCGCGACAGGTCGACCGTCGTGCCCCGCGTGCCGGCGATCATGTCGATGCACTCCTCGACCGCCGACAGCATGCCGAGACCGAGCAGGTCGATCTTCACGAACCCGGCATCGGCGCATGAATCCTTGTCCCACTGGCACATCTGACGGCCGGGAAACGCCGCGGGCACCACGGGGACCATCTCGATGAGCGGCCGCGCCGAGACGATCATCCCCCCGGAGTGCTGCGAGAGGTGGCGGGGAAGGCCGGCGGCCTCCTTGGCGAGAAACGCGAGCGCCCGCCACCTGGGGGCGCTCATCTTGGACTCCCCGTCGGGCAGGCGGCGGATCTCCTCGTCGAGCGCCGTGGCCGATGACCATCCGTCGGTGAGCTTGGCCAGGCGTTCGATGTCGGCAGGCGGCAGCGCGAGGGCGGATCCAAGCTCGCGGATCGCCATTCTGGTGCGAAATGTGGGGAACGCCGAGACCATCGCGGCGTGGTCGGCGCCGTAGCGCTCGATGATGGCTGCGATCAGCCCTTCGCGGATGTCACGCGGGAAGTCCAGGTCGATGTCCGGCACCGACGTCATGTCCCGATTCAGGAAGCGGCCGAGAAACAGGCGATTTCGCACGGGATCGACATGCGAGAGCCCCGTCAGGTAACACACGATGGATCCGACAGACGATCCGCGTCCACGACCCGGTGGCAGCACCCGGCGGGCCGATCCGGCCGGGCGGCAGCGGTCGGCGACCTGGCGCGCAAGCTCGAGGATCTCCCGATGCAGCAGGAAGAAGCCCGCAAGCCCATGGTGGGCGATGAGCGAGAGCTCCTCGTCCAGGCGCACCATGGCCTCCCGGCGTTTGGTGGCATTCGGGTACCGCGCCCCCATGTGAGCACGACAAATGCGTGCGAGGGTCTGGTCGGCGCGCTCGCCCTCGGCGGTGAAGTCCGGGTAGGCGTACCCCAGATCACGTGTCAGATCGAACTCCAGGCGCTCGGCGAGTCGCAGGGTGCCGGTGACGGCCGCATCGAACCCCGCGAACCGGTCCGCGGCCTCGCGCGGTGACCGAAGCACCGCGTCGCGGTTGCCACGTCGCGTCGATTCTGAACCGTCGAGTGTCAGATGCGTGCGGATCGCGACAAAGGCGTCCTGCAGGAATGCTCGCCGTGGATGGTGGGCGTGCACATTCCCGGTGGCCACGGTGGGGAGGGCGAGTGAATCGGCCAATTGGCACAGCGCGAGCGCGAGTGCGCGGTCGCCGCGAGTGCGTGGACGTTGGATCTCGACGAAGACATTGTCCCGCCCGAACGTCGCAACCAGCGTTTTGGCGGCGTGTGCGGCCATCTGCGGGCGTTCGGCGCGCAATTCACGCGCCAGTACACCGTGGGTGGCGCAGCCGGTCAGACAGACGATTCCGGCTGCATGTGCAGGCAGGTGCGCCGGGTCGAGCGCCGGGGGTGTGGCGCGGCGCCCGGGCCCGTCCCTGGTGTGCGCATGGGCCAGAGTGATGAGGCGGGACAGGTTGGCGTACCCGACGGGGGTTTGGGCATACAGCGTGATGTGGGCGCCGCCGGTGAGCGTCAGCTCCGCGCCGGTGATTGCACGGACGCCCGCCTCTTTGCACGCATGCGCGAAGGCGAGCGACCCGCACAGCCCGTCGTGGTCGGTCAGTGCGATCGCCTCGTACCCCATGACGGCGGCATGTTCGGCGAGCTCTTCCGGGGAGGACGCCCCATCCAGAAAACTGAAGGCGGAGTGGGTGTGCAGTTCGACGTAGGGTTGGGACACGAACATATGTTCGTTGATTTTGTGGCGGTGTGCAACGCTCATGCACGGCGCGTGATCTTTCTGGATCTGCTCAAGAAACACCCAAGGGTTTGCCGATACGAGTCCTGGACAGCAGCTCGGTTGTGGCACGTCCCGCACTCGGATGTGTTGGAACCGCACTCGGCGTCATGCATGTAAGAGATCGATGAGATCGCTCGACATTGCGCCGGAAATCGCTGAAAGTACCAATGCCGCCCGACACGGATGTCCGGGTCAACGTGAACAGGCGAGATCATGCGTAAAGTCATCGCCGCCGCGCTCGTCGCAGGAGCGGTTGCCGCTCCGGCCACCGTCATGGCCGCAAAGCCGAGTCATCCGGTCAAGCCGGTCAAGAAGGCACCTGTCGTCACCATGGTCTTCCACGGCATCGTGGTGGCTGACGCCGTCGACGGCTCGGTCACGGTCAAGCCGTTCCGCAAGGGCTCCAACATGCACGCGCGCCGTTCCGTGTTCGGCCTGGACGAGATGACCGTCAAGCTTGGCGAGGCGACGCGCCTGCGTGGCTTCATCCTCAACGCCGAGGGCGAGAAGGTGTTCGCTCCCGAGACGATCGCCGACCTGAAGGCGGGCGACCGCGTCCGCTTCGTGATCCGCGCCCGCAAGGGCACTGCGGCCGCCGATCTCCCGGCCGCCAAGTGGGTCCGCGACTTCACCGGCCTCGTCACCCCCGAGGTTGTGACGCCCGATCCCGTGACCCCGGATCCCGGCACGACCGATCCCGGCACGACCGACCCCGGCACGACTGAACCGCCTGCGCCGACCGCCTAACCGCCAAACAGCCGCCATCTGTCGGCGGCATTGATTCGATCGCCGGGCCACTGTGCCCGGCGATCGTCATTTTGGGGCCGGGTTCCGATCGGACACGGCGCCGACCACGGCGGCGACGACCAGCCCGGCGGGGAGCGCCCAGGGTCGGGCGATGAAGGCCAGCGTGCCCCCGACGGCGCCACCTGCGGCCCAGCCGGCGAGCGCCGAGATGCGCACGGGGACGCTCGCCCGGCGCCTGCGCAGCTCATCCACCCACAGCACGGCGATCAAACAGGGTGCGGCAAGCGCCATGGCGGTGAGAAACGGGATCATCCGGTCGCTGTAGTCGATCAACGCGAGTGCCGTGCCAAGCACGCCGGTCAGCACGAGACCGTCCCGGTGTGAGCGCCGCGGTGCGAGCTCCTGGAACGCCACGGCGCCGCTGTGCAGGTTCGACAGGACCGATCCGGTGAATCCGAGCGCCATGAATCCGTATCCGACGGCGGGGCTGCCGACCCGTTCAAGCACCTCCACGAGATTCCACGTCCCCGTCGTCGTCTGCAAAATGGCGCCGACGATCACGAAGGCGAGAAGCGGCAACGCCAGACCCAGCAACGCGCACAAGCCGACGTCACGTGACCGCGCCAGGTCGTAGGTGAAGTCCGGAGTGCGAAGTGAGAATGCCGCCCCGTACCCGACGATGACCCCGACGGCGGTGATGATTGCGAGCACCCCGGTCGGCTGGTCCTGGGCAAGCAGCGGACCGGTGTGGTCGGCAAGTGCAAGATGCAGGCCCCCGGCCGCCAATACGACGGTCGCGCATCCTGCAAGGAGCGCCGCATGCGACAGGACGTCGAGTCCGTACCAGGCGACACTCAGCATGAGCAGGGCGAACATCACCACCCCGACCCGCGTCGGAACATGGATGAGCTTGCCGAGGGCGGCCCCCGCGAGCGCCGTGTTGAAGCCGAACCAGCCGATCATCATGACCGCGAGCACCGGTGCGGCCACGACCCGGGCGCCCACCGGACCCAGCGAATCGGCCGCTACGGCGGCAAATCGCGCACGACGCCTGGTGCCGAGGACCCCTTGCGCCGCCGCCAGCGCTCCGAGCACGCCGACTCCAACGATCGCCGCGACCACCAGGCGCCATCCATGGTTGGTCTCTGCGATGCCGCCGCCGGTCATCATCGCGACCGGACTCGTGCCGATCCCAACCCATGGCCCGACCCGACGCCACCAGACACGTTCGCTTGCCACGGTCACCCGGGCAGCGTAGTTGGCGAAGGGTTATCAGTGGGGCCGAAGATGCCGACTACACTGGGCATATGTCGAACACACTTGTAATCATGGACGGAGACGAGACCGGGCAGGAACTGCTCGAGGAGGCGCTCCGGGTCCTGGATCCCGCAGTCATCGGCGTTGAGCTCCAGCTCCGCCGCTTCGATCTCTCTCTGGAAGCTCGTCGAGCAACGAAAAACGAAGTGGTCCATGAGGCTGCTCGCGCAATGTGCGAGTGCGGTTTCGGGTTGAAGGCCGCGACGATCACCCCTGAGACCGCCGGCGACGTCGGCAGTCCGAACGCGATCTTGCGCGACGAGATCGACGGCAAAGTCATCATCCGCACCGGGCGCCGGCTCGCCGGTGTTCGTCCGGTCGGTGGGATCCACGCGCCGATTTCGGTCGTGCGCATGGCGGTCGACGACGCGTATGGCGCCAAGGAAGGGCGTGAGGGCACAGGTGACGACGAGATCGCCTGGCGCACCGAGCAGATTTCGCGCCGAACGTGTCGCGCGGTGGCCGAAATGGCGTTCCTGCAGGCGGAGCGCATGCGTGCGACCCTGACCGGTGGCCCGAAATGGACGGTCTCCCCGGTGTACGAAGGGATGCTGAAGGAGGAACTCGACGCCGCCGCCGCCCGCCATTCCGAGGTCGTCTACAAGCCGATGCTGATCGACGCGACCTACGCGATGCTGATCGCCCACGCCGGTGACGCGCTGGTCGTCCCGGCGCTCAACCGTGACGGTGACCTGCTGTCGGACATGGTGCTGCAGCTGTTCGGGTCGATCGCCGGAGCCGAGTCGCTTCTGCTCTCACTCGATGACAACTACCGCCCGATCGTGGTCATGGCGGAGGCCCCGCACGGGACCGCCCCGACGCTGATGGGAAAGAACGTCGCCAACCCGCTTGCGATGATTCTCGCATCGGCGGCCGTGTTGTCGTACATGGATCTCAGCCTGCAGTCGCGTGCGATCTACGAGGGTGCCCTCGAGACGGTGGGCGAAGGGGTCAAGACGATGGATCTCGGCGGGTTCTCGGCCACGGACGAGTTCACCAACGAGGTCATTCAACGGGTGCGCAACAAACTCGACGTCTGGGAGGCACTCGGCCAGAGCGCCGTGGACGTGGCCCGAATCCGGCCGGTTCCCCAGTCGGGCGAAACACTCAAGGTGCGCAAGGAAGCGCGCTGATCAGGTGAGCGTGGTCGCAGGGCTCTCGGCGGGCGCATCGAGCGTGTGCTCGCGGACCGCGACCAGGATGAACGGAATCGCGACGAGGATGAGTACCAGTGCGGGGACGGCCGCGGCGCCATAGGCGCCGATGGTCGTCTTGCGCCACACCTCGGTGGCAAGCGTCCGGCTTCCGGTCGGAATCAGCAGTGTGGTCACCGGCAACTCTTTGATGACCGACAGGAACACGAGCATTGCGGCCGCAAACAGCCCGGGGCGCATCAGCGGCAGTGTGACTTCACGCAGCACCTGCAGCGGGTTTCGCCCCAAGCTGCGTGCCGCCTCCTCCGTGCGCGGATTGACGGCCGCCAGAGCGGTGTCAACGCCGGAGAGTGCCTGTGCGAAGAAGCGGATGAGATATGCGGCGATGAGCAGGGGAAACGTCAGGTAGACCGCCGGCAGGTAGCGCGCCGCGAGGAACACCAGCGACAAACCGACAACCACGCCCGGGAGTGCGTTTGCGCCGTACCCGGTGCGCTCCATTGCGCGTGTCCATGTGCGTGGGTAGCGACGCGCGAGCACGGCGACGGGCACGGCGACGATCGTGACGACGACCGCAGAGACGAGCGCCAGGAGTACCGACGTCACCGTTGCGCCCCATTCGACCTCGCCGAGGGTGCCGTTGGCCGCGGCCCGCTGCACCCAGTACGCCATCACGGTGACCGGTCCGATCACGAAGCTGAAACCGACGAGCCCGGCAAACGCAAGTGCGGGGATCTTCCAACGCCCAAGCGGCACCGGCGTCGGCGCGCGTCGAAGGCCTGGTCCGGAGCGCAGGTGTGAGCGGCCGCGTGCGACGATCTCGGCGAACAGGAAGACTGCGGTGAGCACGATGAGGATCAAGCCGAGCGCCGCCGCGGGGCGGCGATCGACACCGGATTCGATGCGTCCGAAGATCGCCCGCGTCACGGTGTCGTAGCGCATCAACGACACCGCGCCGAAATCGGAGATGGCGTAGAGGCCCGCAAGCAGCGCGCCGCCGGTCAGTGCCCGGCGAAGATGCGGCAAGGTGACCGCCATGAATGTCGCCGCGCGTCCGCGTCCCAAACTGCGCGCGGCGTCCTCAAGTGCGGGATCCAATGTTCGAAGCGACGCCATCGACAACAGATAGACGTACGGGAACGTCGCCATCGTCAGCGCGATCGTGGCCCCCAGAAGCCCGTGAAGCGGGCGGATCGTTCCGAGACCGGCGGCGTCGGTCAGCTTCGACAGCAGCCCCTGCGGGCCGGTGGCCCCGGCAAGGGCGAGTGCCGCGACAAAGCTCGGCATGGCAAGCGGTGCCACACTCAGCACGCCCCACACGCGTGCCCCGGGCAGGTCGGTGCGTGCCACCAGCCAGGCCATCGTCGCACCGATGATGAGCGAACAGGCGCCGACACATACGACGAGCAGCAACGTGCGACCCACCGTGTGCCAGGTCGCGGGGCGGTTCATGATCGACCAGGCGCCGCTGTTGCTCGCCCGCACGATCAGATAGATCGGTGGGACCGAAAGCAGCGCCACGGTCAGCGACGCGATGGCGACAAGCAAGAATGGGGGCCGGCGCGATGCGCCGACCCCCACGTGACGCCGACGGCGTCGTGACTCAGACAGTGAAGCCAACCTCATCGATCATCTCGAGCGTCGTCTTCTCCTCGTCGGCCAACCGGGTGAGCGGGAACGACTCGCCGACCAACTCGGAGAGCTTTGGAAGGCCGGGCGCCGGATCGAAGCCCGCGACCAGCGGATACTCGTTCTCCTCCGCCTCGGTTGAGTAGAAGCGCTGCCCCTCGTCCGACAGGAGGAAGTCGACGAACGTCTGTGCATCCTTGGCACGCTCCGTGGTCGCCAAGATGCCCACGCCTGCGACGTTCACCAGGGCGCCGGGGTCGCCCGCCGCCAGGAACTTGTTCGCGATCGGCGCATCGGGCTGCTCAGCCTTGACGAGCGCCAGGTAGTAGTGGTTGACGAGTCCGTAGTCGATCTCGCCGGCCGCCACCGCTTCGACGATCTGCCGGTTGCTTTCGAAGGTCTTCACACCGTTGTTTTTCAGATCCGTGAGCCATGTCTTGGTCCGCGCATCGCCGTGCGTGATGCGCATGGCCGACACGAATGCCTGGAACGAGGCATTGGTCGGGGCGATGCCCATCCGCGACGCGTACTTGGGCGTGGAATAGGCGAGCACGTCATCGGGCAGCGCAGCGCCGGAGGCCGCCTTCGTGTTGTAGACGACGACACGGACCCGTCCCGACGTGCCGATCCAACGGCCGTCGCCGTCGCGGAACGTCGCCGGAACACGGTCGAGCGTGGTCTGGGGAAGCGCAGACAGCTTCGACGCGACCGAGCCGAGTGCCCCCGCGTCTTGCGAGAAGATCACATCGGCAGGCGAATTGTCGCCTTCCTCGGCGATTTGGGCGGCCAGCTCGGCGCTCTTGCCCCACCGGACATCAAGCGTGATGCCGGTCTGCTTCTCGAATGTTTCGAAGAGCGGTTGGACGATTTCTTCCTCACGGCCCGAGTAGATCGTGAGGGACCGGTTGTCGGAGCTGCTGCCTGAGCCGCCGCAACCGGCCATCAGGCCGGCGGCGAGGATGCCGATTGCGGCAAGCGGACGTCGAAACTTCATATGCGTGGGGTATCCTTTCGGTACGTGGAGGTTGCTCGCGCGGCCCCGTCAGGTTCAGTGCGAGCGATCGAACACCGGTATCGGCGTCCGGTGTGGCTGTACGGCCACCCGGGCGCCGATGTGCACGGTTTCCGTGGACGGCCGTTGGGCGCACACGATGGTGCCATCCTTCAGCCGTACCCGGTACAACACGTCATGGCCGCGAAATTCACGGCCGACGACCTCTGCGGTCCCGTCGTGCGTTGGATGCAGGACGAGCATTTCCGGGCGAATGAGGGCCTCAACCGGACACCCGTGGGCCGCCTTGTGGGCCAATGGGAAGTTGCCGACGGCGGTGCCGACGGAATGCCCGTCCACGATGCCGGGAAGAAAGTTGCCCGGGCCGACGAACTGGGCCGCCCAGCGGTCGGCGGGCGCCGCGTAGATCTCCTCGGGGGGCGCGACCTGGATCAGATTGCCCTCGGCGATCAACGCCACGCGATCCGACAGGGAAAACGCCTCCTCGCGGTCATGCGTGACGAGCAGGACGGTGGCGCCGCTTGCGCGCAGGATCCGGACGATCTCCTCGCGCACCGACTCGCGCAGCATCGCGTCGATGCTCGACCAGGGCTCGTCCAACAGGATGACGTCGGGACGCGGGGCGAGGGCGCGGGCCAGGGCGACACGCTGCTGCTGGCCTCCGGAGAGCTCCGACGGCAGCCGATCCGCGAGTTCGGCCAGACCCACCAGGTCGAGGACCTCACGGATGCGTGCCGGGCGTTCGGCCTTCGGAACCCCGAAGCCGACGTTGCCGGCGACCGTCTTGTGGGGAAAGAGCGCGTGATCTTGGAAGACCATGCCGACACGGCGGTGCTCGGGGGCCACCCAGGTGTGGGGGCCGGCCATCACGGTGTCCGAGATGGTGATCTCACCCTCGTCAAGGTGCTCGAACCCGGCGATCAGGCGAAGGAGGGTGGTCTTGCCGCATCCCGACGGCCCCAGGAAGGCAAGCACCTCGCCGCGCTCGACCGCGAGGTCGATGCCGTCGACGGCGGTGACCGATCCGAACCGCTTTCGCACACCGGTGAGACGGATTGCGATGTCGGCGGCGTGCGCCGTCACGTGCGGTACGCGGTCGTGGAGTCGATGGCCATACGCTCACAATAGAGGGCTGAAACCTATTTTGGCAATGGCCATTACCCAAATAGGGTGACGTCCGTCGCGCCGGGGCCTGCCGCCTGTCATGCCGGGCGGGCGTTTTGGGCGCGGATGGCCATGTTCGGCGGGGTGTGCGTATGCCATTGCCTGGCGCGAACATCGTGGAACACGACGATGACGCGGCCCGGTTCGATCACGAGTTCGAAGTAGTGGCGGTCGACGGGGCTGTCGGTCCACCAGCGGTCCTGCACCAACCAGTCGTCACGGATGGCCACCACGGCCCGCCGCTTGCCGTCGAGTCGCACGGCATGCGGGAGCCCGTTCGGGCCCGTGATTACGCCGAGTGTTCTGGGCTGTTCGAGGCGTCGTACGGGACGAGAGCCCATTGTCGCTCCGGGAGTCGTGACCAGGGTTCGAACGCCGCTGTGCGCAAAATCGCGTCGTCGCCGTGCGTGCCGCTGATTTGGCGGATGGCCTCGTGGATCTGGCGGCGGCGCTGCGCGTCGCCCGGCTCGGCAAATGCCAATTGCGTGCCCTCCGCGGTCCCTGAGGCGTCAACGCGGATGACGAGGGTGTCGACCGGCCCGCTCACCTCGGCAAGGGAGGGGAGCGCGGCGGTGAGGAGCCGGTCGAGTTGCGTGCTTGCTTGACGCAAGGTGATGGTGCGCGTCCATGAGCCCCCGTCGACGATCCAGGCCCGAAGCGTGATGGAACGGATGGTTGCCCCGCGGCTGTACGCCGCTTGGGCGATCTGGCCGATCAACATGCGTGCCGCGGCATGGAGCGCCGGAAGCGCCCCCACGCTTTCGGGGAAGTGGAGTGCTGCTTCGATCGGTTGCGGAGGGACGCGCGGCTGAACGCGTGCGGTGTCGCTGCCGTGTGCGCAATGCCATGCACGAAGCCCGTCGAGCCCGAAACGTTCGACGACCGAAGTGCGTGGAAGGGCCGCGAACTGTCCGATCGTGTGGATTCCGAGATGGCCGAGCGCGGTGTGATCGGTGTCGGCGAGTGGCAGCAGGGTGGCATCGAGCGGTGCGAGAAATGTCGCGGCGGTCTCATCGGACAGATGCAGCGGGACGCGACGCTGCGCATGTCGTGCCGCCTGGAGTGCGCTGAAGAGGGTTGGTGCGACGCCGATGCGAACGTCGAGCCCCACCGGAATGGCGGCTCTCGTCTGGCGAATGACACCTTCGATCCCGCCGTGAAGGCGCTCCAAGCCACTGCTTTCGAACAGCCATGTGCCGGATGCGTCCACTTGGATGCCTGCGCCGATGCGCTCGAGTGCGGTCGTGACCTGTTCGGCTGCGACCGCGGTCGCACCGGGGTCGGGAACGACCAACTCCAGATGCGGACAGCGTGCCAGCGCTTCGCCCACGCGAAGGCCCGGTGCGAGTCCGTTGCGCTCCGCTTCCGCCGAGCACAACCCGATGACGTTGGGGTCGCCCGGCTGCGGACCGAGGGCAATCGATGTATCAGCGGTGCGTTTCGCGACTCGAAGAGCGATATGGAGCGCAAATCGTGGGATTTCGACCGCGACAATCACGTTCTGACCCCGGTATTCCCGTCAGGCGCTCCAAGTGCGTGCAGTCGTGTGTGAGTTGTCCGGCGCATCGAACATATGTTCGCTTAAGTGGCGAGGGTCTGCAAGGTGTGGCGGTGAGGCGTATCGTGAACGTGTTTCGAAGTCCTCCCGCACCATGTACTAATTTTTCTGCAATTTGCTGATAGTTTCCTCCCGCAAAAGTCTCGCAAATACCGCCAAAAGCTCATGCATCCTGCATGATCCTGTCTCACTCATGCGGGAGAGTTCGGTTCTTAGTCTTTTTTCAGCTGGGATCAGACATGTTTCGCAGTCTCGGAGGGAGTACGCCAATGATGGTCAACCCGAGTTTCATCCGTTTCATACGAGCGACCGTGGGCTTTTTCGCACTGGTTCTGCTCGTCTTGTTCGCTCGTGTGGAAACGTCCAACGGCACGGTGATCGGTCCACAGGGACTTGCGTACGCACCAAATGGCCTCGCACTCGCCATTAATGCGCCGCTCATCAGCCATGCAAGCATGGTCCGCGCCCGTCGCGCGGAGATCCGTGCAACCAAGATCGTTCGTGCGCGCTGCCTGCGGGAGGCGCGTACGGAAGCGCAGCGCAAGCCGTGTCGCAGCCAGAAAGTGTCGCTTGCGATTCGTCGTCTCGCCTCGCAGAACTCGCACCATGAGGTCGTCTGCCACAAGGGTGTCGGCAGCGGCACGAACAACTGGGTCGCGATTCCTCCGGACCAGACGTCTGCGCATCTTCCCAAGCATGAGGACGACTTCATTATTTTCGCCGACTACCCCGAAGGGGCCAAGTGGTCGGATCTGAAAGCCGCTCTCGACATCAAATGCGAGTGTGCCGCTCCGAGTCCGCGGATCGAGCCGGCGCCGCCCACAAAGATCGACGTCTGCGGAACCGAGAACGACACCTACACCATCCCGGTGACCGCCGGGGTGCGCTACATGATCAACGGAAACGTCGTTTCCGCCGGCACCTACGCCGGCAACGGCACGGTGACGATCCTTGCGGTCGCCATCGCGCACAAGGTGGTGCTGTCAGGACCGGCCACATGGACGTTCACCTTCTCGAACGAGCCATGTCAGCCGCCGGTCGAGACCCGTACCCCGCCCGCTCCGACAGTGGCGGAGAAGTGCGGTCCCAACAACGATGCTGTGGTCCTGCCCAGGTCGGCGTACTTCACGTACACGAGCTCCGGCTGGACGAATAATCGACTCACGGTTCGCGCCCACCCGAAAGAGGGCGTGGTCGTGAAAGAAGGCGCCACGATGGAGTGGACCTTCACCGACGAGGCCGAGCCCTGTCCTCCGCCGCCCGTCGAGACCCGTACGCCACCCGCTCCGACAGTGTCGGAGGTGTGTGGTCCGAACAACGATGTCGTGGTGCTTCCCGAGTCGCCGTACTTCACATATGTGACGTCCGGATGGAGCATGGGACAGATCACAGTGGTCGCGACGCCGAAGACCGGTGTTGTCGTGACCGAGGGCGCCAAGCTCACCTGGGTCTTCCGCGACTACAACGAGTCATGTGCGGTCGTGGTCGCACCTCCTGCGCCGACGGTGTCGGAGATCTGCGGTCCGAACAACGACATCGTGGGTCTGCCGGAGTCGCAGTACTTCACCTACACCTCGTCCGGCTGGAACAACAACGTCCTGCTGGTTCGCGCCACGCCGAAGCCCGGTGTGGTCGTGGAGGAAGGCGCCACCACCGAGTGGACCTTCACCGACAAGGACGTGACCTGCCAGGTGGACGCAATCGTGGCTCCACGCCCGGCCGTCAGCCCGAAGTGCGGTCCGAACAACGACGTCGTGAGCCCTCCGGCCAACGCGCCTGAAGGGATCTCGTACACCATCGGTTCGTGGTCGGGCAATACGGCGACCGTCACGGCAAGCGCCGCGCCCGGAACCATTCTGGCGCAGCCCTCGACGTGGACGTTCACCGACGCGGCAGTGGCCTGTCCGACGCGCCTTTCGGTCCGGAAGTTCGGTCCAGGCGTGGCATCGGCGACGAAGGCGATCACCTACACCATCACGGTGACCAACACCGGACGTGCGACGGCCTACAAGGTCGTCATCCGGGATGTCGTGCCGGTCGGCATGGTGCTTGCCTCGGTCCCGTCTCGCGGGACGATGGCCGGCGGGTCGGCGGTGTGGTCGATCGGAACCCTTGCCCCCGGTGCGTCACGGACGGTGCGGGTTGCGATGCGTACCGCCGCAAACACCTCGAAGACGCGGTGCAACACGGCACGGGCGAGCGGGAGCAACGCCCCGGGCGTCAGTGCCACGGCATGCACACGCTTCGTTCGCGTGGCCGGCGTCACCCAGCCGGGTGTCACCGGGTAGGTGCGGTTCGGAGGTGTTTGGCGGGGCCTGCACGTCGGGCCCCGCCCCCTCCACACTTCGAGTGGAGTTGAGCACGATCGATCGCAGGGAGTAGTCTTGCGCGGTCGAACGGTCATGTCGGGCGCGTGCGGGGGTACGCGGTGAGTGGCGGCAGACTGCAAGGGAAGGGCAAGAACACGAACACGCGGATGGACGCGCGTCGTGGGTGGCCGAGCGTGGTCATCCGGGCAATGCTTGTACTCACGCTGATCGCGGTGCCGACAGCTGCGGTACCGCGCCCGCCGAAGCCCATGCCCACCGCAATGAAGGCCAAGCTCCAAAAAGCGCACGCGACTGCCCGCGCAGGGTGCGTCAAGGTTGCGAAAACGGCGGCGATGAAGCGTCTGTGCGGTCTGCCGGTGGCAACCCGGACCGGTGTCAAGACGACGTCGTCTGTGGTCGCCGGCTACCAGCAGTACCCGTTCGTCTGCCGGTATTCCGCGACCGGCGAATTCTGGTCGGCGACGAGCTTCTCCGGTCCGGACGATTTTGTCGACGGAACCCGGGACTTCCTGGTGTGGCTGCAGTTCCCGCCAGGCCTCGACAAATTGCCCGGCGGCACGTACGTGATGTCGGTGTTCGCCGCCGCGTACTGCGACGTCTACGGTTCGGTGGTGTACCCGCCGGGCGCCGTCAATCCGCCCGTCGTGACGCCGAACGTCCCGACCTCGGTCAACAGTTGCGGCATGGCCGGGGACACCTACACGATCCCGGATGCGGTTCCCGTGCCGCTGTTCACCCTGTTCGGACCGGATGAGACGAAGGTCAACCTCGTCGACCCGGATGTCGGCGTGATGTACCTGGTGGACGGCGTCCCGACCCCGCCGGGCACCTACCGTGTGCCGAGCACCGGGTCACGCCGGATCGTCGTGGAGGCGGTGGCGACGACCACTCGCTACACGGTGAACGAGCCGAACCGGTGGGTGCTGCGGTTCACCGATGTCCCGTGCCCACGTGTCGTCGAGCCGGTACGGCCGACGATCACAAGTCAGGTCTGCGGCCCGAACAACGACGTGATCGGACGTGTCGCCTCGATCAGCGGCCTGACGTACGACTACGGTCGCTGGCAGGGCAACACGCGGACCGTGACGGCCACGACGTGGGATGGCTACATCATCGCCGGCGACGGCGATGGGGTCGTCTCATGGACCTTCACCGACCATGCGACGCCCTGTCCGATCTCCGTCAGCACACGGGCGCCGACGGTGTACGAGCTGTGCGGCCCGGCGAACGACATGATCACGGTTCCGGTGGTCGACGGGGTGCGCTACACCGTCGGCGACTGGGAAGCCGACGGGACGCTCACCATCACCGCGGCCGCCGAGCCGGGATACGTCATCGCGGCCGGGTCGGGTATCGCGTGGAAGGTGACCGACGCCGCACGTGCATGCCCGGTCGTCGACGGGCCGCTTCGGCGGACCTCGTTGTCGCTTCGGATGGTGGGGCGGACGGTGCGGGCGTCCAACAAGAAGGTCGTCTACGGGTTGATCATCCGCAACACGGGCACGACGACCGCCAAGAACGTGGTGATCCGCTACAAGGTCCCGGCGGGGCTGTCACTGGTGGGGCGGCCGGTCGACGCCCGCATCCAGAAGGGGGTCATCGTCTGGCGCATCGGCGATCTTCAGCCCGGGTCGTGGATCTTCCTGGATGCCTCGATGAAGCCGATTCGCAACCGAACGGTGCGCCGCTGCAGCGATTCCCGGACCGGTGCGGACAACGCGACGACGGTGCGCGCACGGCGCTGCACCCGGTTCCTTCGCGTGGCGGGCACACGCTTTCCCGGAGGTGTCACCGGCTGACCTCGGCGAGTTCGTCGAGCATCCGGGTCGCCTGGAGGCGCTCCTCGTCGTCCACGGGAAGCGGTCCGTAGGCATCGCGTTCCATCGCATCGATGATCGGTGTGAACCGCTCATCGGGCAACACGGTTCGCTGCAGGGCTCGCGCGTACTCGCGAGCGGTCTCGCCGGTGCCGCGGGGGCGACCGAGCTTCGTTCCGATCGCCTCAAGGCGGATCAACGTCAGCTCGGCCCAGGTCGCGTTGGCGCGCCGGCGCCGCCGGGCGACAAACGCCCGTGTCGGGCGCCACAGTGCGGCGAACAGCCCGAGCGCGACAAGTCCGGCGAGAAGGGCTGCGACCGGTCGCACATACCGGCCGAAATGGGCGTTCAGATACGTTCCAAGTCCCACGCGCGCGGCGTCGGGTGGCGGGTCTCCGGACAGCGGCACACTGGCGGTGGGGTCGAACGCCTGCCAACCCACACTCGGGAAGTACACCTCCGCCCAGGCATGTGCGTCCTTCGCACGCACCTCGTAGAGCCCGGTGAACGGATTGCGCTCGCCGGCCGCGTAGCCCACGGCCAGGCGTGCAGGGATGCCCTGCGAACGCAACATGACCACGAGGCTCGTCGCGATCTGCTCGCAAAAGCCGACGCGGTCGACGAAAAGGAACTGATCGACGGCGTCGGTGGTGGGTGGCAGGGGCGGAATGTCGACCGAATACTTGGTGTTCTTGCCCATCCAGTCCTGGATCGCCATGACCTTGTCGTAGGTCGTCGGCTGACCTTGGACAAGCTGCTCGGTCAAGTCGACGACCCGCCGGGTGGCGACCGGCATCGCCCCGTAGCGCACCTGCAGAGCCTCCGGCGCGGTTTCAGCAGTGTCGCCGCTCGAGCGCAGCCGCTGTGGCGTGGCGTACGGTCGTTGGCTCACGACGGTGTAGATCGACCCGGCCTCGAGTTCCACGCCGGTGCGCAGCGTGCCGTCCTGCAACTGAAAGAGCGCCGCCTGGGGGATGTAGACCTGGCTGGGCCTGGCCGCCCCGAAGATCACGTTCGGTCCGCTCGTCTCCAGGAAGTACGTCTGAATGAGTTCGTCACTTCGCACCGGCGGGTCATCCGGCAGGACCGACACCTGGATCGGACTGCCACCGGCAAGGACTCGCGTGCGCTCGTCGGACATCGTCCAGGTCCTGCCGTCCCACAGGTCGAAGCTCTGTCCACGCCAAAAATCGGGCGTGGACGAGCGCACGCGCATGACCAGCGTGTCGTCGGGACGGCCACGGACACCGGTGTCGAGCGTCTTCGAGAAGCCGAAATAGCCGAACGTCTGCGCCTGGCCTCCCTCCGGGCCTTCGGTCCCCCCGGACGGATTGTTCGCGCCCAGGGACGGGTTTGACAGATCCCCCTGTCTGGGAACCGGTGTGCTTCGCGGCAGATGGGCGATGTTTGCGAGGAAGCGACTGGACTTCGCAGCCGGAACGATGAGGAAGACGCCGATGCCCACGATTCCGGCGAGTGCGATACCCACCACGGCCGGGAGGATGGAACGGACGCCGGGTCGGGCCCGTGGCCCGTCGGCGTGATCCATCCGTTCACGAAGGTCGCTTCGGTGGGCGGCGGCAATCGCTGCGGCCACGACGATCGCCCATCCCGTCAGGGGGACGATGAATGTGAACGACAGGGACATGGAGGCCGCGACGGCCACCATCGCGGAACTCGAGCTCAGGGCGAAACGAAGCTCACGCCGGGTGCGCATGGCAAACGTGCGGCAGCATTCCATCGTGATCAGCAGCTGCGCCAGCGGGGCGCGCAGCTCGGCAGGGGTCGCGACCGACAGGTGCGTCGTCATGAACCTGGCGACCAGCACGACGGTGACCGCCGTGACGCCCACCGCGATCCAGGCATGCAGGTCATCGCGTCGTCTGCCGGCGACCACGCTGCCGAGTGCCATGGCGAGGACGGCCGCCAGCGCGCCGCTTGCGCTGATCGCGTCGGTCGTCGACGCGGCACCCACGGAGATCGCCAGGGCGAGAAAGACCAGGACACGTACGGTGCGCGACCGTTCGGACGGGCGACCCAGGTCGCCCACGAGCGCCGACCATCCCAACCGTGCGCCCGGCACCCGAGTGCTCATTCGCCCCCGCTTCGCAGGTGAATCTGTGCGGTTCCCGCGATGGTCGTCGGGACCGGACAGTGGCCGGCGACTGCGACCGCCAGTTGCCGGCCCGCATCCACCCGACTGCCGATGTCGCCGAGTTGCGGCCCGTCGGGGCTCGCTGTCGCAAGTGTCACGGTGTGGCCGTCGCCGAGTGCGCGCGTCACGATGCCCATGGCACGCTCACACACCCGCTCGTCGGCGTTCGCACCACCGCGAAGCTCCACGGTGATGTGCACGTGTCGCCGCGCGGGCGTCTCGAGTTCCTTGACGACGAGCTCACCGCGGCGCGCGGTGGCGGGCCAGTGGACCAGACGCAGTGGGTCGCCGTGGACGTAGTCGCGCACCGATCGAAGCTGCTCTCCACCGTGCGGTCTCGTCGAATGCTCATCGGATTCGCCGACGTCGCTCGCCGGGGGCACCTGCGTGGCGTCGTCGACCGTGCGTGGCGCAGCCAACAGGTCGTGAACGAGTGGCACTCGAAGGCGTCTGCGCGCCCAGGAAAGGCCAAACGGCGCACCGCAACACAACTCGATGTCGACGCTGTCGTAGCGACCACGGCGGGGTGGGACCATGGTGACCATGACCGGGCCACCGGTCGTGACCATCGTCCATGGGCCGTCATCGATGCGCACCAGGTAGCCGAGATTGGGGCGTCCAATCGCGATTGCAAGCGTCGTGGGCGCGCCTGCGACGGTGTCGGACGGCCCGGTGGCCGTCGCACCGACGCCGATCAGGGCGACGTGGGGAGTCACAAGTCCGATCGCCAGTGCCCCGGCGAGCATGCACATGATGACCACCAGCCACCCCGAGCCCGTCGTCCGGGCGGCGAGTGCCATCAGCGCACAGATTCCCGCGATCACCCACGCGGCCGACGTCACCGAGCGCATCGCGATCGGCGTGAGGTCGGACCGACGGTCCGCGCTCATCCGCGCGGAGGCGGCACGCGGCGAAGGATGCCGTCGATCAGCGAGGCGCAGTGGTGAACGTCGCCGCCGCTCGATGCGACGATGCGGTGGGCGAGCGCCCCTCGTGCGACGGTCTTCACGTCGGTCGGGGTGATGAACGTCCGTCCGTCACAGACGGCGTTCGCCTGACTTGCCCGAAGCAGACTGAGACTGGCTCGCGGGCTGGCGCCGAGGGCGATCGCTTCATGG